>REBS01000174.1 GCA_007692605.1 Gemmatimonadales bacterium
GTTTGCGCTGTACCTGGCGGGGGTCGTGGCGGGTCGGCCCTTCGGGGCGCTGACCGGGGGCTTGGGGTGCCGGGGGGTGGGCTCGGACGGGGGGAGCCAGGACCACACCGCGATCCTCTGCGCCCGACCGGGAACCGTGGCCCAGTTCGCCTTTCGGCCCACCCGGGACGAGGGGGTGGTGCCGATGCCGGACGGGTGGACCTTCGCCCTGGCCTCGAGCGGGGTCTCGGCACCGAAGGCAGGGTCCGTGCGGGACCGATACAACCGGCTGGCCGCGCAGCCCGAGGCGATCATGGATCTGTGGAGGGGTGCAGCCGCGAGTGTTCACGGACCGGACGCCGGCTTCGCCCATCTCGGGGCGGTGCTGGAAGCCGGTCCCGGCGCGCTGATCCGACTCGGGCAGGTGCTGCGCGAATCCCGGCACCTGAGATTTCCCCCCGGGGTCCTCCTGAACCGGGCGGCACAGTTCGCCGACGAGATCGGACTTCACGTACCCTCGGCCGCCCGCGCACTCAAGGCGGGCGACCTCGAGGCCTTCGGCCGAAGCGTCCGGGCGTCGCACCGCGCGGCGGTCGAGGCCCTCGCCCACGATACCCCCGAAACCGAGGCCCTGACACTCGAAGCGCTGGCCCTGGGTGCGGTGGCCGCCTCTCCCTTCGGTGCGGGGTTCGGGGGCTCGGTCTGGGCGCTCGTTCGCGAGGAATCGAGCGCCGACTTCCTGGACGGGTGGCGGCAGAGGTACCTCGACGCCTTCTCCGACCGGACGGATGCGGCCTTCCTGCGCAGTCGGGCCGGCCCCCCGGCGCTGCGGGTCTTTTGAGGTTGCGGGTCGAACCAGTGGGCCGCCGGCACCGGCGATGCGGTCGGCGCACTCCGAAACGTGGTCAGTGAAGGCATCCACCCTACAGACTGGGGGCCTCGCCCCCCCAGGTGAACCAGACGATTGCGAGGAGCGCCGCGAGCATCAGGCCCCAGAGCAGGGCGGCCAGCCACACGGCCCGCTTGCGGACGGTGTCCTCCCACCAGGTGTTCGGACGCACCCCCATCAGGAGAAACGTGGCTGTGGCGGCCAGGTTGACGCACACGACGTTGCCGACCACGAGCACCAGCGCTCCTAGGCCCTCGGTGACGTGCCCGTCGCCCAGAAGAAGGCCCGCATTCGCCAGTGGGGGCAGGAGGGCGACCGCGACCATGACCCCCACCAGCCCCGCCCCCTTCCCCTGGGTCAGGGCGAGGGCGCCCGCGGCACCGGCCGCCAGCGCCAGGGCGACGTGCTCGAAGGTGAGCCGGGTGCGACCGAAGATCTCGGCGCCCTCGGGGTCCACGGTCATGGTGAGTCCGGCCAGGAGCGAGACCACGAAGGCGGTGGCGACTCCACTCAGGCTCGCCAGCAGGCTCTTCCAGCCCATCTCGATGTCGCCGAGGGTGGTGGCGAAGGCCACGCCCATCGAGGGGCCGATCAGGGGCGCGATCACCATGGCGCCGATGATGACCGCCCCGTCTCCCAGCAGGAGTCCGGCGGTGGCCACCACGGCCGAAAGCGCGGTCATGAGGATGTAGTTTGGATCGGATCGGGCCATTTCGGCCACATCGGTATAGAGCTCCTCGCGGTTGATGCGCTTGGGGAACCACCAGCGTTCCTGGCTCGACGAGCCCTTGCGGATGAAGTCGCCGGGATCCCCGGGGGTGGCCGGATGAGGGCCGCCCCGACGGGGCTTTCTGCGCCTCGAGTCATCCGGGTCGGAGCCTCTGTTCTCCCCGCGATGCGGTCCACGGTCCTCGTGGGAGTCCGCTTCCTCCGTGTCGTCGGATTCCTCGTCGGCCTCTTCCTCGGCCTCCTTCTCCGGATCCGCCAGCCGGGGCAGGGTGGCCTGGAGTTCGAAGAACAGCAGTCGGAAGTCATCGTTTCCGGACAGGTTCTCCTGCAGAGCGTCCATGAGCGGTTCATTGCCCGCCGCGTCGATCACCGCATCGACCGCGATGCGATTGCCGTCGAGCTGAGTGCTCCAGTGAACGCTCACTTGCTGCTCCTCTAGGATCTCGAGCAGTCGATCACACTGGTCCTCTGACACCAGGATTTTCAGCAGGCGTAGACTCATGGGCGACGGCACGGGGGTCGGAGGGGGAGGATGCGGACGATCGAGTCGGCCCCAATCTAAAAGGGGGTGAGCGAATTCGCCGCACCAGGGGGATCCCGAAAACGCCCGAGGGGGCGCATCTGGTGAATTCCGGCGCTCTACCTCTCCTGCCAGCCAACCCCTTCAGTTCAGGCTATCCGGCCTCGACGCGCCCTGCATCTTCAGCGAGCCATGCGTTCCCTGACACCCAACCCGTTCACCCTGGGACGGGAACCGAAAGTCCGCACGCGTGGGGTCCCGCAGCGACGGTGGCATGGAAACGGGTCGTATATGAGCCGGAACCCACAATCGTTCCTCACCGAAATCGACGGTTGTGGACTTGGCGTTCTATAGGACGCTTTAGAGTGCAAGCGTCCGAAAACGAACCGTCTAGTGAGGAGAAGGGGTTCCCCGCCGCGACGGACCGCACGCATCCCGACCCCGCCGGCTCCGGGGTGATCCCCGCCGGCTCCGGAGTGATCCCCGCCGGCTCCGGAGTGACCCCCGCCGGCTCCGGAGTGACCCGCGTCAGTCGGCCTCGTCGCGAGTCCGGCTCCGGACCGTCCCGCCCACCACGAGGGCGGCGGAGAGGATCAGGAGGTTCTTGACGATGTACTGGCCCTCCATGGTCGGCGCCCAGGGGAAGCCGCCCGGCTGGAAGGTGACCTCGGGGAGGATCACGAGGGGCATGAAGGTCCCCCCCATCTGAAGCAGCAGCAGCGCGATCGCCACGCGGAGGGCCGGCCGGACGAGAAAACAGATCCCGATGAGGACCTCCCACCAGCCGATCAGCGCGAGCCACTGGCCGGAATCGAAGAGGGGGAGCCACCCGACCGTGGCGATCACGAGTGGTTCCGCGGGCGAGTACCCGAGCGGCTTAAGCAGCCCGAACCAGATGAAGATCACCCCCAGCGAGATCCGCAGGGAGACGATGCCCCACCGATCCATGAAGGCGGCGATCCGCTGATCCAGTTCGTCGAGGGTCATTGGGCGCGATATCGACTCAGGAGGCCCGGCTTCGATGCCAGGCGCGCAGGACTTCGGCCTCGGCCTCGGCGCTCGCGCCGGCCCGCAGCCGGGCCCTGCGCTCCGCCGGGCGGGCGTGGTGGTACTCGAGGGTTGCGGCGGTCGTGTCCGCCAGCGAACGGAAGGTGAGCCCGGCGGCGACCTCGCGGGAAAGGTCGAAGCGCGCGAAGCCCTCGAAGCCCGGGGTGGGAGGGCGCCAGACGGGCATCTCTCCGTAGGGCCGGAATCCGTGCTCGGCCAGGAACTCCCGCGGAACCCAGGTCCACGACAGGGGGGCGGTCGTGGCCCCCGCGATGCCGTACAGGAACTCGGCCATCGAGCGGCCCTTCTCGGGCCCGATCCCCATGAAGGTCCCGTATGTCCGGTCCTCGCACAGGCGGATCACCCACTCGCACAGGTCGCGCACGTCGATCACCTGGATCCGGTCGTTCTCGGGATCACCGGGAGCCAGGATCTCGCCACCGCGCTCGATCCGCACCGGCCAGTAGGTGAAGCGGTCCGTCTCGTCTCCGGGCCCGACGATGAGTCCGGGGCGCACGATGGTGGTCCGATCTCCGAACGCCGCCTGGGCCTCTCCTTCGGCGAGCGCCTTCGCCAGGCCGTAGGGGTACGGCTGCCCCTCGCTCCACCCCGAGGTGGTCTCCCGGGTCAGCAGGGGGGCATCGACGGTGGCCGGCACGGCGCTCAGGTCCCGGAATACGGAGCGTGTCGAGATGAACAGGTACTGTTCCGCCTGATCCTTCAGGAGGGTCGCCGAGTCCCGAACCCAGGCGGGTGCGTCGGAGCGCGAGGCGGAGTTGTCGATGACGGCGTCCCAGCTTCGTCCCCGCAGCTCGTCGAGCTCTCCGGCTTCCCGGTCCCCTATCAGTTCCTCGGCGCCCGGAAACATCCCCGGCGCGGATCGACCTCGATTGAAGATCGTGACCTCGTGCCCCCGATCCAGCGCATAGCGAACCTGGTGCGGGCCGATGAATCCCGTGCCCCCCAGGATCAGCAGGCGGAGCCGGCGGCGGGGAGGCGGGTGGGAGGGGCGTCCGGAGGCGGATGCCGCAGAGGCGGTCGATCCCGGCCGGAGCCCCATTGCCACGGCTCCGCTCGCCAGCGTGGTGGTTCGCAAAAAGTCGCGTCGATTGGTCACAGGCATCCTCGCAAGGGGCGGACCGGTCGTCGATGCGTGCCCAACGCGCGCAGGGCCGGAACGTCCGTATGGATTCCCGGAGAATGTAGGTGGGGAGGGGAAACCCGGCAAAGCGGGGCCCGGACGGTGCTCTTGTCGTGCCCCCGGTGTTGTCGTACGATCGGTTTCGAACGACCGGTCGTCTGCGGGGCTCCCCGAGTCCCACGGGTCCCGATCGGCCGTTCGAGCGCAGCGGGCTGACGCCCCCGGTGTCGGGGGCGTGGACCGCGGCCCAACCCCGGGAGATGTACGATGGACCGCTCTCTCGCACCGGATGTGTCTGTGGCATCGTCCGCGCCTCCCCCCTCGCGGCGCGAATTTCTCACCCGATCGATGCGGCTGGCGGGGGGCGGCTGGCTCTCGCTGCACCTGCCTCTGCTGGCCTCCCTCTCGGCCTGCGCCCGCGAGGATGCGCTGAATGGGGAGCCCCTGCGCTTCTTCAACGCCGACGAAGGGCGGACGCTCGAGGCGCTGGTGACTCGCCTCATACCGTCGGTCGACGGGATCGGGGCCCGGGAGGCCGGGGCGGTCCACTTCATCGATCGGGGACTGGCGGACTTCTTCGCGGCGGATGCACCCTTCTTTCGAGCCGGCCTGGCCGAACTGATGGAGATCGGGTTTGCCGATCTGCCGGAGGCGGAGCAGATCCGCCACCTGCAGGGCATCGAGGAGAAGCCTTTCTTCGGGTTCGCCCGGGCCCTGACCATCTTCGGCACCTTCTCGGACCCGAGACACGGCGGGGGTCGGGGCGACGCGATCCACCGCATCTACGGGATGGATCCCGGTCCCGGGTTCATGCCACCCTTCGGATGGTACGACGCGCAGCAGATCGCGGCGGCGAGTTCGGGAGAGGTCCGATGAGGTCTTCTCTGGCAGAGTCTCAGCGCACCTTCGAAGAGAGCGACGAGATCGATTTCGTGATCGTGGGCTCCGGGGCCGCGGGAGGGGTCCTGGCGGCGGAGCTGGCGGGCGCGGGGTTCGATGTGGTGGTCCTCGAGCAGGGTCCCTGGCGCACCGCACGGGATTTCGACCACGACGAAGTCGGCCACTGGATCATGGGAGATCTGACCGGTGACCCTCGGCAGGATCCCCAGACCTTCCGGTCGGACCCGTCCGACGAGGCCCAGATCGCGTCGGCCCCGCCCCCCCTGATCTATGCCAGGGGCGTGGGGGGCAGCAGTGTGCACTTCACCGCGAACTACTGGCGGCTCCGACCGCTCGATTTCAGGGAGAGGTCGCTCCTGGGAGAGATCCCGGGGACCGGCTTCGCCGACTGGCCGCTCACCTACGAGGAGCTCGAGCCGTACTACTCGAAGGCCGAGTGGGAGATCGGGGTCTCGGGAGCGCCCGGGCCCTTCGATCCTCCCCGGTCACGCCCGTACCCCATGCCTCCCCTCCCCGTCAAATCGTCGGGCGTGCTCTTCGAACAGGGTGCCCGGGCCCTCGGGTGGCACCCCCAGCCGGCCCCCATGGCCATCCTGTCGGAGGAATACGACGGGCGGCCTCCCTGCATGCATTGCGGGTACTGCATGGGGTTCGGCTGCGAGGTCGATGCCAAGTCGTCGACCCTGGCGTCGATGATCCCCAGGGCGGTCGCCACCGGCCGGTGCGAGGTTCGCCCCGACTCCACGGTGATCCGGGTCGAGGTGGATGGCGCGGGCCGGGCGACGGGCGTGATCTATCTCGACGCCGACGGGCGGGAGCACCGGCGCACGGCTCGGGCGGTGGTGCTCGCCGCGAATGGCGCCGAGACCCCGCGGCTGCTACTGATGTCTGAATCGTCGCGATTTCCCGACGGGCTGGCCAACGGGAGCGGGCTGGTCGGCAAGTACCTGATGTTCAATGGACAGACCGCCAGCCACGGGGTGTTCGAGCACCCGCTGAACGAGTACAAGAGTGTGCAGGTCACTCGAATCCTGCTGGATTTCTACGAGTCCGATCCCGCACGGGGATTCTACGGGGGCGGGGGCATGGATGCCCGGATGTTCAACGGCCCCCTCTTCTTCGCCCTCGGCGGGCTCCCTCCGGGGGTCCCGACGTGGGGCGAGGAATTCCGGCGTGCCCTGCCCGACTACTTCAGTCGCACGATGGAGGTCGCGGGTCACACCACCTCGCTTCCCCTCGAGACGAACCGGGTCACGCTGGACCCCGAGATCACGGATCGGTGGGGACGGCCCGCGATCCGAACCACGTACCGGGACCATCCCGATGACCTGGCCATGATGCAGTTCTTCGTGGACCGGGGTGAGGAGATTCTCGATGCGGCCGGGGCCAGCCAGGTCTGGTCGGATCCGGTCGGACCGCAGACGATCGGGGCTCACCTGCTGGGCACCTGCCGGATGGGCGACGATCCGGAGGCCTCGGTGGTCGACCGCCACCACCGCAGCCACGAAGTCCGGAACCTGTTCATCTGCGATGGAAGCAGCATGGTCACCTCGGGCCGGGGCCAGCCGACGCTGACGATTCAGGCGCTGGCCTTTCGGGCGGCCGAGCACATGGCCGGCTTCGCCTCGACCGGCGAGCTCTGATCAGGCCCGACTCTCCTGCTTGCCGGCCTTCTCGGCCTTCCCGGCTCGCTCGAGCAGGGCGTCGATGAGTGCGCTGGCGCTCCCCTCCCGACCGCCGGTGAGGGCGCTCAGGTCCTCTTCCGAGATCAGGGCCGCGGCTTCCGCCTCGGTCAACTCCGCCTCGGTGCGCAACCGCTCGATCAGGGCGACCTGCTTCCGGCTCGGTGGCCGGCGTTCGTCGCGCAGGGTCGAGAGCTCCTCGATGAGCGCACTCGCCTGCGTCGAGGTCCGGATCTCGGCCAGCGACGTCTTGTCGATCAGCCCCGCCGCCTCTTCTTCCGAGAACTCGAGCTCCTCGATCATGGTCTCGATGTAGTCCATCTGCCGCTCGGTGGGTGCCGGTTTCACCCCCTGCTCCTGGAGCCGGTCGATCCACGCCCGGGCTTCCTCCTCGCTCAGCGCCTTGGGGTCGGCGGCGGACTCCGGGTTCTCGGCGACCAGCGCCTCGGGCATGTTCTCGAGGAGGCGTTTCAGGCGCTCCATCGTTCGCGGCGTGACGAGCCCCGAGTCCTTCCGGGCCCGCGCGGTCTCGTGGAGCTGGCGGATCTGGTCCCGCCACTCCTCCCAGGTCTCGGCCGCAGAGGCGGGGGCGTCGTCGTCGGCGCCGCTGCGGGCCACCGCGTCGAGGCGGTCCTCCATCCGGGCCGTGAAGTCGGAGCTGAAGAGCTCGTTGCCCGTCTCCTCGTCGACATAGAGCGGGGCGGCCTTGCTCCACAGGACGTGCCCGCGCTCGGTGGGCTTGAGGGCCCCCTCCTCGATCTCGACGTAGCTGCGCTCCTCGAGCTTCTCGACGGTGCGGGCGTAGGTCGACGGTCGACCGATCCCCTCGTCCTTCATGGCCTTGATCAGGGTGTGCCGACGGTAGCGGGGTGGAGGCTGGGTCTCGTCTTCGATGAGTCTGGGGTTGGCGGCCTCGTCCTCTTCCGGGTCCAGGGTCCAGATGGCGCCGGCCTCGAGCGCGGCCTCGGGCGGGCTGGTGGGCGGCTCCTTGCGGAACTCGGCGTAGGCCGCCTCCCACCCGGCGAAGGTCCTCCACGAGATCCCCCCCGTCAGCGGTCGCTCGAGCCCCTCGGCCTCGGCCCGGATGTCGGCCTTCTCGTAGCGTGCCGGCGCCATCTGGCTGGCCAGGGTGTGCGCACGAACCAGCCGGTAGAGTCGGCGGGCATCGGCGTCATCGACTCCGGCCTCGGCCACCGTCAGATCGGTCGGGCGGATCGCCTCGTGGGCGTCCTGGACCGGCCCCGCGCCCACCTTCGCCTTCCCCCCGGGGGACTTCGGGCCCAGATGGTCCTCCCCGAACGACGCTTCGATGACGGAGCGTGCATCGGCCTGGGCCGACGCCGCCAGACGGGTCGAGTCGGTACGGATGTAGGTGATGTGGCCGGCCTCGTAGAGCATCGAAGCCAGGGCGGAGGTCTTCTTGGGCGACCAGCCGAAGCGCGATCCGGCCGCCTGCAGGAGCGCGTCGGTCGAAAAGGGGTCCCGGGACCGCGACACCCGCTGGCCCCGGGTGACCTCGGTGACCCGGACGCGGCCGGCGGTGCGGATGGCCGCCTCGGCTTCGACCGCCAGCGCTTCGTCGAAGGTGCGGGTCGGAACGGCCTTGTCGTGGTCGTCTCTCCAGACGTCGGCGTCGCCGGGCTCGTGGAACCGGACCTTCAGATCGATCGTCTCGGCGCGGGCCCGAACCTCGAAGTAGGGGATGGGGACGTGCGCCTCGCGCTCCAGCTCGCGCTCCACCACGAAGCCCAGGGTGGGGGTCTGGACCCGCCCCATCGAGGCGCTGCCTCCGGGGATGACGGCCCGGGCGAGCTTCGAGGTCCGATAGCCGACGAGCCGATCCAGGAACTTGCGGACCAGCGCGCTCTCGACCATCCCTCGATCCACTTCGCCGGGGTGCTCCACCGCCTCCTTCACCGCACGCTCCGTCACCTCCTGGAAGCTGACCCGATGGACCGGGCCGTGGGGGCGCAGGAGGGTTTCGAGGCACCAGGCGATGAACTCGCCTTCGCGGTCGGGGTCGGTGGCGATCCAGAAGACGGGGTCGTCGTCGGCGTGCTCGAGGATCTTGTCGACCGCGTCCTCCCCGCGGTCCGTCCAGACCCAGGGCGGGCTGGGGAGCTGCCCCGGCTGGTTCGCCCAGTAGGCCTTCTTCGCGTCCTTCCCGTGATCCTTCCGGCTGTGCGGAAGCGTCTGCACATGGCCTCCGGTCGCCACGACCTTCCAGTCCGAGCCGAGGTAGCGCTCGAGGGTTCGGGCCTTGGCGGCGGACTCGACGATCAGGATGTTCAACGGGGGACCTCTGGGATCGAGACTGGGGTTGTATTTCACTGCCTGGCGGCCGGATCCTGCCGACCGCCCCGCACGATGTCCGGTCCCACAGACACCGCCCGAGCCACGGGCGTTCCCCCGAGACCCTCCGGAGTACCCCATGACCTCGACTCTTCCCGGCTCCCGCGAGATCGAGTCGATCCCCTTCACGCACTCGTATGCCGAGCTGCCCGGCGCCTTCCACGCCGAGGTGAAGCCGACCCCGGTCCGCAATCCCCGACTGGTGGCGCTGAACCGGGAGCTGGCCGAGGAGCTGGGCCTGGACCCCGAGGCGCTCGAGAGCCCCGAGGGCGTCCGGATGCTGGCCGGAAGCGCGGTCCCGGCGACGGCGCGTCCGGTGGCGCTGGCCTACGCAGGCCACCAGTTCGGGGGATGGGTCCCGCAGCTCGGAGACGGGCGCGCGATCCTCCTGGGCGAGCTGACCCATCGGGACGGCAGGCTGCGGGACCTGCAGCTGAAGGGGTCCGGACCCACCCCCTTCTCGCGCCGGGGCGACGGGCGCTCCTCGATCGGACCCGTGGTCCGGGAGTACCTGGGCAGCGAGGCGATGGCCGCGCTGGGGATCCCCACGACGCGGGCGCTCTCGGCCGTCGTTACCGGTGACAGGGTGCTCCGCCAGAATGGCCTCGAGCCGGGGGGCGTCTTCGTGCGGGTGGCGTCGAGCCACGTGCGGGTCGGGACCTTCGAGTACTTCGCCCGTCAGGGGGACGCGGACTCGGTCCGGCAGCTCGCGGACTACGTGATCGCCCGGCACTACCCCGACCTGGCGGCGGAGCCCGATCCATACCTGGCGCTGCTCGAGGCCGTCGTGGAACGCACCGCCGATCTGGTCGCGTCGTGGCTCCTGGTGGGCTTCATTCACGGGGTGATGAACACCGACAACACCTCGGTCACGGGAGAGACACTCGACTACGGTCCCTTCGGGTTTCTCGATCCCTACCGGCCGGGCGAGGTCTATAGCTCGATCGATCGGCACGGCCGCTACGCGTACGACCAGCAGCCCGGGATCGCCCAGTGGAATCTGGCGCGCCTGGCCGAGACCCTTCTCCTGGTGTACGAGTCTCCCGAGGAGGCCGTCGAGCGGGCCCGTCCCGTCATCGGAGGCTTCGTCGAGCGCTTCGAGTCCCGGTATCACGAGGGGCTGGTCCGGAAGGTGGGTCTTGCGGGCGATGACGAGGCCGACGTGCAGCTCGCGGGCGACCTCCTGCAGCGGATGGCGCGCGAGAACGCCGACTTCACCCGGACCTTCCGGGAGCTGTCTCATCTGGACGGCGAGGACGCCTCGGGAGACGATGCGGTGCGCGACCTCTTCGACACCCCCGCGGCCTTCGACGCCTGGGCCGAGGACTGGCGCCGCCGACTCGCGTCGGATGCCAGGCCCGACGAGGCCCGGCAGGCTGAGATGCGATCGGTGAACCCCGCCTTCATCCTCCGCAATCACCTGGCCCAGGAGGCCGTCGACGCCGCGATCGACTCCGAGGATTTCGGGCCCATGCGCCGTCTGCTCGAGGTGCTCTCGCGGCCCTTCGAGGACCAGCCCGAGCACGGGGACCTGGCGAGGCCGCCGGAGTCGGAGGAGCGGGTCACTCGCACCTTCTGCGGCACCTGACCGGGGAGTGGCATGCTTGCCCGCACCGACGGGCGGAAGTACCGTGACGGAACCCCATTCCGCACGAGGAGATCATGCCCGGATTCATGCCCAGCTCCATGCGCAGCTTCATGGCCGGACTCGCGCCGTCGAGTTTCGTCCCACCCCGATCCGTCCCGGCCGGAGGTGCCTCGTCTCGATGGCCCCGGGCCCTGGCACTGGCAGCCGGCCTGGTGCTCGTCGCCGGGTGTCAGGGTGCCCCCGACGGTCCGCGTGACGAGACCGGAGAGGCCGCTCCGGGCCTCGCCCAGAACCCCGCCCACCAGGCCCCCGATCCGCTCACCGAGCCCCAGGTGATCTCGCTGCTCGGCGAGGAGCTCTACGCGATCGAGGACACCACCGGAGCGATCGCCGCCGCCGATTCGGTCCTGGCCGAGGCCCCCGACGATGTGGAGCTCCTGATCGACGCCGGTCGGGTCCGCCGAAACTTCTGGCAGTACCGGCAGGCGATGGCGCTCTACACGCGCGCGATCGAGCTCAGCCCCGACGACTGGCGGCCCTACCGCTTCCGTGGGCACCGGCACATCTCGCTGCGCGAGTTCGACCGCGCGATCGACGACCTCGAGGCGGCCCGGGACCGGGCCCCGCTCAACTGGGATGTGAGCTACCACCTGGGCCTCGCGTACTTCCTGGCGGGCCGCTTCGGCGATGCCGCCGACGAGTACCTGCGCTGCTTCGCCCTCGAGGACGATCCCGAGGCCCGTGCCGCAGCGTCCGACTCCTTCCGGTCGTGCTCGGCGAACGCCGACGACCTGGAGTCCCGGGTCGCGATGACCGAGTGGACGGTCCGCGCGCTCACCCGGGCCGGACGGCACGACGAGGCCGAGGCGCAGCGGGACTGGGTCGAGCCCGGACTCCCGATCGAGACCAATGTGGCCTACTACCAGAACCTGCTGATGGATGTGGGCGCGGTGACGGCCGACGACCTCCTCAATCCGGGACCGGACGCGCCCTACCGGCTCGAGACCGTCGGGTACGGGGTGGCGAACCGGATGCTGGTGGCCGGAGACACGGCCGGAGCGCGCGAGGTGCTGGAGCGGCTCATGGAGGACCCATGGTGGCCGGGTTTCGGTCGCATCTCGGCCGAGGCGGAGCTCCACCGGATGGGCCAGGCTTCGAGTGGTGGGTAGAACGCCCGGGTGACGCTCAACGGTCGATCGGAAGCCGGCTGCGGAGCGCCTCGCTGACCGGTACCACCATCTGGACCCCGCTCCACCGGAGGACCTCTCCGGTCTCGGGATCGCGGATGCCGCCGGCCTCGACCTCGCGGCTGGCTTCCGCAAGGGGCAGGTGCCGGGTGAGCTCTCGGATACGCTCGAAGAGCAGCTGGTCCTGGCGCCGCAGGAATCCGAGGTGCCGGCGGGCCAGGACCGCCATGTGAAAGTGCGACGAGCGGAAGGTCAGACCGTCGAGCTCCACGTCCCGGCAGAGGGTCACGAGCCAGGCCACCACATCGGCGAGAGCGCCGAGCCCCGGGTGCTCCTGGCCCGGGAGCTTCGGGCGTTCGGGGCGGGTCGATCCGCGCGGGTCCTGCAGAAGCAGCCACTCCACGACCAGAAGGGTGACTCCCGGAAGGGTCGCCCGATCCAGGTCGAGGCGTGCCTCCATCAGGAGGACCTCGGGGTCGGTCCCTCCATGCAGCCGCACCGTGGGCCCGAGCCCGGAGGAGGGCAGGATCTCGACGCGGGTCTCTCGGTAGCCTCGCGCCCTCGCCTGCTCCACGACCCCGAAGCGCTCCAGCTCCGCCTCGACCCGGCTGCGCGGGTACCGGCCCAGCAGCAGGCTCTCTCCGCCCGGGCCGGCGCCCAGCGCCGCGAGATCCTCTCCAGAAAAGGACCACGAGAAGGGGTCGTCCGAGCTCTCGGTCTCGGGGTCGGCCCACTCGACGCGGTCGAGTGCCACCGTGAGGTCATCGGGGATCCGGACGTCGTTGCCCGTCAGGAGCCAGGCCAGGAACCGAGCCGTCGGCCGCCATGCCGAGCTCCCGTAGCCGCCGCCGAGGGTGACGGCGAGCGCCGGGCTCCGGTCGAGCTCCTCGAGAGCCTCGACCACGAAGCGGTCGCGCGCGAAGACCCCGTCGAGCGTCATGGCCCCGTCGCCGTAGTGGTCCCCGGCGAGCAGGTCGACGCCAGCGATGTAGACGGTCAGGCCGGGGCGATGGCTTCGGACCACCGGGGGGAGTTCGCGCTGAAGGATCTCGAGGAAGGCGGCGTCTTCGATCCCCGCGCCGAAGGCGACGCAGGTGTCGGCGACCGCGTCGGGGTTCTCGTCCCACGTCTCGTTGTGGAGCGAAAAGGTATGGACCGTAGGGTCCTCGGCGAAGGCGGCACGGGTCCCGTTCCCATCGTGGATATCGAGGTCGACGACGAGGATCGGCTCCTCGTATCCCCTGGCGCGAAGCCGGGCGACGGCGACGGCCACATCATTCAGAAGGCAGAAGCCGGTCCCGCGATCCGGTCCCGCGTGGTGGAAGCCGCCGCCCAGATTGATGGCCACCGTCCGGTCGCGCAGGGCGAGGCGGGTGGTCTGAATCGTCCCGCCGGCGATGAGTCTCTGGAGTTCGAGGGCTCCGGTGGCCTCGTCGGGACCGAGGGGGACCCCCAGGATCCGGCCCACCGTCTCGGGGTCGTCGAGCGACCGCAGGTACTCGCCCGAGTGGACCCTGCGCAGGTTCTCGACCGACGAGGGTCGAGGAGTCTCGATCCTGGACAGGCGGACCCAGCCCTCGTTCAGGAGGAAGGCCAGGACGCGTTCCCCCCGCATCGGGTCCATCGGGACCCCGGTGATGCCGCGCCGGTAGTCGCGATGGTAGATCAGCGGGAGGTCGCGGATCGGGGTGTCGAGGCCGAGCGCTCGGCCCATGAGGCGACCGAGCCGGCGGAGGGGGCGACGCGGGGGCATGGGGTGGCGGGGTGACCTCCGGGTGGGGTGGACCAGGTTCCGATCCCTGAATCTGACAGGATCGAGGTGTCGCCGCATGCCGTGCGCCCTCATGTGCCCGCTCACGTGCCGGTCCGGATCCCGGCCCGACGTCCCGGCGTTTCCGCGGAAACGCGGGTGGGATAGGTTACGGGCTACCCGCGCAACGCACTCGTTTCAGGGAGTCACATGCCGAAGAAGTCGAAGGCGACCGCTGCACTCGAGCTGGGGGGTCGGTCGATCCTCTTCGTGGGAGGGAAGGGGGGCGTGGGCAAAAC
>REBS01000091.1 GCA_007692605.1 Gemmatimonadales bacterium
TCTGCAGCACGACCTCGCCCACGGGCGCGCGAATCGCCTCGGCCTCGACCCCGAAGAGCCCCAGCGCGAGGGCCAGGAAAAGGGGAATCGTAACCACGGTCACCGCACTGCTCACCGCGGTGAGGGTGATGGAGAGCGCGGTGTCGCCCCTGGCCACGAAGGTGATCAGGTTCGACGTCGGCCCCCCGGGGCACGCGGCAATGAGGATGAGCCCCACCGCCCAGATCGGGGGAAGCGAGAAGAGGAGGGCCAGCCCGAACCCGACCGCCGGAAGGATCAGCAGCTGGCACCCCAGCCCGACCATGGCGGCCCGGGGGAACTCCACCACCCGTCGGAAGTCGGCCACGGTGAGCGAGATCCCGAGGCCTACCATGATGACGATCAGCGAGACGGGGAGGATGACGCTGACCAGGATGCTCTCTTCCAGGGGAGCCTCCGGGAGAGGGGGTGGAAAGGTGGGAATCTTAAGGGCATCGCACCGACCCGCAACACGAGCGAGGTGATCGAGCCGTTCAGTTGGAGACCCCTTGCCTGGTGCAGGGTGTTTTCTTACCCTTTTCGTACGGGTGTGCCATCTCACCCACACACTTGAACCGAACCGGAGTCCATCCTTGAGCCTGGCCCTCTCCGTCCGCCCCGAGGATCCCCGCCCGATCTATGTACAGATCGTCGACGAGGTCCGGCGTGCGGTGGTGCGGGGCACCCTCGGGCCCGGCGACCCGCTGCCCTCGGTCCGGGAACTGGCGCGCCGCCTCAAGGTGAACCCCACGACGATCCAGCAGGCGTACCGCGAACTCGATCACGAGGGGCTGGTCCGCTCGGAACGGGGCCGGGGGACCTTCATCTCGCCGGAGGCCGGCCGAGATCCCGAACTCCGGCGCCGGGTGGTCCACGAGGTCGCCGCCATCGCCCTGCGCGAGGCCGTCCGCGCCGGACTCACGACAGAGGAGCTCGTCCGCGCCATACGGGAGCAGGACCCCACACCGGAAAAAGAGACGAATCCATGACGGAGACCCTTCACCCGCCCACCCCCGGAACCCGCACCGCCATCCGGGCCACCGGCCTCACGCGCAGATTCGGTTCGGTGACCGCCCTCGACCGCCTCGACCTGGAGATCCCCACCGGCTGCTTCTTCGTCCTCGTCGGGCGAAATGGAGCGGGCAAGACGACCCTCATGGAGACGATCCTGGGCTTCGGTGCGCCCCAGGACGGCACCCTGGAGTGCTTCGGGCTCCATCCCCACCGCAAGGGAGCGCAGGTGCGGGCAGCCATCGGCTACCTTCCCGAAGGTCGGGCGTGGCCCTACCCCCGCATGTCGGGCGCCTCGTTCCTCTCCCACGAAGCGGCCTTCCGGACCGAGTGGGACCCGGAGTGGGCCGACCGGCTGTGCGCCACCTTCGAGGTGCCCCTCCACCAGCGGGTCGAGGCGATGTCCAAGGGGGAGTTCCGTCGACTCCGCATCGTCGCCGCCCTGGCCCACCGCCCCCCACTCCTTCTCCTCGACGAGCCCTCCGACGGCCTCGATCCCATCATGCGGGAGCGGCTCCACGAGACCCTCGCCGAGCAGCTCTCCGAGCGGGAGACGACGGTGCTCGCCGCCACCCACCGTCCCGAAGAGCTGGCGGGATTCGCCGAGCGGCTCGGCGTCCTCAGGGCCGGCCGGATGCACACGGTCCTTACCCGCGATCAGATGGACCGCGAGGGACTCGAAGTGCGGGTGCGGATCCCGGAGGGTATCGATGCCGGGACGATCGACAACCTCGGCGTGCTCAGCCGCGAGGGCGAGGGCCCCGAGGAGCTCTGGCACCTTCTCGCCGAACCCGACACCCTCGCCGAGCGCTGCCGGAACGCCGGAATCGAGGTCGTGGAACGCCGACCCCTCGGGGTCCGGGAGCTCGCCATCGCGCTCCTCGAGGCATCAAAGTGACCCGTCTTCCCACGCCCCCCGGTTTCCCCGTCCTCCTCCGGCAGGAGTTCGGCACGGCGCTCGTCGGGCTGCCTCTCGCGTGGCGGGTGGGGGTCGTTGTCGTCCTGGTGGCAGCGGGGCTCTTCCTCGGCGCCGACCCCTCGAGGGGTTTCTACCTGCCCGCCGGCCCCTCGCCCATTGCGGTGGATCTGCCGATCCTGGTCGCCCTCGTCCTGGCGGTGGTCACATGGTATCCGGCGGCGGAGCGCTCGCCTTTCCTCTGGATCGGGGTGCGCCCCCTGCCCGTCGAACCGACCCACCGCTTCCTCGCCCGCGCCCTGGCCGGCTCGACCTGGATCCTCCTGGCAGGCGCGGTACTCCTGGCCATCACCGCCTTCGGGCCCCTGATCACCGGTCACGGGAGTGTGGGTCTCCCGCCGGGAGCCATCGCCGCGCTCCTCTCGAGCATGGTCGTCGCCTACCTCTTTTGGTCCCTCTGCACGGTCTCCGGCCCGTGGGTGGCCTTCCCGGCGCTGGCGGTGGCCGCGGGGATCCTCTGGTCCCTCGTGCAGAGAGATGGCAGTGCCACGACGGGAGGCCTCGGATGGTGGCTCCTGGAGGGCACCTTCGCCCCCGGCGCCGCGCTCGTCGGGGCGAACCTCCCGGCCGCCTTCCTCTGGGGGAGCCTCTTCCTCCTGCTCATCCCCTACGCCGCCCGCCACGAGCGGCATGGGAAGGAGACCGCTGTCGGTGGGTTGGGCCGGATGGTATCGGGGCCGGCATCGTCGGGGACAGCCGTGGCGGGACGGTCGATGCCGGCACCCTCGACCTTCCGTCTGCACCTTGACCCTCTCTTCGAAGCGGGAGCTGCTCGGGTAGTGGTGGGTTACGTGCTGATCGCTGCAATCGGGGGCGTCCTCGTACTCTCCGGTCAGGGAACCGAGATATGGCGACCCCAGACCTGGGGAGTGGCACTCGAGGTTCCCTTCCTTGTCGCTCGAGGGGCCTCCGTCTTCCTGATTGCGATGCTGCTCCTGGGCCTGCAACGGACCTTCGCGCCGTCCACCTTCCGGGAACTCGGCGCTTTACCCATCTCTCGCCGTCGATACCTCCTCTTCCGGGGAGGGGCCTTCCTTGCCGTCGGGCTCCTCGCCGCCCTCACCCTCCACCTGATCGCGGCAGGGTGGGTGCTCCTCGCGGGCGAACCGATGGCGACCGCAGGCTACCTGGCCAGCACCCTCTGGATGCTCGTGGCCGTCGGCATGATCGGGCTCGCCATCCTCGCTGTCACCGACCGCCCCTTGCTCCTCTGGATCGGGCTCAGTGTTGCGGCTCCGATCCTCACGATCGGGCTCCTCCTCCTGGCCGGTCCACTCCATGAGGCCACCGGGGGAGTCTTCCCGGAGCCGGCGGCCTACCAGGGAATCATCCCGAGCTTCAGGGCTGCAGATCGAGTGAACGCGATGGGGATCGCCCTCCTCCTCCCCCTCGCCGGTGCCGCGTGGTACGCGACGGGATCACGTCCCCTTCACAGGGCGAACTGAGGCTGGAACTCCGCGCTACCCGGAAGGGTGCCGAAGAACGGGAGTGGCCACCGGTGCGATCCCAAAGGTGGTTCCTGATCGGCCCGGAAAGCCTTCCGGCGCTCGATCGGCGAGTCAGCCCTCCTTGAGCGGGCGATCCGGTTGGGATACTCTGACGTGTTCCCCCGAATCAAGCGCGACCCCCATCGACTCACCTTCGGCCACGGCATCCGGATCATGCATCGTCCCAACCGTCCCCCCACCGTCCTCTCCCGCGCGGGGTCGCTCCTCCTCGGCGCAATCCTTCTCCTGTTGCCCGGAGCACTGGTGGCGCAGGCGCCTGCGTCGCCGAGTCCGGTTCCTGCGCCTGCCCTGCCGGGACCCACTGCCGCTCAGATCGCGTCGATCGATTCGATCTTCGCGGAGTGGGACGATCCACGGGCTCCGGGGGCAGCCGTCGCCGTGACCCGGGACGGTCGGCTCATCTACAGCCAGGGGTACGGCTCGGCCCAGCTCGAACACCTGATCCCGGTGACCCCGGTCACCGTCTTCCACGTGGCCTCGGTCTCGAAGCAGTTCACGACCTTCGCGATCGCGCTCCTGGCCCGCGACGGCCTCCTCTCATGGGACGACGAAGTCGGAGACCACATCGAGGAATTCCCGGACTTCGATCGATCCATCACGCTCCGCCACCTGGCCACCCACACGAGCGGAGTGCGCGACCAGTGGGAGCTGCTGCGGATGGCCGGATGGCGGCTCGACGATGTGATCACCCGCGACCAGATCCTGCGGCTCATGGCCCGCCAGCAGGAGCTCAACTTCGAGCCGGGGTCGGCCTACCTCTACTCGAACATGGGCTATTCGCTCCTGGCCGAGGTGGTGGAACGGGTATCGGGGCAGGGCTTTGACGAGTTCCTCCAGGAGCGGGTGTTTCGACCGCTCGGCATGCACCGGACCCACGTCCACTCCGATCACCAGATGGTGGTTCCGGGCCGAGCGTACTCGTACGCACCGGCAGGTGAGGGGCACTGGCGAAAGGCCGTTCTCAGCTACGCAAACCAGGGCGCGACGAGCCTCTTCACCACCGTCGAGGACCTGGCACGCTGGATCGGGGAGTTCGAGGAGCCGCTCGTCGGCGACCCGGAGCTCTGGGCCGAGATGCGGGAGCGCGCGCCGCTCACCACGGGAGATACGGCCAACTACGCGCTGGGGCTCCAGATCGGGAGCTATCGGGGGCTCCGCACGATTGGGCACGGGGGGGCCGACGCGGGGTTCCGCACGAATGTCATGCACTTCCCCGATGAGCGGATCGGGGTCGTGGTCTTCGGCAACGCCTCGAACTTCAACGCGGCCGGGAGCGCTCGCGCCGTAGCCGAGGTGTTCCTCGATGCACAGATGGAGCCCCGGGTGGTCGCCACCGGACAGGGTGGGGGTGCGCAGGAGGGCGGCGACATCGCTGAACCTCCGACCCCCTCACCGGCCCAGCTCGCCGAATACGAGGGCACCTACTACAGCGTCGAGCTGGATTCCTGGTACCGGGTTCGCCTGGTCGATGGCGAACTGCAGCTTGCGCATCCGCGTCACCCCGACGCCACGCTCCGCTTCATCGAGGACGACCGCCTGCAGGGAGGAACCCTCCGGACGCTGGAGTTCAGCCGCGACACCACTGGAGCGATCGATGGCTTCCGGGCGGGGGGCGGGCGGGTGCTGAACCTGCGGTTCGAGAGGATCGCCGACCCGGCGGGGTAGGGGCGCCACCACGTAGAGATGGGCCCGACCCACTCCGACGACAGCCTGGTTGGCCGGAAGCCGGAGGATCCCGGCGAGGCGCCCCCCTCGGGCGATCACGTCAAACCTGGTCTCTTCGGTGAGCCGTTCTGGAGGAGGGAGGCGGCGAACGATGATGCGGCCTGACTGCACCGTCGCGTGGGGCCGAGCCCGTTTCAAGGCCTCGGGATGGGCGACAGCCCGAGGGACTGTAGCCTCTCGTTCACATGCTCAATCACCACGTCCAGAAATTTTTCATCTGCCCGGGTTTCGGCTGCGAAGTCCGGGAGTCGTAGAACTGCCCTGTGGATCTTCTCGATCACCCCAGCGGGGTTCCGGACCCCGTACTCCCGTCCGACCCCAATCAGATCATTCGGGGTAAACCCGGACATCTTGTCCGCGAAGCGCATCTGGTGCGCCGACGTGAACCCTGCGCCCTTTGCGAAGGTGAGATCATAGGCGGGGGTGAGTTGCCACTTACCAGACGGCAGAAGCTGGAAGGAAAGATTTTTGACGTGATCATCCTGATTCACAGCAAGGATGTTGAAGATGGCTCTACGGTAGGCCTCATCCACGGACCCGGACCCCATGCCAAGGCGTTGGATGGTCCTGAAGAACTCTTCGTAGCTCGAGGCGCCCGGGGTGTTGTAGTCGACGTGGATGAGTCCGCCGAAGGTGTGCTGGTGGAGCTTCTCTGCTGAAACCGAGCCATCCTTGGCCATACTGGTGACCCGATCGAATCGCGGGATGAATAGATGACAAAGCCCGTCGCCCGAGTCATATGGCACGACCTCCACCGCATTGAGCCCGCACGCCCGGGCCATCAGAGAATAGGCGGCCTCCATCCGGTTGAAGGGAAGAGGTTTGCCGAGCCGGTCCGACGTCGCGTCATCTCCCACGCCATCGAACTTGAGTATCGCATGAACGTCGCCCGCGCGCATTCCATGAAACGGCGACCGAATCGCATTCTGGTCGCGGTTCCAGAGGACGACCGCCTTCGGCCGAGCTCCACCGGCTGAGCTGCCCACTCGATAGATTTCCGAGAGGGTGCCGTCCACTTCACCCGAAATCGCCTTGCGTGCGCCCTCGACCAGGGTGGCGATTTCCAGCGCTTCCATATCCTGGAGCCGCGACTGCGGCTCGTCGGCCGGCTCGAACTCCAATGCACCGATGGCCCGTCGGCCCACGTACAGGAGGCTCTGTACGGGCGACAGCTCCCGTTCCATCAAACCCCGTGACGTATGGAAAGCGCGAAGGACGCTCCTGCCGAACGCATCCGGCAGTGCATCAGCCAGGACGCCTGGCAGTCCCTTGAAGTTCTCGAGGTCTCGGAGTTCGGGAAACCGATGGGTGCGCCTCCGGAGGGGGAGATGCAGTGGGGACAGGTCCAAGCCAGACTTCTGGTAGGTCGAGTCGAACTCGAATACGATCTCACCGGCGTTGGTCTCCCCGACCGCTCCTACCAGTTCACCGTATAGGTGGACTTCTGCGAGACAGGAGAAGGATGCCATCACGACGTCTCCCCGGATGAGGATCTCCCCCTAAGCGCTTGGAGCGGACTGGGCGGTGCCTCTGGAACGAGAATCGAGAGGTCTTCCAGGCGTCCGTAGACCCGCAGCAGGCGCACGACGGTCAGGAGTGTAGGGTTCTGGCCCTTCTCAGCGCGCCATACGGTCTTGGCGCCGAGACCGGCAGCCTCGCCGGCCTCTTCGATGGTGAGCCCCTCGGCCTCCCTGAGCCCAGCCAGCCTGGCACCCAAGAATCCCAGGATCTCCGTGTCGGTCATCGCGGGGTGGACTCGGGACATGCTGCCTCCAGGCTGCGGAAAAGAGATCCTCCTGCAGGAATGTGGAATGCGAAGCAACCGGCGTCAAGGATGTCACGTCATATATGACCTCAGAATTGACAATCACCACGACTTACCGTCAGATATGACCTGCGATCACCGATCGCGTGAACCGGCACTTGTCCCGCCTTCGCATCCGAGCGCCCACGCGACTCCGCAGAATCGGTCGAAGCAGGATCGATCGATGCGGCATCGGCCGAACCGGAATCATCCTCGCCCGGCAGGGCCACGACCCCGGCAGGACGCTCCCCCGGTCCCTGCGCCGCGTACCCCGGATCCGCCGCCTCCTCGGCGAACGTACAGGTAAGCGGAGGCCCGCCGGGACGGTCGTCCGGTCTGCGATGCTTGGGATGACGACGATCTACCGCCATCTCGACCTCCAATCGCCCTATCGCACGGACGCGTAGTCGTCAGGGGTGATCGTACGGCCCTGCTTCAGCTTCGTGCGCAGGTGTCTCAGCCTCTCGGGCTTGAGCGTCAGGCCACAGTCGGCATGGGCTTCGCGCAGGAACTTCTTCTGCTGCCTGTAGGTCCTCCGACCCAGAATCGAGGAGAGAGTGAGAAGATTCAACGCGGCCTCCTGCTCGCCGGACTCGAGCGAGCGAAGCGTGGTACGCTGGCGTTCCCAATCAACGTCGATCGCTTCACTTTCGTAGTCGAAGTCCTGTCGCAGACGAGACAGCAGCAGGACCTGATTCGGGTGGGCGTCGTGACCTCGCATCAGCATCTCGCCCACCCCGTGCAGGATCACCTCGACGGCCTCCGGCCCCGGCCGCTCCCCCTCTCCGGAGAGCTGACGGAGCAGGTCCTCCACCGCGAACGGGCCCAGCGTGCGCAGCCGTGCCTCGTTCATGATCCGCCAGACGATGATGGCGTTCCAAAGGGCGTAGAGAGGCCCGGCAATCAGCGGGATGAGGCCCCGGATGGCCATGCGCCCCGTGACCCGCCGGAGGAAGATACGCAGGAGGAAGCTGCTTACACCGACCTTCATCTTGTAGGCGATGTTGCGGGTTGCGATCCACCAGCGTGGCATATAGGCAGTAGGGGTCCACGCCGTACACAAGAACGCGGGGGTTTGGAATCTCCAGGGCGGCCCTCGCAAGGCCCAGGCCGAAGAGAGCCGGATACCCGTCATGGCCCAACGCGATGCCCGACCGGTTCGAGAGCTTCGCAGCCCCGTGAATGGTGAGCAGGTAGAGGAAGAGGATTTCGACTGCGCTGATCACGCCTGCGAATGCGAAGAAGCCGGCCCAGATCGGTAGCCGTTCGCGCCAGCCGGCATCACCTGTATCTCCGAGGACCCCGAGGTGAATCCAGGTTTCCACTCCGCCGATCATGCTGCCGGAAACGATGCCGGCGATCGCGGCCCAGGCGACGGACCACCGGATGAGCCGCTGCATCCCGGCGGCTTCGGCGCCGCTGCGTCCGCGCCACTCGTCTCCGCCCCCCTCGTTCGAACGAGCGAGGTACTCCGCAACCTTGCGCTCGAGGATGTTTGGGTCGGGCAAATAGTGGTCGGTCGGCTCCGACATTCCTTCTCCGGTTTTGCGGCATGTGCAGCGTTGGCTGGCCCAGCCCGTGGGAACCCCCGACGCTATGATAGCGGAGAGTCGGGGTCGCCATGACCTCGGGTACGCCCGAGGGGGTCGCTGTGGATGTCATGGACCAAGAATCGGATGTGGACTCCGATTCGGCCCCCTGTTTCTGGCGTCTCGGGGGTTCGGACAGTATTGTAAATTACGTAGTTTCGCCGCAATCGATCCCCCGCACTCCGGAGGTCGGCCATGGCCACCACTCCTCGTCCGAGTTCCTCTTCTTTTTCCCCGGGACCGCGGAGGCGCCACCTTTCCGTGGTGACCCTCCTTTCGCTCTTCCTCGTGGCTTCGTGCTCCGACGTCGTGGGTCCAGACGGGGACCCGGCCGCCGATCATGATGAATGGATCGTCTTCGTCAGTGACCGCGTCAGCGAGGAGGGCGAAGAGGTCGTCGACATCTTCCGGATGAATCCCGACGGCAGCGACGTCCAGAATCTGACCTCTCACCCCACGCGATTCTACACCGATCTCGGCCTTTCGCCGGACCACTCGACCCTCCTGTTCCGAAGCACCCGGTCGGGGTGCGACGTCTGGAGCCTGGCCATGGAAAGCCTAGAGGCGCTTCAGATCACGGGGCCGGGGGAGGGGTGCAGCACCAGGCCCCGCTGGTCGCCCGACGGGTCGATGATCGGCTTCACCTCCTCCCGGAACGGCAGATGGGAGGTCTACGCGATGGAAGCCGATGGGAGCGCCCCCCGAAACGTCTCGAATTATGCCGTGGTCGAAGATCTCGTCTCCAGCTTCATGCACAGGTGGACGCCCGATGGTCGTTTGACATTCTTCCATTCGAGGGGCAACCCGGGGGTACCCAGCACCCACGTGGTTAACCCCGACGGAAGCGGCCTCGAGCTCCTCTTCGAGGATTTTGACAGTTGGTACATTCCGCACTGGTCACCCGACGGCTCGCGGATGTCTGCCTACCTGCCGATCGACGGGGATGGGGATTGGCACCTCCACCTCATGAACGGGGATGGGACCGAGGCCACGGTGGTGTCGGGAGAGGAGGGCTCCCTCATGGCGGGCAGCGGAACGCGTCCCCTGGACCCATGGTCTCCGGACGGCGAGAGGCTCGTCGCATCGGGCCACGACGGCCTCTACGTAATGAACGCCGACGGGAGCGGCCTCACCCAGGTGGTGCCGTTCGAGGGCCGCACCAACTTCGACGGGTGGTCGCCCGGCGGCACCCGAATCGCCTTCTCCAGCGACCAGGCCGGCACCTGGGACGTCTATGTGGTCAACATCGACGGCACGGGTCTCCAGCGTATCACCGATGACTCGGGCAATGACCGGAATGCGGTCTGGGTGTCCCGGCGATGATTGGTGGGTGGCCCACTTCGCGGGGCCAATCACCCCCTTCGTGGGCGCGACGATCAATCACACCCGCTTCTGCTTGTCCTCTGGCATTTCAGGCGGCTCCAGCAGGCTGGGCTTCTCGGGCTCGGCGTCGGGATTCAACGTGCTCGGGGGCGGATGATCGGCGGGTAGCCGCGCCGAGGGACTTCGTCGTCTTCCCTCAGTGGAGGGTGACTCTCTTGGGCCGCAGGGCGTTTGGGTTGCCTTCTATCCCTTCTTTTCGGAGGGACTGTTCTGGGTGTTTCCATTGGGGGATCGAATCTCCCCCCAAGGACCCGATACGGCGAAAACGGGGAACGACAGTGAACAGCCATGGTTTTGGCTCATGCGCCGCGATCGGCCTCCTGATGGTCCTGCTCTCCGCCTGCGTTGGAGACCTTCCCGAAGGCACTACAGCCGGAGTGCAGTACGCCGAGCCGGAAGCCGGCCCAGCCTCGTGGACCCTCGAGCCGGACATCCAAATCGGAAGTGTCGAGGGGACGGATGATGCGTTCGTTCGCGTCGTGCGGGTTCTGCCCGCAGCGGACGGGTCGGTCATCCTCCTGGATCAGGGCCTGACGGCGGTGATGAGGTATCTGTCATCCGGGCAGTTGGCGGGGCGCGTCGGCGGCGCGGGTCCCGGCCCGGGAGAGTTCGTCATTCCGACGGACGTGGGGTGGTGGGCTGGAGGGGATTCAATCTGGGTAACGGACGGCGTCCTCCCTCGAGTCACCATTTTTTCGGCCGAAGGGGAGTTTGGGCGGACGATCCCAATCGATGGTGGAGGGTTCAGCCCGGCATCGATGACCGCAGGCTGGGCCCAGCCCCTGGATGACGGAGCCATTGCGTCGGTCGTGCAGGAAACGGGTGGATGGGATTGGGGCCCGGTTCGAGTCCTTCGAGTCGGGAACGATGAAGGACCGTCGATGGAAATCGCTCGAGCGGAGAGGGCGGAATCCCGGATTCCCATCCAGTGGGACCAGCCAGGCATGATGGCCCATCCGGTGCCGGACGGCCCGTTTCTCGTATTTTCCCCACATGGAAGCCCCATCTTCGTCGTGGAACGAGAGGCGGCGGATTCGGGGGAGCAGGCCAGCGTCAGGATCCGGACGACAAATGCCATGGGAGAGTTGCTCTGGGAAGTCGACCTGCCCTATCAGCCAACGCCGATTGGGAATGCTGTCCGTGACTCCATCAACGATGCGACCCGAGAGATGTTTCAGGGCATGGCGAGCTTCCGTGATCGCTCGGCCAGGGAGATCGACGCAATCTTCGAGAGGACCATAACCATTCCGTCCTACCATCCCCCTCTTCGCTCGGTGGTCCCAGCCGACGACGGCAGTATCTGGGTCGTATGGACGGACGTTGGCGGTGGATCCGAGGCAACGGTGGTGAGCCGCGACGGCGTGGCTATCGCCCAAGTCAGCGTTCCCGGTGGGTTGGCGGCGGTCGCCGGTGACTATGCCTGGGCGATCGAATCAGGGATGTACGAGGTGCCAATTATCCACCGCCACCGAATCGTGCGCCGGTAGCATCTTCTGGCGGGCCATGCTGGTGATCGGTGGAGAACCGCTTCAGGTCATCGATTATGGCGATTAATTCATCAGTGGTCATGAGCTCGTCAATACTTGCCAACCGAGCACCTGGCAAGCTTGGTGAGCCTTTGGCAAGTTCTGATACGACATCGCGGGATCCGAACACGGAACCCGGGCCTCGATGACCGGGAGGTACTCGTCCGCCTAGTCCAAGAGGACCACAGCCTCGAGCTTTCCCCGACCTCGCAGAGTCTCTGCGCACGGTCGCAGGGCTGCTCGATGACTCCGGCATCCCCTGCATCGGAGGTCGTAGCTCAGGGCTCCAGAGCCGAGCCGATCTCCTCTCGGACCCATTGATCGTCCTCTGAATCCAGCACCGATCCCACGATCTCTCGAGCCTCCGGCGGGGGTTCCTCTTCCTCCGCGAGCGAGTTGCCCAGCGCAACGCCGACATTGCGTGCGCGAGAACTCTCCCTGCGATCCTGAACCTGCGCCCCTCGGAAGGTCGGGCCGGGGCTTTCCACGCGGACCGGCGACCCTGTACATTCAGGACATGGCAACGATCGCGCTGACTCGTGAGGAGGCCTTTCGCCTTCTGACCGCCGCCGAGCCCAGGATCAGGGAACTCGGCGTCGGCCGACTGGCGCTCTTCGGTTCAGTGCTGCGCGGAGAGGCACGAGCTGATAGCGATGTCGACGTTCTGGTCGAATTCCGCCCAGGCGCGAAGTCCTTCGATCGGTTCCTTGCTCTTTCGGAGCTCCTGGAGGAGATCCTCGGCCGTCCGGTCGAACTGGTCACGCGGGAATCCCTCTCACCTTTCATCGGCCCTCGGATCCTGTCGGAAGCTGAAGATGTCCTCCGAGCCGCTTGATTACCTGCGGCACATTCAGATCGAGGCGGAATTTCTGTTGTCATCCAGCTCCGGCAAGAATCTCGCGGACCCCGAGGGGGACGAGGTACTGACCCGAGCATCCGTGCGTAGCCTCAAGATAATCGGCGAAGCCACGAAGAAGCTTCCGGATTCCTTCCGGGAATCACACCCCGAGGTCGAGTGGCGTGCCATGGCGGGCATGAGAGACCGCCTCATACACGACTACATAGGTGTGGATTACGAGTTGGTCTGGGATGTCGTGAAAACCCGTATCCCGGAACTACATGACCGGATCGCCGAAATCCTCTCGGAGTGAAGCGTACACCCGGTCTTGATCGCAGTAGCGTCAACCGGTTCTTCTGATCGACCCCGCCGCTTCGATTGCACGGGCGATCTCAGAGCGCACCCATCCGTCAACCTCTCGTGCGGCTCGCCGGTCCAGCGCTGACGCGCCCTCAGGAGACCCGACCTGTCCCAACGCCCAAGCCGCATGCCCGCGCACCAACGGCTCGGAGGCGGACAGCGCCTCCACCAGCATGGACACCGCCTCGACGGGCGGCTCATCCTGCCCGGCCAGCCAGTTCCCGATCGCCACGCAGACGTTGCGGGCAAACCCCGCCCGTCCCGCCCGCCGGATCGCTGACCCCCGCGAGAACGCCTCCCATGCCTCTTCGGACAGCGCGGTCCGCAGAAGATCGACCAGCGGAGGCCCATCCGTCCCCGGGTGAACCGGCACTTGTCCCGCCTTCGCATCCGAGCGCCCACGCGACTCCGCGGAATCGGTCGAGGTGGGGTCCCCCGGCAGGGCCTCGACCCCGACAGGACGCTCCCCAGGCCCCCGGGCCGCGTACCCCGGCTCCGACGCCGCTTCTGCGAATTTGAGGCTGAATGGACACACCTCCTGGGAGGAATGCCCACTTCCGCGTTACGTGATTCCTCTCAGCATGGGACGCTTCTTGAGGAAACAGCAGGATGAATAGGCGTCTCTCGTGGGACCACATGGATCTGGGCCGCCGCCTCGAGGACCGGACCGCCGATTTGCCGGAGCACTACCGGTCGAGGCTCTCATCGACGCCGAAACGGAACTTGGTGCACTGCAGGACCTGTAGCTCAAGCGCATCTGTACCATCGGACCTACCGGCCTCCAGCAGGATCGGCGCGTTGGTCTGGTAGAAGGCAGAAGCGATGCAGTGCGGCAAGCTGACGGGTGGGGACCCAGGCACCGAGGGAGCCACTGAGCCGCTTCCTCTCGCGGTCGCCTCACGAGTGATCGTGGCCCTGATCATTCTGGTGAACTATACACTGCTCGTATGACAGGCGCGGACGGCTCGGCGGGGTATCCGGAGTCCGCACTGTCAGGGTGTGTCCGGAAACCGGATGGTTCAAGGTCCCTTTCGCTCCACGAGCCATCTTCGGCTCCCCCATCACGGAGGACCACCGTCAGTGATGCACGCGGCTTTCTGGGCTCCTTTCTGCGTGGTTCCGGGGGTTACTGACGGAACCGGGAGCAGGATTAGGAGCGAATACTTGACACCGCCGTGCGGGCTCCATAGGATCGGAGCAGTGTCCAACGCTTCAGTTGGGCACAACCCATCTTAGCATGGAGGTTGAGATGCGATCCATTCTCTCGCACGCGGTTTCCATGTCAGGTCCTCGTCCTC
>REBS01000087.1 GCA_007692605.1 Gemmatimonadales bacterium
CGGGGCGTGGCGCAGCTCGGTAGCGCGCCTGCTTTGGGAGCAGGAGGTCCCCGGTTCGAATCCGGGCGCCCCGACTCAACATCTTCCGTCCATCGTCCATTCACCCCAATCCCCAGAGAGGAATCAGTCGTGGATCCCTTCCTGATTCTCACCCCTCTTGCAGCTCTCATCGCGCTGGCCGCGGCCGCGCTTCTCGCACGCGGAGTTCTTGCCGCCGAAACCGGGAACGACCGCATGAGGGAGATCTCCGATGCGGTCAAGGAGGGCGCAAGCGCCTACATGAACCGCCAGTACCGGACGATCTTCTACGTCGCACTGGTCATCGTGGCGCTCTTTGCGCTGGTGGCTCTGCTTCAGTCCGGGGATGAGGCCACCATCTGGTGGTGGACCACCGTCGGCTTCGCCTTTGGCGCGCTTTTCTCCGCGCTGAGTGGCTACGCGGGAATGAACGTCGCGGTGCGGGCCAACGTGAGAGTTGCCCATGCGGCCAGCCAGGGGCTGACGAAGGCGCTGAAGATCGCCTTCAACGGAGGAGCCGTGGCGGGACTGGCCGTGGCCGGCCTGGCGCTCCTGGGCGTCGCGGGATTCTTCTACCTCTTCCATGTCGTGTTTGATCTGCACAACCCGGTCGAGCCGCTGGTGGGCTTCGCATTCGGTGCGAGCCTGATCAGCCTCTTCGCCCGGGTCGGAGGGGGCATCTACACGAAGGCTGCCGACGTGGGTGCGGACCTGGTCGGAAAGGTCGAGGCGGGGATTCCGGAGGATGACCCCCGCAATCCGGCCGTGATCGCGGACAACGTCGGCGACAACGTCGGGGATTGTGCCGGCATGGGTGCCGACCTGTTCGAGACCTATGCCGTGACGGTGATCGGGGCGGTGTTCCTCGGGTATCTTCTGCCCGATGTGAACGCGGTGACCGAACTCGTCACCTATCCGCTGTACCTGGGCGCCGTCGCGATCCTCGCGAGCATCCTCGGCGTGTTCTTCGTTCGGCTGGGCCGGGACGGAAACATCATGAAGGCCCTGTACAAGGGCGTGTTCGCCAGCGCAGCCCTGAGTATCGCCGGCTTCTTCTTCGTCACCATGTGGCTCTTCGGTGGCTTCGACTTCGGAGCGGTCGGAGGGTTGATGCCGGCGGGGATCACCTGGGTGGATCTGTTCATCTCCTCGATCGTGGGGATCGTGGTGGTGATCGGCCTCATGTTCATCACCGAGTACTACACCAGCACGCGGTACGGCCCGGTGCGGCGGATCGCCAAGGCTTCGGAGACCGGGGCCGCGACCAACATCATCAGTGGGCTGGCGGTGGGGCTCGAAAGCACCCTCGTGCCGACGATCATCCTCATTCTGGCCATGTTCATCTCCTTCTCCTTCGCCGGCCTGTACGGGATCGGCGTCGCGGCTGTGGCCATGCTGAGCGTCGCAGGGATGGTGGTGGCGATGGACACCTACGGTCCCATCACGGACAACGCCGGAGGGATCGCGGAGATGAGCGAGTTGCCGGCCGAGACCAGAGCGAACACCGACGCTCTCGATGCGGTCGGGAACACGACGAAGGCCACCACCAAGGGATACGCGATCGGGTCGGCCGCCCTGGCCGCTCTTGTTCTCTTCGCGGATTACGTGTTCCGACTCGACTTGGGTATGGATGCCTTCCGCCTGAACGACCCGATCGTCCTGATCGGAGTGTTGATCGGTGCCATGCTCCCCTTCCTCTTCTCTGCATTCCTGATGGACTCGGTCGGAAAGGCGGCCGGCGCAGTGATCCAGGAAGTGCGTCGACAGTTCCGCGAGATGCCCGGCATCATGGAGGGGACCCAGCGTCCCGAATACGACACCTGTGTCGACATCGTCACGAAGGCCGCCCTGAGAGAAATGGTCCTTCCGGGGCTGATCTCGGTGCTGGCCCCCCTGATCGTGGGCTTCCTCCTGGGTCCTCTGGCGCTCGGTGGGCTGCTGATCGGAGTGATCGCGAGCGGACTCATGCTGGCGCTCATGATGTCGAATGGTGGAGGGGCCTGGGACAATGCGAAGAAGTACATCGAGGATGGGAACCACGGAGGGAAGGGAAGCCCGGCCCACGCGGCGGCCGTGGTCGGGGACACGGTCGGGGATCCCTACAAGGACACGGCCGGACCCGCGATCAATCCTCTGATCAAGGTCATCAACACCGTCGCCCTGATCTTTGCCGCGCTCATCGCGTCCCACGGAGGCTGGCTCCTCTTCTGAGGTCTGAGGCATGCCACTCCCGGTCGGGGTTTGACATGAGCTTGTCCCCGTTCTACTCTCCCGGTGTTTATTTCCGGGTCGCGGCCCGGCCGCCGAAGGGCCGGCACAGAACGCGACAGCCTAGCGCGGGGGCATGATCCGCGGAATCGACGAGTCGCGCCGGAACGGGACCTCGAGGGTCCGGTGAGCGGGACTCGGAGCAGCACAGGGAGTAGTGCAGATGCGAACGACCGGGACGGTAAAATGGTTCAATGATGCCAAGGGCTTCGGTTTCATCACCCCAGACGGGGGCGAGCGAGACTGCTTTGTTCACCACTCTGCGATCCAGGCGGAAGGCTTCCGCTCTCTCTCTGAAGGAGAGCGTGTCGAGTTCGATCTGGTCGAGGGCGACAAGGGGCCCGCGGCTGAGAACGTCATGAAGCAGGGCTGACCTCAGAAGCCGTCCGGAAACCGCAGTGCAGGACTTAGGGCGAGGGGGGTGACCGTTGCAGGATCGGTCACCCCCCTTTCCCGTGGGAGGTGGGATTCCTGTTCCCCGGGCTCCTACCCGTCCTCTGGGCTAGCAGGGCCCGTTGACCCGAATCGGGCAGGTGTGTAGCTTGCCATCCTCTCTTAGCAGGCGCCCGTAGCTCAGCTGGATAGAGCATCGGCCTTCTAAGCCGACGGTCCCAGG
>REBS01000178.1 GCA_007692605.1 Gemmatimonadales bacterium
GCACCGTCTCGCTCATGACCGACGCCCAGGGCAAGGTGTTCTCGACCGCGATGCTCCGCATGGAGATCCCCGTGCCGGCCGAGGTGGCCGAGCGCGTGCGGGGGCGAGGCCGGGTGCCCCCCGGGTTCGACCCGGGGGAGCCGGTGCCCCTCGAGGAGGAGGCGTGAGTCTTCGGGTCGAGGAGCGCGAGGGGGTCCTGCGGCTCACCCTCGATCGCCCCGAGAAGCGCAATGCGCTGAACGGGGAGCTGGTCGAGGCGCTTCGCGAGGCGCTGGACGCGAGTGCGCGGAGGGTGCGCGAGGCTCCCGACGGGGCTCCGCGGGTCATCGTCCTGACGGGGGCGGGATCGGACTTCTGTTCGGGGGCCGATCTGGCCGAGCTCGAGGCGATCGCCGGGATGGGCCCCGAGGCCTCGCTGGCGGACGCCGGCCGCATGGGAGAGCTCTTTCTGGCGATGCGGCATCATCCCCTCCCGATCATCGCCGCCGTGCGGGGCCGCGCCCTCGCCGGGGGCTGCGGGCTCGCGAGCGCCTGCGACCTGATCGTGGCCGAGGCCGAGGCCGAATTCGGCTTCCCCGAGGTGCACCTGGGCTTCGTGCCCGCCATGGTCATGACCATGCTGCGCCGAAAGGTGGTCGAGGGGCGTGCCTTCGAGCTCGTCACCCGGGGGGAGCGGATCCCGGCCTCCGAGGCGCACCGGATCGGGCTGGTGAACCGGGTGGTCGTGCCGGCCGCCTTCGATTCCGAGGTCACAAGCTACGCGGCCGAGCTCGCCGCGCGGCCCCCTTCGGCGATCCAGCTCACCAAGCGGCTCCTGTACGGGCTCGACGGGACCGGCTTCGACGAGGGGATCCGCCGCGGTGCCGAGGTGAACACTCTGGCCCGGCTCACCGACGCCTGTCGCGAGGGCGTTCGGGGCTTTCTCGAGCGCGCCCGGAAGGACTGATCGGCCATGACGGGGCCCCTCTTCTTTGCCGATCGCAGCCGCAAGGCCGACGACTATCCCTACCTCGCCTGGAAGGTGCGGCTCTTCACGGTCGGTGCGGTGCTCGCGGTCTTCGGCATGGTGCAGGACGACAACCGGATCATCGCCGTGGCGACCTTCTTCCTGCTCATCGGATTTCTCCTGCGATTCATGCCGGGGGGCAAGGGCGTGGTCGAGGGCGAGGAAGAAGAGGAAGCCGAGTTCGCCGAGCCCTTCGAGGATTCGGAGGTCGACGACGGCGACGAGGCGCACCGGCGCTGAGGCCCCGCTCGTTTCTGTCCTCGCCCGCCATTCCACCGCCCACCCGCCCCCTGCATGATCGGGGATGCCGCATCCCACCCCCGTCCAGATCCTCGAGTCGTACTTCGGCTTTCCCGGGTTCCGCCCGGGGCAGGGGGAGCTCGTGGAGGCCGTGCTCGCCGGGCATGATGCGCTGGGCGTGCTTCCGACCGGGGGCGGAAAGAGCATCTGCTACCAGGTCCCCTCGGTCGGGCTGGGTGGACTGACCCTGGTCATCACCCCTCTCGTCTCGTTGATGGCGGATCAGGTCCGGCGCGCCGAAGAGGCCGGGATCCCCGCCCGCGCGCTTCACTCCGGGATGAGCACGGCCGAGCGGAAGCGGGTGGGGACGGCGGCGGGCGGGGGAGAGCTGCGCCTCCTCTTCGTGGCTCCGGAGCGGCTCGAGGGCGAGCGCTTTCGACGACGTCTCGCCGAGCTTCCCCTGCGCCTGCTCACCGTCGACGAGGCGCACTGCATCTCGCTGTGGGGGCACGACTTCCGACCCTCGTACCGGAAGCTCGGTGAACTCCGCGAGCTTCTGCCCGAGGTGCCGGTGCTGGCGCTGACGGCCACCGCCACCCCCAGGGTGCGCGCCGAGATCGAAGAGCAGCTCCGGCTGCGCGATCCCGAGCGGGTGGTCCTGAGCTTCGACCGCCCCAACCTGGGGTGGGGGGTGCATTCGGTGCGCAACGACGCCGACAAGCTCCCCGTGCATCGAGCACTCGTGCGCGGTCGGCCGGGCGCCCGGATGGTCTACGCCGCCACCCGGCGTCGGGTCGAGGCCATCCGGCGCTACCTGGCCGGCACCGGGCTCCCGGCCGAGGCCTACCACGCCGGCCTCCCCGACCGCGAGCGGGACCGGGTGCAGCGCTGGTTCCTCTCGGATCCCGCCCCCGTGGTGGTCGCCACCAACGCCTTCGGGATGGGAATCGATCGCTCCGACGTCCGGCTCGTGGTGCACGACCAGCTCTCGGGCACCCTCGAGGATTATTACCAGGAGGCGGGCCGTGCGGGCCGCGACGGCGAGCCGGCGCTCTGCCTGGCGCTTCGGGCCCCATCCGACCGGCGGGTGCACCAGGCCTTCCTGAACAGCACGCACCCGCCCCTGCGCCGTCCGGCCGAATGGTGGGGGTGGGTGCGGGGCCGGGAACCCCTGCGTCGCCGCCATCGTCGCCGCGCCGTGGGGCTCGGGCAGCTCGCGGCGGTGGCCCGGTACGCGAAGGGAGGACGCTGCCGAAGGGCCTCCCTGCTACAGCACTTCGGCGAGGGCGATGGGGGCGGCGAATGCCCCGCGTGCGACGAGTGCACCGGATGGCCGAGGCTTTTTCGCTTCCTCGATTCCGGGTAACTTTCAAGTCTGACGAGATTCCTGTCCGTACCGAACCCCAGACAGCTTTCCATGGATCTGTACCTGAACGACCATCACCGCGCCCTGGTCAAGCGAGTCCGCTCCTTCGCCGAAGACGCCATCGTGCCCGTGGCCCGCGAGCTCGATCATACCTCGACCTTCCCCTGGGAGAACGTCCGGGCGATGGGCGAGGAGGGCTTTCTCGGGATCCCCATCCCCAAGGAGCTGGGCGGGCAGGGGATGGATGGGCTGAGCTACCTGCTCGTGGTCCAGAACCTGGCGCGCTACGACGCCAGCCATGCGATCACCGTCTCGGCGCACACGACGCTGGGCACCACCCCGATCCTCCGGTTCGGCACCGACGCGCAGCGCAAGCGCTTCGTTCCGCCGCTGGCACGGGGGGAAGTCCTGGGCGGATTCGGCCTCACCGAGCCCGATGCCGGCTCCGACGCCTCGCGCAGTCGGACCCGGGCGATCCGCGAGGGCGAGAGCTGGCGGATCAACGGCTCCAAGATCTTCATCACCCACGCGGGGGTCGGGGAGGTCTTCACGGTGACCGCGGTCACCGACCCCGAGCGGGGATCGAAGGGGATCACCAACTTCATCGTCACCAAGCCGACGACCGATCCCGAGCGGGTGCGCGAGGTCGGGATGGGGACGATCGAGTCCGAAGGGTACACCGAGGGGGTTCGGGCCGGGAAGAAGGAAGATAAGATGGGGTGGCGGGCCTCGGACACCCGCGAACTCCTCCTCGAGGACGCGCTGGTCTCCGACGAGAACCGGGTCGGCGAGGAAGGTCGCGGCTTCGTCAACTTCATGAAGACGCTCGATTCGGGGCGGGTGGGGATCGCCGCGCTCTCCCTGGGAATTGCCGAGGGAGCCGTTGACACCGCTCTGGAGTATACCAACAAGCGAAAGCAGTTCGGCCGGAAGATCTTCGACTTTCAGCCGGTCCAGTTCCGCCTTGCGGATCTGGCCACCGAGATCCAGGCCGCACGACATCTGACCTACCACGCCGCCTGGCTGATGGAGGAGGGGAGACCCTTCTCGAAGGAGGCGGCGATGGCGAAGCTGTTCGCCTCGGAGCTCTGCATGAAGGCCACCATTCAGGCCGTGCAGGTGATGGGGGGGGCGGGATATACCGATGAGTACCCGGTCGAGCGGATGCTGCGCGACGCGAAGGTCTGCGAGATCGGAGAAGGTACCAGCGAAGTGCAGAAGATGGTCATCGCCCGCCACCTGGTTCGGGAGGCGGCGGAACTCATGTAACCCCCTCCTCCGGGAGGGATTTCGGTCGCGATGGACGAGACCCGGTGGGTCCTCTCCGGCGACCCCGAGCAGGCGACTTCGGCGTCTCCCGTATCATGCGGGAGGGGTGGGAGCGCGGCGCGGCGGTCGGGGTGGGATCCGGCGAGTATCGGCCTTCGGCGGTCGGGGAGAGTACCTACGTTGAAACGCGAAATTCTGATCAGCGCCACCCCTCAGGAGACCTGGGTGGCGCTGCTCGAGGACTCCCATCTGGTCGAGTTGATGCTGGATCGGCCGGACCAGGGACGCCTCGTCGGCAATCTGTATCTGGGCAGGGTTGAAGCGGTGCTTCCGGGAATTCAGGCGGCCTTCGTCGATATCGGCACGGACAAGGCGGGGTTCCTTCATGCCTCGGACCTCGTGCGGGACGAGGACGACGACGATGACGACGACGACGAGGGCAACGGGAACGGGAACGGCGGGGGGAACCATCGCGGGGGCCGCCGGCGCTCGCGCACCTATCCCCCGATCCAGGAGCAGCTGAGCAAGGGCGACACCGTCGTCGTGCAGGTCACCAAGGAGCCGATTGGCACCAAGGGACCGCGGCTCACCGCGCAGGTCTCCCTGCCGGGCCGCTTCCTCGTCTACATGCCCTTCTCGACGCACATCGGGGTGAGCCGCAAGATCGAGCAGCGCGACGAGCGGGCCCGCCTGCGTGACATGGCTCGAGAGGTGGTCCCGGAGGGCGAGGCAGGGGTGATCATCCGGACCGTGGGCGAAGAGCTCACCCGGAAGAAGTTCGAAGCCGAGTTCGACCGGCTCCACTCCCGCTGGAAGAAGATCAAGCGGCGTGCCGACTCCTCGAAGGCTCCGGCGCAGATCCACGGCGAGGCCCACCTGATCTCGGGGGTGATCCGCGACCTGTTCAGCGACCAGTTCGACTCGCTGAGTGTCGACAACCCGGATGCCTACAGCGAGATCCTTCAGTATATCCGGAGTGTGGATCCCGACCTGGAAGACCGGGTGAAGCTCGACCGTGATCGGGTGCCCCTTTTCGACCGGCACAACATCGAAGAGGAGATCCGGGAGGCCTTCGGGCGCCGGGTCACCCTTCCGTCCGGCGGCTACATCATCGTGGAGCCGACCGAGGCGCTGGTCTCGATCGACGTCAACACCGGCCGCTTCACGGGCAAAGGCCGCAAGGACCCCGAAGAGACGATCCTGAAGACGAACCTCGACGCCGCCAAGGAGGTCGCGCGCCAGCTTCGGCTGCGGGACATCGGCGGGATCATCGTGGTGGACTTCATCGACATGGTGTCGCAGGAGAACCGGGACCGGGTCCTGCACGAGCTGAAGAGCCACCTGGGGCGCGATCGCGCGCGGACGAAGGCCTTTGCCGTCTCGGAGCTGGGACTGATCGAGATGACCCGCCAGAGGGTGCGGCCCTCGCTCTTCCAGACGCTCACGAAGCCGTGCGATCACTGCGAGGGACAGGGACGGATCTTCACCCCGCCCACCGTGGCCCGGCGGGTGGAGCGTAGCCTGTTGCGCATCGACGGCCAGGGCGAGGAGAAGTCGGTCGCGATCCGGATTCACCCCGACGTCCTGATCCACCTGCTCGAGGAGGAGCCCGACTTCCTGCCCCGGATGCGCGAGAAGGTCGAGGTCGAGGTGGAGCTGATCGACGACCCCCTCCTGCGCGAGGATCAGTTCCGGCTGCTCTCCGGGCCCGCCAGGGTCGACGTGACCGAGAAGTACGTGGCCCGATAAGGCGCTCAGGGTTGACTCGGGGACGCATCCCCTTAAATTTTCCAGGCTAACGGTGTTTCGTCCCCACCTGGGGGCGACGCACGAGAAATGATCAGGCAGGAACCGGATCGAGGTTCAGCATGTACGCGGTCTTCAAGACAGGTGGTAAGCAGTTTCGTGCCGAGCCGGGCAGCCGGCTCCACGTTCCGACCCTCAAGGCCGAGGCCGGCGACACCGTCACCTTCGACGAGGTTCTCCTCGCGAGCGACGGCGACGACGTCTCCGTCGGCCTGCCGGTGGTCGAGGGCGCGAGTGTGACGGCCGAGGTTCTGGGCCACGCACGGACCAAGAAGGTGGTCGTCTTCAAGCGGAAGCGCCGGAAGGGCTACCGCAGGAAGCAGGGCCACCGTCAGGGATACACCGAGATCCGGATCAACGACATCGCCCTGTGAGGCGATCCGATCCTGACCGAACACTGAAGGGACAGACCGATGGCACATAAAAAAGGTGTCGGCTCAAGCCGAAACGGACGCGACAGCAATTCCCAGCGCCTCGGAGTGAAGCGCTTCGGCGGGGAGCCCGTGCGCGCCGGATCGATCATCGTCCGCCAGCGCGGAACGAAATTCCATCCGGGGATCAACGTGGGCCGCGGGGGCGATGATACCCTCTTCGCCCTGATCGACGGCGTGGTGAAGTTCGAGTCCCGCCGCCGGAAGTCCGCGGTCTCGGTCTACCCGGCCGACTGAACATCCGAAGCTGCGAACAACGGAAGAGGGTCCGGACGCCATCGAATGGCGTTCCGGACCCTTTCCCGTTGCCGGATGTACCAACGTTGATCGTTCGCCCGGGCCTCCAGCGCTGATCGCGCCGGTGAGCCCGATTGTACGATGGGGGCCCAGAACGCCCCCGGGTGCCCTCCGAAAGGAGACCATGCACTACTTTGTTCCCATTTCCGGGAAACCCTCCGACGCAGCACCCTCGACCCCGGTGTGTCCGGGCGTCACGGGGCGGAGGCTATAGATGTCGAAGAAGGAGAACGCTGAAGTCATGGACGAATCCTCGACTGATCGACCCCGAAGTACCCATCCGGGCGTGCGCGCGAGTGCGCGACCCGTCCGGCAGGTCTTCTATGCCACCGGTGTGATCGCGGGGCTCCTGATCCTGCTCGCCGCCACGGGCGGGCGGGGCGGTGAGCCCGCTGCCGAGACTCCCTTCCATGTGCCGGACGCCACCTCGCTCCTGCTCGAAACCCGCCTCCCGATGGAGGTCAACGAGCGGGTCGAGCGCTGGGTGAACCGGTTCCTGAACCAGGATCGGGAGGGGTTCGAGGAGTATCTGGTCCGCGAAGGCCTCTATGGGGCCATGATTCGCGACAAGCTCCGTAGCCGGGACATGCCCGAGCAGCTCCTCTACCTGGCGATGATCGAATCCGGATTTTCGCCGGCTGCGACCTCACCGGTCGCGGCGTCGGGGATCTGGCAGTTCATGGGAGCGACCGCTCGTGGGTACGGGCTGGTCGTCGACGGTTGGGTCGATGAGCGGCGGGATCCCGTCCGCGCGACCGATGCCGCCCTCGACTACCTCGAGGAGCTCTACGCGGAGTTCGGGTCGTGGTACCTGGCGGCCGCCGCCTACAACGCGGGGCCCGCTCGAGTACAGCAGGCGATGCGCCAATCGGGCGTGAGTGCCGAGACCGACGAAGCCGTCTACTGGACGATCATCGACCGCCTTCCGCGCGAGACCCGCGAGTACGTGCCCAAGATCCTGGCGGCGGCTCTTCTGGCCGAGCAGGCGGAGCACTTCGGGTTCGATGTCGAGCAGTCGCTCCCCTATCTCTTCGACCGGGTGGTCGTTCCGGGTGGGATCGCACTCTCCGAGATTGCGGCGTCGCTGGAACTGCCGACTTCTCTGCTGCGCGAGATGAACCCGCACCTGATCCGAGGGGCCACGCCCCCGGGCCGCTCCGTGCTGGTCCGGGTTCCGGTTGGGGAGTCGCAGCGGGTCGTGGCGTCGCTCTCGCGGCTGTAGCTGTCGATCAGGGCTCGGTGGTCGGGTCCGGCCATCCGGTGGGGCGATTCTCCTGCGCGGCACGCGCCGCCGCCATGATCCTCCAGACCACGTCGCGGGTCATCTCTTCGTCGACGCCCAGCTCCCGCGCCTTCTCGGCGGCCTTGCGCACCACGGCCGCCTCGCGGGCCGGGTCCATGACGGGCAGCCCGAGGACCGCCTTGGCGCGCGAGACCTGCAGCACCAGATCTCTTCGCTCGCCGATGATCCGGATCAACTCCTCGTCGACTTCGGAGATCCGCTCGCGAGCCTCGGCGAGGAGCGCCCGGGCGTCCTCTTCGGAGAGACGCGAGGGGGCTCTCCCGGTCGGTTCGTCGTGAACGCTCACCCCGTCACCTTCCCTTGAATTCGGGGTTCCGCTTCTCGACGAATGCGCGGACTCCCTCTCGGCCGTCCTCCGAGGCGAAGGCCGCCAGGAAGAGCTCCTTTTCGAGTTCGAGGCCGGCCGACAGGGGCGTCTCGAAGGCCGCCCGGATCGAGCGCTTGGCGAGCCGCAGGGCGACAGGGCTCCAGCGCGCCATCCGCCCGGCCACCTCGCGTGCCCTGGCCAGATGCTCGCCTTCGTCCACCAGGAACTCCACCAGCCCGATCCGATAGGCCTCTTCGGCGTCGACGAGGTCGCCCGAGAGCGCGATGCGCATCGCCTGGCCCGGCCCCACGAGGCGGGCCAGGCGCTGGGTTCCCCCCGCGCCCGGAATCAACCCGAGTCGGATTTCGGCCTGCCCGAAGCGCGCGGTGCGGTCGGCCACCCGGAGGTCACAGGCCAGCGCCAGCTCCGAGCCTCCCCCCAGGCAGTAGCCGTGGATCGCGCAGAGGATCGGCTTGGGGAAGGCCGCGATGGCGTCGTAGACCCGTCGATGATCGTAGAGTTCTCGCTGCTCGGCCGGGGTTCGGGCCGCGAACTCCGAGACGTCGGCGCCGGCCACGAAGGCCTTGTCGCCGGCCCCGTGCAGGATCGCCACACGCACCCGGTCGTCTTCGGCCAGCGCATCGACCATCTCCATGAGCTCGCCGCGCACGGCCCGATTCAGCGCGTTCAGTTTCTCGGGTCGGTTGAGGGTGATTACCGCGATCCCGTCGTCGTCGATCGCGAGCAGCAGGCTTCTTTCGTTGGCGTCACTCACCCCTGGTCCTCCCAGTCATAGAACCCCCGTCCGGATTTCTTTCCGAGTCTGCCCTCGGCCACCATCTCCCGCAGGATCGTCGGGGGCTCGAAGTGCGCCTGCCCCAGCGTCTCGTGCAGGTACTCGGCAATGCCCAGTCGCACGTCGAGCCCGACCAGGTCGGTCAGCTTCAGCGGGCCCATCGGATGGCGGTACCCGAGCTCCATCGCCTTGTCGATGTCGGTGGGCGAGGCCACCCCCTCTTCGACCATCCGCATCGCCTCGAGCCCGAGGGCGACCCCGAGTCGCGACGAGGCGAAGCCGGGGGAGTCGCGTACGACGATCGGCTCCTTCCCGAGGCCGCGGACCAGGGCGATCCCACGCTCCCGCGTCGCCTCGGAGGTGCGGGGGCCGTGCACCACCTCGACCAGCGCCATGATATGGACGGGATTGAAGAAATGCAGCCCCAGGAATCGCTCCGGATGTTCGAGCCCACCCGCGATCGCGTCGATCGAGAGCGACGAGGTGTTCGTGGCGAGCAGCGCCGAGGGGGTGACCTCGGCCTCGACCGCACCGAACAGCTCCCGCTTGAGCTCCAGCGACTCGGGGGCGGCCTCGATGACCACCGAGGCGCCCCGGGCGGCCTCCGAGACCGAGTCGGCCTCTCCGATCCGGCTCAGGGCGGCGTCGCGCTGCTCGGGGGTGACCTTCCCGATCGAGACCCCCTTTTCGAGGTTCCGGCGGATCCGGTCGAGTCCCTGCTCCACCGCGCCTGCACCCGGGTCGTGCAGCCGGACCCGATGCCCCGCCTGCGCCAGGACCTGGGCGATCCCGTGGCCCATCGTCCCGGCACCCAGCACCGCCGTGCCCTCGAACTCCGATGCACTCATCTCCGACTCCTCGCGTTCGGATCCCGTTCCACGATCATCGCAATCCCCTGGCCGACCCCGATGCACATGGTCGCGAGCCCGGTTCCGTGCCCCCCGCGCGCCATCTCGTGCACGAGCGTGGTCAGGATCCGGGCGCCCGACGCCCCCACCGGATGCCCCAGCGCGATCGCCCCCCCGTTGACGTTGACCCGCTCCGGGTCTAGCCCCAGCTCCTCGATGCAGGGGATCGACTGCGCGGCGAAGGCCTCGTTCAGTTCGGTGAGGTCGATATCGTCGATCGACATGCCGGCTCGCTCCAGCGCGCGCCGGGTCGCCGGGATCGGCCCTACCCCCATCCGGTGCGGCTCGACGCCGGCGACCGCGGAGCTGCGGACCCGTGCCAGGGGCCGCAGCCCCAGGGCCCGTCCTCGCTCCCCGGAGACCACCAGGAGCGCCGCCGCCCCGTCGTTGATCCCCGAGGCGTTGCCTGCGGTCACCGTGCCCTTGGAGTCGAAGACGGGTCGGAGTCGCTCGAGCACCTCGGCGGTGGTCTCCGGCCTGGGGTGCTCGTCCCGGTCCACCACCAGCGGATCCCCACGGCGGCGGGGGATCTCGACCGGAATCAGCTCCGCGTCGAAGCGCCCCTCCTCGACCGCGCGAGCGCAGCGCCGCTGGCTTTCGAGGGCGAAGGCGTCCTGCGCCGGGCGGCTCACCCCGTACTCGCGGGCCACCAGCTCGGCGGTCCGCCCCAGCCCCATCGTCCATTCCTCGGGAAAGGCGGGGTTGGGAAAGCGCCAGCCCAGGACGGTGTCGGCCATCTCGGGGGTGCCACGGGCGTAGGCGAAGGCGGGCTTCAGCAGCACCCAGGGGGCCCGGCTCATGCTCTCGACCCCGCCCGCGATGAAGCACTCCCCCTCGCCGGCCCGGATCGCGTGCGCGGCCGAGGCGACCGCCTGCATCCCCGAGCCGCAGAGCCGGTTCACCGTCTGCCCCGGCACCGTCACCGGGAGCCCGGCCCGGAGGAGGGCCATGCGGGCCACATTCCGGTTGTCCTCGCCCGCCTGGTTCGTGCAGCCGAAGATCACGTCGTCGACCGCGTCCGGTTCGACCCCTGTGCGCTCGAGGAGCGCCTGGATCGTCCGCGCCGCCAGGTCGTCGGGCCGGACCGGGGCCAGGCCTCCGCCGTGGCGTCCGATCGGGGTTCGAAGGGCATCGACGATCCACACCTCCCGTACCCCTCCGATCCCCCTGTCTCCCTCGCCTGCGCTCAACCCTGCCTCCTTGGTTCTTCTGTCTGAGTATCCGGTGTGCCGGGGGCGGTTCAGCCCGCCGCGCCGTCGAATCGGCCCTCGGCGATCGCCCGGACGAGGTCCATGGTGGAGATCATGCCGAGCAGCGTGTCGCCATCGGTGACGAGCACCCGGTGCACCCGGCGTTCGGTCATCAGCGCCGCGACCTCGCGGAGCGGCCGATCGGGCCCCACCGCGATCACCTTTCGGGTCATGACCTCGCCCACCGTGTGCCGAGCCAGCAGGTCCCACTCCGGACTCTCGGTGCCCGCGAGGCGCTGGTAGACATCGGCCCCGCCGTCGCCCCAGAGGTCGATGAAGTACGACGAGGCATCGTCGGACAGATCGCTGTCCTCCCAGCGTCGATGCTCGAGTTCGTCTCTCAGGGAGCGGGTCTCTTCGTCCGACGGGGCCTCGATCGCCGGATTGGAGCCCTGGAACTCGACCAGGTCCGAGGTCGACACGACCCCCACCAACCGGCCGCCGCTGACGACGGGCGCTCCACTGAATCCCTCATTGCCCAGACGTTCCATGGCGTCCCGAAGGGTCATCTCCGGATCCAGCGCCAGTATATCGGTCGTCATGATTTCATCGATGCGGGTCATGCACGGACTCCATGCTGTGAGTGCCCGGGGGTGAATGTGTGTCGGGCCCGGATCCGGGCCCTCGGCCCCGACCCCCTAATCGTATCGGGCCGGCGCCGGTTTCGCATCCCGGCCGCTCGCGACCTACAGATGGAATGCTTCGGTCGAGGGAACCTCGCCGACCCTTTGCGCATAGGAAAAGGAATCGCTACGGTATTGTACGGAGAATCGACGGGGGTCGTCGATCCATGTGACTCGGGAGTTGTGGGAGGCATCATGAAGGGACGCATCGACACGCGGTACTGGATGAAGGGATTCTGGGGCCTCTGCGCCGCCGTATTTCTGCTCGTCGCCACGGGGGCCTGCGCCTCGTCCGGGAGTTCTCTGCCCGACGGGGTCACCCGCGGACCCTCCAACCTGATCGCGGGCGAGGAGTTCGCGTACTGGAAGGAGGAAGCGGGCGTGAGGGATGTCTACGAGCTGGTGGACCGCGCCCGCCCCCGCTGGCTCCGATCCACCCTCGGTGGGCAGAGCGTCAGCAGTGGCGCGACCGCGCAGACCGTGGTCTACCGCGACGGAGACCACCTGGGCGGGATCGAGGAGCTTCGCCGGGTCCGGCTGGATGGGGTGCGGCACGTGGAGTGGCTGAGTGCATCCGAGGCCGACATCCTTCCGGGCGCGCGTAACATTCACATCAATGGCGCGATTCGGATCATCACCACGGCGAGCGGAGGGGACTGACCCCCTCACCCGTCCAGCGGCACCCAGACGCATTTGGTCTGCGTGTACTTGTCGAGCGCCGACTGCAGTCCCAGGTCGCGCCCGAAGCCGCTGGACTTGTATCCTCCGAAGGGAGCCGCCGCGTCGTACTGGTTGTAGGTGTTGATCCAGACGGTGCCGGCCTTGATCTCTCCGGCGACCCGATGCGCTTTCCCGATGTCCCGGGTCCAGACCCCCGCGGCCAACCCGAAGATCGTATCGTTCGCGATCTCGATCGCGTGGTCGGCATCGTCGAAGGGAATCACTGCGGCCACCGGCCCGAAGATCTCTTCCTGGGCGATCGTCATCTCGGGGTCGACGTCCGAGAAGACCGTGGCCTCGACGAAGTACCCCTTGCCGTCGACGGTGCGTCGCTCTCCGCCGGCGGCGAGGGTGGCCCCCTCCTCGATTCCCAGGCGGATGTAGTTCATGACCCGATCGAGCTGCGGCTCGCTGACGACCGCGCCGAGGCGTGTCCCGTCGGTCATGGGATCCCCGATCGTCATCTTCCCGGCCCGGCCGACCAGCCCCTCGACGACCTCGTCGTAGACCGAGCGCTCGACCAGGATCCTGGAGCCCGCCGCGCAGACCTCCCCCTTCCCGTAATAGATGCCCATGGCCGCGCCACGGATCGCCGCGGGCACGTCGGCGTCGGAGAAGATCACGTTGGGTGACTTCCCCCCGAGCTCCAGCGAGACCTTCTTGAGCGTACCCGCGGCCTCGCGCATCACCGTACGGCCGACCTCGACGGAGCCCGTGAACGAGATCGCATCGACATCCGGATGCCGCACGAGCGCCGCTCCCGCGGTCTCACCGAAGCCCGGAACGACGTTCAGGACCCCGGGAGGGAAGCCGGCCTCGGCCGCCAGTTCCCCCAGGCGGATCGCGGTGAGCGGCGTCTGCTCCGCCGGCTTCAGGACCACGGTATTCCCGCAAGCCAGCGCCGGGGCCACCTTCCAGCTGGCCAGGTTGAGCGGGAAGTTCCAGGGCACGATGCAGCCGACCACCCCCACCGGCTCTCGCAGGGTGTAGTTCAGGAAGGGCCCCGAGACGGGGATCGTCTCGCCCTGGATCTTGTCGGCCAGCCCCGCGAAGTACCGGAAGGTCTCGATCACCGAGGTCAGGTCGACCTTGCGGGACTCGAAGTACGGCTTCCCGTTGTCCATCGTCTCGAGGCGCCCGAGCTCGTCGGCATTCGCCTCGATCAGGTCCGCCAGCCTCCAGAGGAGCTGCGAGCGGCGGTGCGCCGACATTCGTCGCCAGGCCTTCGATCGAAAGGCTTCGGATGCCGACGCCACCGCATCGCCGATATCGGCCTCCCCGGCCTCGGAAACCGTCGTGATGACCTCTTCGGTCGCGGGATTCACGGTGGGAAAGCGTCGACCGGAGTGGGCATCGCGCCACTCGTTGTGAATCCAGAGTCGGTTGCGGATTTCGAGGTCGGACATGGACAGCTCCTGCGTGGTTCGGGTCGAAAGAGAGGGAGATCAGCGTCCTTCGAACGACGCCTTTCTCTTCTCGATGTA
>REBS01000102.1 GCA_007692605.1 Gemmatimonadales bacterium
GAGTGGCTCCGGCCGGGACGTCTGGCGGGGGTCGCGACCGGGCTCCTGGTGCTCAGCGTGGGCGGAAGTCTCCTTCTTCTGGAGGCCCTTCCGGAGCCGAGGCCCGTGGCGGTCATGGCACACCGCGCCGGTCCCCCTCCCGCTCCCGAGAACACCCTGTCGGCGCTCGAGCTGTCGATCGCGGCCGGAGCCGACTACGCCGAGATCGACGTCCTGCGCACGCGGGACGGCACGGTGGTGGTCGTGCACGACGCGGACCTGATGCGGGTCGCGGGAGACCCTCGCCGGGTCGCCGAGGTCGACGTTTCCGAGATCGCCGACCTGGTTCAACGCCCCGATGACGGAACGCCGGCCTCGGAGCGGCGGATCGCCACCCTCGCGGAATTCCTGGAGCGCTCCCGGGACCGGATCCGGCTCAACATCGAGCTCAAGTACTACGGATGGGATCCCGGGCTGGCCGAGGCGACCCTTCGGGAGATCCGCGAAGCGCAGATGGAGGACCAGGTCGTCCTGATGTCGCTGCACCTCGATGCGGTGCAGCAGCTTCGTGCGCTGGCCCCGGAGATCCCGATCGGCTACGTCTCTGCCCTGGTCGTGGGGGACCAGACGCTCCTTCCGGTAGACTTCCTGGCCGTTTCGAGGACCCAGATCACCCCTCGGCTCCTGGCACAAGCGGCCGACCGGTCGATCGAGGTGCACGCGTGGACCGTCAACGATGCAATCGAAATGGCGGATCTCATCGAAAGGGGGGTCCACGGCCTGATCACCGACGATCCGGCGCTCGCCGTGGCGGTCCGGACCGAGCTCTCCGGGCTGTCACCGGTCGGCCGAATGCTCCTGCGCTTCCGTCGCGTCTGGGACCAGCCGGGAGAGGTCGGCTCGGTCGAGGGCGGCGGCCAGTAGCCGGGCCGTGGCCCGATCCCGCCAACCGGAGGGCTCCGCGAGACCCATCCGGGCCAACTCCTCGGGATACCGGGCCGGGCGCCCCCGGAGCCAGGCCGATCCCATCCGGAGGGGACGCTTCGAGAGCGCACGGAGCTCCTGGAGGCCCTCGACGAGACGCTCCTCGACCGGGGTAAAGTCGCTCCCGAACGGATACCGGGGGAAGGCATTTCCCGCCAGGATCTCCTGCAGGACCTCGGGACGATTCCGTCGGGCGTCGGGGGGGATTTCCCACGCGGGGTCGAGCTTTCCCGCCTCCTTCGCCGTCGCGACGAGTGCCTCCTGGAAGCGAGCGTCCATGACGCGGACCAGGGCCTGGATGCACTCCTCGTCGGTCCGCCCCCGGAGCTTCGCCACCCCGTACTCGGTCACGACGAAGTCGCGCAGGTGGCGGGGGATCGTCGTGTGCGGGTGTTCCCAGACGATGTTCGACGAGGCCGAGGAACCGGACCCCCGGGTGCTGCGCAGCATGAGGACGGAGCGACCGTCGCGCATCGCATGGGCCATCGCCACGAAGTTGTATTGGCCGCCCACCCCGCTCACCATCTGGTAGTTCTCGAGCCCGTCGCTGACGGCGGCACCGGTCGCGGTGACCATCATGCAGGTGTTGAAGAAGCAGGCTCCCCGCCGCTGGAGGACCTCGAGTTCCTCGTCGCCACCGTAGAGCTGATTGATGCGCTCCACCGAAGTCATGCGGAAGCGGGGCCGCTCGTGGGGTTCGAGGCCGTCGAGGAAATCGTAGAAGGGCCGGCTGCCCAGGAAGAAGGCCGCGTCCATCACCACGCCCCGGCCCCGGTGCTCGCCCAGCGCGTCGAGGTCGCCATCGTTCGCGAGGCGCTGCAGGTTCTCGTCGTCGAAGACCTCGCGGGTGAGGATCCCCGCCCGGTAGAGGTGCATGAACCCGTCCATGAACATCTCGCTCGCCCCGTAGAGCCCATCCACGAAGGGATCGAGACCCTCGCCCTCGGCCGGCGACCCGCGGAGCGCCGAGAGGACCTCCCGGTAGCGGTCATTCGTTCGATGCCGCAGGAGGAGGACATGGACGAGGGCGTCGCTCAGGGCGCCGATCCCGATCTGGAGGGTCCCCCCGTCGTCGATAATCCCGCTGGCGTGGAGCCCCACGGCGTAGTCCTGCGGGGAGACCCCCTGGCGGGGAACGGCGAAGAGGGGTCGAGGGCGGTCCTCGACCTCGATCACCTCGTCGAAGAAGGATCGCTCCACGATCGCGTCGCCGTGCATGAAAGGAAGCTCCGGCCGGACCCGCGCGATCATCAGGCATTCCCGGTCGGGCACGTCGGCCATCCGGGCGGCGAGCTCGAGGGTCACGTCGGGGTTGCACGAGAGACTGAGGCGCCCGCCTTCGGGTTCCACCGCCACCTCCTGCATCGTCAGGTTCACCCCCCGGTCCATCAGGTCCCGGGCCACGTGCGTGTAGTTCGCCGAGATGTAGTGGCGTTGCGCGAGGGCGTTTCCGAGAGAGGACCCGGACCGCAGGTAGAACTCCGTGATGCGGATATTGGAGGGGACCTCGCCCCGGTCGACATCGCGAACGTAGTCCAGCCGCTCGGGGTCGGGACCGAAGTGACGTGTGGCGAAGGGCTCCAGGAACCTCCGCTCCATATCGCTCGAGGCCGAGGGCACGTCGAGCGAGAGCGCGGTGACGATTTCGAGCTCGATCCCGGGCTCCTCGGCCACCCTCCGATACAGGGCATTGACGAGAGAGACCGGCTTGCCGAGGCCCAGGGGGAGGCCGACCACGATCCTGGGGCCCAGCCGGGCCAGGATCCGCTCGACCACCCCCTGCTCGACCTCGGAGACGGGGGTCATTGCATCACCGGGCGGCCCTCACCTTCGAGCTGGACCGCCCAGATCCCCGAGTTCGTGTCCGAAAAGAAGATCATCCCCTTGTACGGCATGGCGCTCCAGACCATGGGGGAGTTCGGCACGTACCCGATCGGGTCGGCCGATCGGTACACCGCGATCTCGCGCCCCTGCGTGTAGAGATTGCCCATCAGCTCCCCGGAGACATCGACCACGCGCAGCCCCCCTTCGTAGTAGGCCTGGTAGAGGACGTCGTCTTCGACCCAGATGTTGTGCGTTCCGTATTCGGGGACTTCGTAGCGCGCCACCATCTCGGGCTCGGCCGGATCGGTGAAGTCGATGACCTGGATGTAGCCGCGTGTACTCAGGATCGTCCCCCCCTGCCCCGTCTCCGGATCGTAGGGGATCTGGTAGTTCCCCGGCACCCCCTGCCAGGCCAGCCCGCGGCGATTCATGATCTCGTCGCCGATGAACAGGTAGAAGCGCCCGGTGGCCTCCTGGTAGTAGGGAAAGACCGCGTGCGTGGCCGCTTCGCCCGGAACGATGTAGGAGTTGATGAAGACGGGGTTTTCCTTCGACCCGCCCCAGGCGCCGTTGCCCACGTCGTAGGCGATCACCCCGCAGCCCCACTGGGCCGAATACGCCACCCCGTCGTGGTACCAGACGTCGTGGATCCCGCAGTCCTCGTGCTCCACCTCGCTGACGAGGATGGGGTTCTCGATGTCCCGCACGTCGAGGATGACATAGCGCCGGCCCCCTGAAAGGGCGAAGACGTAGTCGTCGAGGGGGTAGGCGTTGTGGACCCCACCGGTCAGTCCCTCGGTCACCTCGGAGGCGATGCGGGGGTGGGCGGGCTCGGTGAGATCGAGGATCACCAGGCCGTTCACCCGATCCGACGCGCCCTCCCGGGTCAGGGTGGCGAACCGCCCGTCCGGCGACACCTTCACGTCGTTGATCGAGCGGGCGTCGACGCGGATCGAGTCGGTCTTGACCATGTTCGCGGGATCGGTCACATCGAAGACGAAGGCCTGCCCATCGGACATCTTCGCGCCCGTGATCACGTAGTCGCGCCCGTCGTTCCCCTCGAAGACCCAGAAATCGGTCGTGCGAACGTGGTCCTGGCGACCCTGACCGAGCACTTCGAGGTTCCGGACCACGTCACGAGGCTCGGCACGGAAGGTTCGCTGCGCGTTGAGCCCTCCCACGGTGGCGACCACCGTGAAGTCGCCCGGGATGTCGGCGACGACCCGACCGTCGCGGATCTGACCGGGAGCGGGGGGCGCGGCCAGGTCGTCCGGAAGGTCGTGCCGGAGGCTCCACCGGACGGGGAGCTCCGCGAGAGCCTCCTCGTCGATCGACACCCCCTCGGGGGTCCGGGCCACGAGGCGGAAGTGCTGGACGTCGCCGGTGCGAACCACGTCGTCTCCCCCCTCGAGCGAGAGCCGGAGTTCCGGGAGGGGCTCGACGAGGTGGTCCCACCGAGTGGATACGCCCTCGATGGTGACCTCGATTTCGGCATGTCCCGTGTCGACCGCACTGACGTTCCCGAATCGGTCCACCTCGACCACCTCGGGGGTGCGGCTCTCCCACCGAGCGTCGGGAGCGGGACGTTCGCTGCCGTCGGCGTGAAAGGCGCGGGCACGGTGACGCTGCGTGGAGCCTTCGAAGAGCGTTCCGGAGGTCAGGGCCTCGATCTCGACCCGGACGACCGCCGGCCAGCGAACCTCGACGGGCACACCGACCGAGAGGGGGTCGCGATCCTCGCCCGCTTCCAGGACCTCGGTCGCCGTCACCGTGTGCGTCCCGACCTCGAGTCCGCGAATCGCCCCCTCCTCGACCCGCACCGCGCCGCGGGGCCCGGTGACCCGGATCGCAACGTCGATGGGGTTGCCGTCGGCATCGAGCGCCGTGAATGTCAGGGGCGCGCTCTGGCCCACCTCGACCTGAACGGTCGCGGGGTCGGCCTGGATCCGGTCCGGGGCCTGGGCGTGGGCGACCGCCGCGGTACCGACCGTGGCCGCGGCAGCCAGCAGCGCCGCAACGGCGAACACGGGACGGATTCGGAAGGGGCTTCGAATGGGACGGGACATGAGAACAACTCCTGAGGCGGGCAGACACTGCGAACCGTCGAGGTTCGGTCCGGACGACCGCAGCCAATATCCATCGTCGGGCGCCGAAACGCAAAGACCGGGCGAGGCGGGAGCGGGATATGCGTAGAGAGCGATTCGAGCGGATCCGGCGGGTCCTCGATCGTCGTCAGCCCGACCTGACCGTGGTCATGGAGCGGGTCAACAAGCCGCACAACTTCTCGGCCATCCTGCGCAACTGCGATGCGGTCGGAGTCCTCGAGGTACACGCGGTCCCCCCCGAACACGGCCTGACCCTGCATCACGAGACCTCGGGGGGATCCGCCAAGTGGATGGAGGTCCGCGAGCACCCCGATGCCCCCGAGGCGATCCGTCACCTCCAGGGGCGGGGATTCCAGGTGGTGGCCGCCCACCCGACCCGGGAGGCGGTCGACTTCCGAGCGGTCGACTATACCCGGCCGACCGCGATCCTCATGGGAGCCGAGCTTTTCGGGGTGAGCGACGAGGCGCTCGCCGCGACCGACCTGACCGCGGTCATTCCCATGGTGGGAATGGTCCGCTCGCTGAACGTGTCGGTGGCCACCGCGCTCTTCCTCTACGAGGCGCAGCGACAGCGGGAAGCGGCCGGAATGTACACTCCCCCTTCCCGGCTCGAGCCCGACCGGTACGACTCGATCCTCTTTCGCTGGGCCTACCCGGACTTCGCCCTCCGCTTCGACGAACGGAAGCTCCCCTATCCCGAACTCGGGCCCGATGGAGAGATTCTCGGCGACCTCTCCGCGATCAAGGGTTGAGTCTCACCACACTCCATTCGGCTCCCTCGCTCCGCCGCCGAAAGACGAAGCGGTCGTGCAGGCGCGCCTCACCCGCCGCCCAGAACTCGATCTCGCTCGGAGCCAAAAGGTACCCGCCCCAGTGGGAAGGCCGGGGGATCGGCCCCGATCCGAACCGATCCCGGATCCCGTCGACCATCCGTTCGAGGGCTTCACGGCTCTCGAGCGGGCGACTTTGATCCGAAGCCCACGCGCCGATCCGACTCTCGCGGGGCCGGCTCTCGAAGTACGCGTCGGACTCCTCGGCCGGTAGACGCTCGACGGGCCCCCGCACCCGCACCTGGCGCCCGAGGGCATCCCAGTAGAAGGTGAGGCTCGCCCGAGGGTGCGCTCCCAGGGCGCGTGCCTTGGCCGACTCGTAGTTCGTGAAGAAGGCGAACCCGCGCGCATCGACCCCCTTGAGCAGGATGATCCGACCCTCGGGCATGCCCTCGGGATCGACCGTGCTCAGAGTGCATGCATTGGGGTACTCCATTCTCGAGTCCCGCTCGGCCTCGGCCATCCATCGCTCGAAGATCTCGAGCGGATTTCCGGAGAGCCGGGCTCGCTCCAGCCGCTCGGAGGTTCGATCGGGCCGGGCAGCGGTGTCGGACGAGCTGGGATCAGTCATCGGTGGCTTCCTCGGAATCGGGTCTCGGTGGGTCGAGCGGGCCGGGCGCATCGTGCAGCCCGAAGATCCGCAGCGCGTTGCCGCGGAAGACGGCGTCGAGATCGTCCGCTCCGCAGTGGGCCTCGAGCGCCTCGACCAGGGGCTGGTACCGCGCGTAGTGGCCGACGCCGAAGTAGCAGGCGTCGGTGCCGAAGAGGACCCTTTCGGCCCCCACGCGTTCCACGGCTTCGATCGCGTGCTCCGGCGGAAGCTGCGCCGTCTCGAGGTAGAGATCGGCCTGCCGCTCGGCCAGGGCTTCGGCGACGAGGTCGATCGCGGCTCGGTAGGGTCCGCCGAAGGCGGTGTGGTAGAGGACCACCGGAACCCCCGGGTGCCGCCGGGCGAGGGCGACGATTCGCTCCGGTGACGCCCGGTCCAGCTGCCCGTCGGAGTGGACGACGACGGGGAATCCGGCCCGCCCCGCCAGTTCCATGTACGGATCGACCGCGGGTGCGTCGATCTCGAAGTGGTTCATCTCCGGATGCAGCTTGAGTCCCACGAAGACCCGTGAACCCCATTCGCCGGCCTGCCCCGAGGGGACCCGGAGCGCACGGAACGGTTCGAGGCTCTCGGGGGTTCCCGAACCCGGTCGCCCCCAGAGAAGCCCCCGGAATCGGTCGGGACGATCGAGGACCGCCTCGGCCGTGGCCTGATTCGCGACCGATTCGGGCAGGTCCCGGGTCTTCCCCTCGACCGCAGCTCCATCGATGTTTGAGATGAGAGCGAGGGCGATCTCGCCCCGATCGATCTCGGAGCGGAGCGTCGTCTCGGAAAGATCGTACCCCTCGAAGTGCCCGATGTGGGCATGTACATCGATTCGCCACCGGCTGCTCGTCATATGATTCATCCCCTTCGGATTCCGGGCTCGATGCGGGTGTTCGCCCTTCTGACAGGGGCGTGCCTGGCCGCGGCCTTCCCCCTTGCCACCTCAGCCATGGACTCCACCCCGAGAGGGCACACGGCGTTCCCTTCCGCCGTGCCCGGTCCCGACGATGTGGTGCGGCAGGCGCTGGCCGACCTCGAAACGCTGGACCGGTGCCTGCAGACGGGCGAGAGCGAGTCCCGGGACCGAGCGGATGGGGTCGCCCTGCAGCGCCTGCGGACCCTCTACGTGCTCTCGGTCGAGGACGCGGACCGCCTCGACCCGGCTCGTTCCGTTCGCCAGGAGCTGACCGGCACGGAGTGGGGCCGCCGCACCGGAGGCGATCTCCTTCAGGCCTACTCGGGAGCCCTCGAGATGCTCGAAGCCAAGCATGGCTTCTGGCCCAACGCCCGCCTCCGACACATGCGAGTGGGGCTGGAGCGGCTCGACAGCGCGGTGGCCGCGGACCCTCGCGACGTCGAGGTCCGCTACCTGAGGCTGGTGAGCACGGCCTTCCTTCCCGGCATCCTTCGCCGCAGCGAGTCGATCCGCGAGGATCTGGCGGTCCTGGCCCGGCTCCTCCCGGACGCCGTCGAGGATTTCCCGATGCGGACCTACGATGCGATGGCCTCGACCCTCCTGGAGCTCCTTCCGACCGATCACCCGGACCGCCCGAGCGTCGAAGGGGCGCACGAGCGGGCGCTCAGTGAGAGTCGCCCGCTCGCCCCCGGCTGTCGTGGGAGCTGAGCCGGGGGGAGCCCGAAACTGGCGCCTCTTCGAGCTCGGCTTTCGTCCATGGCTCCGGTGGGCGCTTGCCGGGATCCACGTCGAGGGAGGGGCTGACCCCGATCCCGGACAGACCGTCCTCCTCGTCGCCAACCACTGCAGCTGGTACGACGGATTTCTTCTGCGCGAGGTGCACCGGAAGCTCGGGCGTCGGGGGGTCCTGCGCACCGTCATGCTGGAGAGGGAGCTTCGGGGGCGCCCGATCCTGCGGTTTCTCGGGGGAACGGGCTTCGATCCCGAGCGCCCGCAGAGCCTGCGGGGCGCGCTTAGAGAGCTCGCGGCGGTCGGGGAGCGCGAGACGCTGACCGTGTCCTTCTTCCCGCAGGGCCGGATCCGGCCCTCGTGGGCACGACCGCTGGACTTCGCCCCCGGGGTCCGCCTCCTTCAGCGAAGCCTGAGCCCCGTGGTCGTACTTCCGGTCGCCCTGCACCTGGAGACGGGCAACCGGGTAAAGCCGTCCGCCTTCATCTCGATCGGATCCCCGCTGCCGATCCCGGCCGGCGAGGAGGGGCCCGACCTCCGGACCCTCGAATCCCGGATCGAGGAGCGCCTGGACCGCATCCTGACGCACCTGGCGCGCCACGGAGAGGACGCCCCGGGCCGGTGGCCGCCGAAGGTCGCCGAATAGGCCTCAGCCTTCGGCGCGCCCGAGGTGGAAGCGGAGCGCGTCCTCGAGGTCCGGGCGGAGGAACTCGAAGCCCGTGGCCTCGGCCTTCGCCGGCACCGCCCTTTGACCGAAGAGGAGGAGCTCGGTTCCCATCTCTCCCATCAGGGCCTTCACCGCAGGCGAGGGAACGGGAATCAGGGTGGGGCGGCGCAGGACCCGACCGAGCACGTCGGTGAAGGCGGCGTTCGGAAGGGGAGACGGTGCCGTCGCGTTCATCGCGCCCGACACGGCATCCCGACGAATCGCGTGCAGGATCAGCCCGAGATGATCGTCGAGGTCGATCCACGACATGTACTGCGTCCCCTTCCCCACCCGACCGCCCACCCCGGACCGGAAGGGGAGGAGGAGGGTGCCGAGTACACCTCCCGTGGGTGAGAGGACGATCCCGGTCCGCAGGCGCACGACCCGGATTCCCGCGGTGCGGGCCGGCGAGGTGGCGCTCTCCCAGCGCCGGCAGACCTCGGCCAGAAAGCCCTCTCCCGACGAGGCTTCTTCGGTGAGCACCTCGTCGCTCCGATCTCCATAGAACCCAACGGCCGACGCCGAGACGAGAACGCGGGGCCGACGGCGGAGTCCAGCGAGGGCCCGGGCCAGGGTGAGGGTACCGACCTCGCGGCTGCGCACGATCGCCTTGCGCTTGTCATCGGTCCACCGGACCCCGACGATCGGCTCCCCGGCCAGGTGGACCACCGCGTCGACGCCCTCGAGACGCTCCGCGTCGATCTCGCCGCGCGCCGGATCCCACCGGACCTCGTCGTCGCCCTCGGCACCGCCCCGGCGCAGGCGCAGCACGCGATGCCCCCCGCTTCGGAGCAGGTCCACGAGCGGCTGTCCGACCATCCCGGAGCTCCCTGTGACCGCTACCGTGAGCGCTTCACTCCCGCCGAACCAGCGATGTCGGGACAGATCGTCGGCGAGGCGCGTGCCCCGGAACCGGAAGAGACGCTCCAGGTTCGACTCGATGTACTGCCCTCCGAAGGCCTCCCCCAGGGAGCCGAGGGGAGCCTCCCACTCGATGACGTCCTCGAGTGCGCAGCGGCCCCCGTCGAGGGGCTCGAATCGGTGCTCGTGACGCCAAGCGCCGAAGGGCCCGCGGACCTGGGTGTCGACGAAGAGCCGATTCTCCTCGAACTCGCCGTGCTCGACCTCCCATCGGAGCGTCGCCGGTCCCTTCCGGAGCTCGAGCACGACCCGGGCACCCGGACGGATCCCGCCTTCGCGCTCCACGACACGCACGGACTCCCATGGCGGCGTGAGGCGTTCGAAGGCGCCGGGGCGGGTGTGCCAGGCGAAGACCTCCTCGACCGGATGATCCAGTTCGACTCGGTGTCGGAATGTCGGCATGAGGTCAGCTCGTTGCGGTGGGGTGGGTGGACGGGCGAACGAATCCTAAGATCACAGGGAGAGGGCGGTCTGGGGGCCGAAGCGTTCGAGGTAGCGATCCACGTCGACCTTCCGGCGGGTGCTCTTCGAGGTCATCGATCGCACGGTGCCGAAGACCGAGCGCTCCGGCCAGCCGCGATCGTATCGCCCCAGGATCCAGAGGATGCCCGAGGTCGAATTCGGATTGCGGCCATCGATCGCCCACCGGTTGTTCAGCTCGAGCATGAGATCGAGGGCCTCGCGGGGGGAGGCGCTCCACTCGAGAATCTTCTTTCCCCAGAGCATCCGAAGGTAGTTGTGGATCGTGCCATCGGTGAGCAGCTGACGCTGGGCCGCGTTCCAGAGCGCGTCGTGCGTCGCGGCCGTCTCGAACTGGGTGCGGTCGTAGAGGTGAGGTCGTGGATCACCGGCATGCTCCGCCAGCGTCTGCCGCGCCCACTCGGGAAGGGTCTCGTACGCTTCGGGATCGTCGAGACGAAACGAAGTGGCATAGCCCAGCTCCCGCCAGGTGACGAGCTGATCGACGAAGGCCTCGGCCTCGGGAGACATTCCCCACCAGCCCTTGCGGCGCCCGTCCGCACGGTCCGAAAGCCTGCCGGGATTCCAGTCCTCGCGGTCGAAGAGCGCATTCAGGGTCTCGTGCGCCGAGATGTGACCCCAATGGAGGTAGGGGGACAGACCGCTGCTCACCTCCCGGTCCGGATGGTTTCGTCCGTCGATGTAGTCGGGGAGCCCGTCGGCCAGGAACCGGTCGAGCCGGGCCCGTGCCGGCTCGCGGCCCCCGGCGAAGGGGACCGGCGGTACGGCGGCATCGATGGGGAGCGCCGCCAGCGCGGCGGAATCGCCCTCCAGGAGCGATCGAGACGCCGGGGGCCAGCGATCGGTGATTTCGGACGAAAGCCCCGGAAAGGGAGGAAGCGGGTCTCCCTGGAGGGGGTAACTCGACGGGCCCTCCTCGAGCCACCCGGGCAGCGACTTGTGCAGGTGCCGTCGGAAGGAGTATGCCGTCTTGAACTCGCGGTCCGGCTGCCGGAGGGGAAGGATCCCGTTCGAGTCGACGGCCTCGAGCCGCACGGGAAGGGACCGGCCGGCGGCGGCGACCATGCGGGGCAGGAAGAACGAGGGGAATTCATCGGTCACGACCACGGCGGCCTGCTCGGCGAGGGCCGCCAGGAGTCCGGAGCCCGCTCCCTCCTCGGGCTCCACGTAGGGAAAATAGCCGTTCCGCGAGCGCTCGAGCCGCCGGGCATGCTCGGCCATCCCCTCGATGCAGAAGCGGTGCAGTCGGTGACTCGCCCAGCGGTATCCCGAGCGCAGGGGCTCGAAGACGAGGAGGGGGCGGTCCAGTTCGCGGGCCCAGGCGACCGCCCGCTCGAGCCCGTAATTCCACTCGAGCCGCCGCGCCGCGATCATCCAGTAGATCACGTGGGCGCGGTCGGGGTGGACCGGGGCATCGTTCACGGCACGGATCCGGAGCGACGGGACCGAGCCGTTCAGCCCCGGTGGGGATTCGGACGACGGGGGTGCGTTCATGAGAGGCGGGTACCCGCCTTCGTCCCGGGCGTTTCGGACGGCCCTCAGCCGCCTCCGCCCACCTCGAACATCCGGTCCAGCACCGATCGCAGGTGGCCCTCGACCTCGGCACCCTTCTGAATCACCCGCACCCCATGCTCATCGAGGAGTCGGGCCTCTTCGGCCGCCAGGTCCTTCGCCGTCAGGACCACGACGGGGATCCGGGTCAGCTCCTTCGACTCCCTCATCCGGCCGAGCAGCGTGAAGCCGTCCATCTCGGGCATCATGAGGTCGAGGATCACGAGGTCCACGGGGTGTCGACTCAGGTGTTCGAGCGCATCTTTCCCGTTCGAAACCCCATCGACCTGCAGCCCGGCCTCGCGCAGATATCGGGTCAGGAGCAGGCGGGCGTCGGGGTTGTCCTCGACCACCAGGACCCGTCCGCTGCCCTCGGTGAGGTTGCGGGAGAGGATGCGGGCGAGTTCGTCCCGATCGACCGGCTTGTCGAGGAGGTCGACCGCGCCCAGCACCTGTCCGCCCCCTTCTTCCGCCACGATGCTGATCACCACGACGGGCGTCCCGCGAAGCACGGCGTCCTCGCGGATCGCCCGGAGCAGCTCCCACCCGCTCATCCGGGGCATCATGAGATCGACGGTGATCAGATCCGGCGACTCCCGCCGGGCGACCTCGAGCCCCTCCACCCCGTCGGCCGCCGTGATCACCCGGCACCCGAGGTCCTGCAGGTAGTGCGTGAGCAGGTCCCGGGAGTCCGCCTCGTCATCGACCACCAGCACCTTTCGTCCCTCCAGCACCTGGGCGGGCTCCACGGGCCGGCCTCCGGACCACCGGGCGGTGGGCGGGGCGTCGAGGGCTTCGAGCCGGCTCTCGCCCCCTTCGTCGCCCGGGACCAGGCGGATCGAAAAGCTCGACCCCTCACCCACCTCACTCTCGACCTCGAGCTCGTACCCCATGAGCGTGCAGAGCGAACGGGAGATGGTCAGTCCGAGCCCGGTCCCCCCGAAGCGACGGGCGGTCCCCGAATCCGCCTGCTGAAAGGCGTGGAAGATCGCGTCGAGTCGATCCTGGGGAATCCCGATCCCCGTGTCCTGCACCTCGATCCTCGCCGGAGTGCGACCGTCGGCCTCGGTGCAGACCCTCAGGGTCACCGACCCTTCTTCGGTGAACTTCAGCGCGTTCGCGACCAGGTTGATGAGTACCTGCTTCAGCTTGCCCAGATCGGTCCGAAACGGCGCGGGATCGCCCTCGACCTCCCAGCGAAGATCCACCTTCGTTCCACTCACCTGGGACTCGAGCTGCGAGACGGTTTCGCGGACGAGACGTCTCAGGTCGACCGATTCGATCTGCAGCTCCATCCGTCCCGCCTCGATCTTGGAGAGGTCCAGGATCTCGTTGATCAGGGTCAGCAGGTGTTTCCCGTTGACGAGGATCCGCTCCATGTAGCCGCGCTCCCGGTCCTCCATCGACTCCCCGTGCTTCTTGAGGAGGATGTTGGCGAAGCCGATGATCGAGTTCAGCGGGGTCCGAAGCTCGTGGCTCATGTTCGCCAGGAACTGGCTCTTGGTCCGACTCGCCTCCTCGGCATCCTTCTTGGCACGGCGGAGGGCTTCCTCGACCTTCCTCCGTCGGGTCACGTCGCGTGAGAAGACCACGACGCCGGAGGGTCCACCCTTCGCCCCCTCGATCGGATTGAAGTAGAGATCGAAGGTTCGCACCTGGCCATCGACGCGCTCCTCGCGGACCGCCGTGAACCGGGTGCCCGCGAGCGCCCGGTCGTAGCAGCTCCGAAACCAAGAGAGGGCGTCGGGTGAGACGAGCGCCCCAAGCGGGTCCCCGACCTTCGGCGATCGCCCCGTGATCACCTCGAGAATCAGTGCATAGGCCGTATTGAAGGTGATCAGCCGATGCTGACGGTCCACCGACCAGATCGCGTCGCCGGTGCTCTCGAACACGGCCTGCAGATTCGCCTGAAAGTGCTTCAGCTCCTCTTCGGCTTTGCGTTCACTCGATCGGTCCCGGAGGATGCTCAATATCGCCACGGGCCGACCCTCGACGAGCCGGGCGTTGAGGCTGGCCGAGCAGGCGACCAGGGAGCCGTCCCTCGCCTCGAGGGTCATCGGGACGTCGGTCAGGGAGTCGCCCTTCTCAACCCGTCGCATCGCATCCCGGACTGCGGCTTTCGATGATGGGTGGAGCAGGTCGAGGAGGGTGCGGTCGGACAGCTCGTCGATGGAGTAGCCGACCCTCTTGGTCCATCGCGCGTTCACATACTGGAACCGGCCCTCGGAATCGATGCTCTGCACCAGGTCCTGCGCCTCGTCGAGCAGCCCGTAGAGGCTTCGCTCGGTTTCACCGGACCGACGCTCGGACTCGCTGCGACTTCGAGCCTCCCGGGCCGCCTCCGCGCGGGCCTTCATCAACGATCTTCGAAGCGCCGGCTCCCGCCTCGCATCGGCCAATACCCCGGTCGTGAGCCCGAACGCGGCGATCCCGACGGCGAGCACGAGGAGCCCCGCAGCCCAGAGGTGACCGGGGTCGCCGATTCCGGTCGAGAAGGAGCGAGGTCCCAGATACGCCAATGCCCCCAGCAGTGCCAGGCCCATGATCCCCCGCCATTCGATCCCGCGACTCCACCGTCGGGAGCGCAGGAGGATCAGAAAGGCGAGCGCAAAGAGAAGGCCGGGTAGCACCTCGTGTGGCGAAGGGAGGACGGGGCCGGAGGGCGGAGGCCATCGGGTGGCCAGAAAGCCCGGCACGACGCCGAACCCGATGACCAGCCCCCCTGTCGCGAGTGCGGTGGCGCGGATCCGGGAGTCCCCACGACCGGGAAGGGTGCTCCAGGCAGCCACGACCAGCAGGAGGGCCATCGGAGTCCCGGCGCTGACACCGACCCATCCCGCCCGGACCACCGCGGGGGACGGATCCGGCCCGAAGAATCCAGGAAACCCCGTCGCGGCAAAAAACAGGTGCAGGACCGATCCGGCCCCGAGGGCCAGGCCCACCCGGGCCAGCGCGGGATCCTCGCGTACCGGAGCCAGGCCCAACGCGAGGACCGCCACCCAGAGGGCGAGGACCCCGACGATCCCGTTCATCGCCGCCACCACCCCGGGCATCGAAGGAAGAGTCCACAGAAGTACCCCCGCTCCGACCACGACGCCACCGAGGAGGAGCCCCCCGATCGTTCGGAGGCCGCTCCCAGCCTCCGGGTCGCTCATCCCGCAGCATTCCTTTGCAGGAGGTCATGGATCGTGTCGATCAACAGTTCATCGTCGACGATGGGCTTGGTGAGGTAGTGGTCGAAGCCCATTGCCAGGAATCGCTCACGGTCGCCGGCCATCGCGTGCGCGGTGAGAGCGATCGCCGGGATCGCCTTGAGAGACGGGTCCTCGCGCATGTGCCGGAGCACTTCGGTCCCATCCATCTCGGGGAGCGAGATATCGAGGAGGACCAGACTCGGGGGCCGCTCCCGAAGGCCCCGGAGGGCATCGGCGCCATTTTCGTACTCCTCGATCTCGAACTCGTCCTCGAGGATCGCCTGCACCAGGAGGCGATTGTCGGGGTTGTCCTCGACCAGGGCGATGAACGGCTTCATTCCGTCTTCTCCTTCACATTTCGGTCGCGAGCCTGGATCATGGCCCGGAGCGTCGCGTCGTAGGTGGTGTCCAGCTCGGGCAGGAGGGCCCGGGCTTCATCGAGACGGGATTCCTCTCCGAGGGTCTCCATGCGCTGCGCGAGCGCTCGGGTCTGTTCTGCTCCCAGGTTTCCGCAGGAGGACTTCAGGGAGTGGGCCCCCCGCTCGATCGCGTCGGCATCCCCGTCCGTGACCCCGGTTCGGATCTGGTCCATTCTCGCCGGAGTGTTCTGGATGAACAGCTCGATCATCTTCCGGAGCAGCTCGTCGCCCCCCCATTCGCGCAGTCGCACGAAGGCGGCCGGATCCAGAAGCGGCCCTCCGCTCTCGGGCTCCGTCATGGTCCACCCTCCGCGGCCGCGCGGAGTTCCCGTATCGCGGCCGAGACGCCGGCCTCGTGCCCGTATACCGCCGATCCGGCGACCAGAACCTCGGCCCCCGCCTCGACCACCCCCGGGGCGGTCGTCCGGTCGACGCCTCCATCCACCTCGATCAGGCAGTCCGAGCCGTCCGGTCGTTCGGTACCGAACCCGGCGATCAGTTCCCGGGCTCTGCGCACCTTGTCGAGCGAGTGCGCGATGAATCGCTGCCCCCCGAAGCCGGGGTTGACGGTCATGATCACGAGCAGGTCCAGTTCGTGGACGATCTCGCGAACCGCCTCGACCGGAGTCGAGGGATTCAGGGCGACGCCGCATCGGGTTCCGGCCTGACGAATCTGGTCCAGGACCCTGTGCAGGTGGGGGCAGACCTCGTGGTGGACGCTGATCCAGTCAGCACCGGCATCGGCGAAGGCCTCGATGTACCGGTCCGGACCCTCGATCATCAGGTGCACGTCTACGGGAAGGGAGGTGGCGTCGCGAACCGCTCGCGTGACGGCGGGCCCGATGGTGATATTCGGCACGAAGTGTCCGTCCATCACATCGACGTGGATCCAGTCGGCGCCCCCCTCTTCGGCACGGTTCACCTCTTCGGTGAGGCGGCCGAAGTCCGCGGAGAGGATGGACGGCGCGATGCGAATGCGGCTCATGAAGACCCCCGATCCAGAATCTCGAGATGGTCGGGGTCGCCGATCACCACACGGTCGGCCACCCCCAGAAAGAGCCCGGACTCCATCACTCCTGCCCGACGCGCCAGTGCGTCATCGAGCTCCCGCGCGTCCGGGATGCCTCCGGGGAAACCCAGGTCCACGATCAGATTTCCGTTGTCGGTCATGAAGGGCTCACCCTGGAGGGTCCGGCGCAGGGTGGGAACCGCGTCGAGCTCCCGAAACCAGGGGAGGTGCGCCTCCCACCCGAACGAGGCCACCTCGACCGGTAACGGGGACCGGGTCCCCAGCCGAGCCACGCGCTTCGCCGGATCCACGATCACCACGAAGCGGTCGGCGGCCTGCACGACCATCTTTTCACGAAGAAGCGCGCCTCCGAGTCCCTTGATGAGATCGAGCGCCGGGTCCACCTCGTCGGCGCCATCGACCGCCAGGTCGATCCGCCCCGCCTGGTGGAGCTCGAGGAGAGGAATCTGCAGCGCGGTGGCCCGAGCGTCCGTGTCCCGCGAGGTCGGGACGCCCCGAATGTCCTCGAGATCACCGGCTGCGAGCGCCGCGCCCAGCCCTTCCAGGAAATACCGGACGGTGCTGCCCGTCCCGAGTCCGAGGGTCATGCCCGAACGTACCTCGGCGAGGGCAGCCCGCGCCGCCGCGCGCTTTCCGTTCTCCCCCTTTGTGGTCGTCAAACCGAGTACTCCGAAAGGAGCGCCTGGACCCGCTCGGTCACGGCCAATGCCTCGTCGAAGGGCCGCTGCCACATGTTTCGTCCGAAGATCAGGCCGGTCGCTCCCGCATCCATCGAGACCTTCACCTTGGCCATGAGGTCGTCGTCGGAAAGCTTGCTTCCGCCGCTCACCAGGACCATGCATCGCCCCGCCGACTCGACCACCCTGCGCGCGCCCGACGCGAAGTCCCAGTCCAGATCCCGATAGGCGGCCGGCTGCAGGTCATCCTTCGACGAGGGTTTCGGCAGGTTGAGCTTCACCACGTCGGCGCCGAGTTCCACGGCCATCCGCGCGGCATAGTCGACCGCGTAGAGGGAGTTTCGGCCTCCCTTCTCCTCGACCTCGAAGCCCCGCGGGTACGACCACATCACGACCGGCATGTTGTACTTGTCGCACGCCTCGCGGATCTCCATGAACTGCATGATGTCCTCGTCCTGCCGGGGCGACCCGACGTAGAGCGTGTATCCGACCGCGTCGGCCCCCAGCGCCACCGCGTCCTCGACCGTTCCGGTGAGCGTCGACAGGGCCTCGGCGTCGGAAGGGATGTTGGTCTTCCCATTCAGCTTGAGGATCAGGGGGACGCGGCCCGCGTACTTGCGCATGTATCGCCGCGCCAGACCGTAATGGCAGGCGACCGCGTTGTATCCACCCTCGGCAGCCAGTCGCCACTGGTAGTCCGGGTCCTGCGACGGGGGATTCGGGAAGAAGTCGATCGGACCGTGCTCCAGCCCCTGGTCGATCGGCAGAATCATGAGACTTCCGTTCTTCATCCCGGTCCCGTAAAGGATGCGATGCAGTCGCACCTTCTTTCCGAGCGAGAGATCCATCTCATCGAGGCGGACCCGGGAGTCGGGCGCCCGTGACTCGGCATGTGGGGTGGTTTCAGACATCTCGAAGACCTCCGGCGAACTGGGCGGGAGTGCGGATCCCGCAACGAAAATCTGGTTTCGGGGACCTGCCCGGCCCCTCGAGCACCGATCCGCGAGAAGGCGCGGTCGGAGGCTCGCCCGCAATGTAGAGAGAGCGGCATCCGGGGACCAGAGCGAGCCGGATCGCAGCCCAGCCCTTGACAGGAGCCCCACGGCACCGGAGACTTGGCGCCATGCGAACTCGTCGATCCTCCGAGGCCCTCCGGACCGTACATGGTGCAACGCCCGCGTCCATCCGCCGCCCGTCGGCGGGTGTCGAGCGGGAGGGAATCCGTGTGTGGACCTCGCTGCCCGGGTATTGGCACAGCTATCGATACGGCCATCGGAAGCCGGCAGCCGGACGATTGCGACGGGGGCGCTGACCCCACCCGAACGAATCGCATTCGAACCATGGCTCCCGGACTGATCCGGGGGCCTTTTTTCATTCCCGCGACATGCGCCGGCTCCGACCGGACGCACGACCACTCCAGACAAGAGGACACCCAATGATCATCGTGACGCGAATCGGCGTGACCGACGAAGAGATCGACCAGATCCGTGAACGGGTCGAGGCCCTGGGCCTTCGAACCCACATCTCGAAGGGAGAGACCCACACGGTCATCGGATGCATCGGAGACGAGGAGCTGCTCGAACACGCTCCCCTGCAGGCGATTCCCGGAGTGGAGTCGGTCCATCCGGTCATGAAGCCCTTCAAGCTCGCGGCGCGGGAATTCGCGGCCCAGCCGACCCGAATTCCCCTGGGCGGCCTCGAACTCGGTGCCGGCGAGATCGTCGTGATCGCCGGTCCCTGCTCGGTCGAGGGTGCCGACATGATCCTCGATACGGCCCGTGCCGTGAGCGCCATGGGGGCCCGGGGGCTGCGGGGGGGTGCCTACAAGCCGCGCAGCTCGCCCTACTCCTTCGACGGGATGGGTCTCGAGGGGCTCGAACTCCTCGCTCGCGCCCGCGAAGCGTCGGGGCTTCCGATCGTGACCGAGGTCATGGACACCCGGCAGGTGGAGCAGGTTGCCGGACACGCCGACGTACTCCAGATCGGGGCTCGCAACATGCAGAACTTCGCTCTCCTGACCGAGGTGGGCCGGGTGCAGCGCCCCGTTCTCCTGAAGCGCGGCATGTCGGCAACGATCAAGGACCTGCTGCTGGCGGCGGAGTACATCATGAAGCAGGGCAACACCCACGTGATCCTCTGCGAACGCGGCATCCGCACCTTCGAGACCGCCACCCGGAACACCTTCGACCTGGCCGCCATCCCGGTGCTCAAGATGGAGACGCACCTGCCCGTGGTCGCCGACCCGTCGCACGCCGGCGGGCGCACGGATCTCGTGACCCCTCTGGCCGCGGCCGCGATCGCCGCGGGGGCGGACGGGCTCCTCGTCGAGGTCCACCCGCGTCCGATCGAGGCGGTCTCCGACGGGGAGCAGTCGCTCACCTTCCAGCAGTTCGACGAGATGATGGCCGCGCTTCGCCCCGTGGCCCAGGCCGTCGGGAGGAGCCTCGCCTCCGGCGCTCCGGGTTAATTCACAGGGAGAGGAGGACCCGGGCCTCGTCGAGCTGCGCCTCGACGGCCGCGCGAGCGGTTCCGCCGGGGAGGGCCCGGGCCTCGACCGAGCGCTCCCAGTCGAAGGCCTCGGCCGCCGCACCCCCGCCCAGGGCGGGGTGATGTGCCGCGAAGCGGGCATCGGGAAGCCGGCTCAGCGGAAGTCCGGCCTCCTCGGCCTCGCGGACCAGCGCTCCGACGATGTCGTGGCTCCGACGGAAGGGGACGCCGGCCCGGACGAGCAGGTCGGCCAGATCGGTGGCCAGGAGCTCTTCATTGCGTGCCCGCTCGATCGCGTCGGGTCGGAACTCCGCAGTGCGCAGGGCGCCCGCGAGGGCGGGCAGCACGAGCCCCAGGGTGTCGGTCGTGTCAAAGACGAAGCCCTTGTCCTCCTGGAGATCGCGGTTGTACCCGGTGGGAAGGCCCTTCAGCAGAGTCAGGATCCCGGAGAGGTTGCCCACCAGCCGTGCGGATTTTCCGCGCACCAGCTCCGCCACGTCGGGGTTGCGCTTCTGGGGCATGAGCGAGGATCCCGTGGAGTACCCGTCCGAGATCCGCAGGAACCCGAACTCGCGTGAGGAGAAGAGGAGGAGGTCCTCGCCGATCCGCGACATGTGGACGCCGAGGAGGGCCGCAGCGAAAAGGAATTCCGCGGCCCAGTCCCGATCGCTGACCGCATCCATCGAGTTTCTCGAGATCGCCCGGAAGCCGAGTTCGGCCCGAAGCGCTTCGCGATCGATGGGAAAGGGACACCCGGCCAGGGCCCCGGAGCCGAGGGGCAGAACCGAAGCCGCCTCCCGCACTCGCGCCAACCGCTCCCGGTCCCGAAGAATGGGCCAGAGGTGGGAGAGCGCCCAGTGGGCCGCCCGCACGGGCTGCCCCTGCTGCAGGTGGGTATAGCCGGGAATGATCAGGTCCATCCCGGATTCGGCGAGGGTGAGCAGCCCGTGGCCCAGCTCGACCATTCGGCGATCCAGGGCATCGAGGGTCTCGAGTGCCCAGAGCCGGAAATCGGTGGCCACCTGGTCGTTTCGCGACCGCCCCGTGTGCAGCTTCCCGGCCAGCTCTCCGACCTCGTCTCCGAGGAGACGCTCCACGAGGGAGTGAATATCCTCGTCAGGCACCGGACCGGCGATCCCGTCTTCGAGCCGTTGGGCGACCCGATCGAGGCCGGCCACGAGCTCTTCGGCCTCGGCCTCGGTCAGCACTCCGGCACGCCCGAGCGCTCGCGACCACGCCCGACTCCCCCTGATGTCCTGTGGCCAGAGACGGAAGTCGACGGTGAGCGATCGGTTGAGGGGCTCCATCTCCGGCGCCATCCCACCGGAAAAGCGGCCTCCCCAGAGGCCGCCTTCGCGGGTGCTCGCCTCTTCCCCACCCTTCTGCGAATTCGATTCCGTCGTCACCCTGCGGCTCCCTCTCTGGAGTGTTCGGCCCCGCGTCGCCTCGCTCAGGCGCCCGCGTCGACCGTGGCGTCGAGGGCTTCGCCGAGCAGCGAAACCCCTCGCTCGAGTTCGTGCGTCGAGACCGTCAGGGGAGGCAGGAGGCGAACCACATTCGGCCCGGCCCCCACCAGGAGCAGACCCTCGTCGAGGGCGTGCGCGACCACCGGGGCCGAGGGCCCCGACAGTTCCACACCCCACATCAGCCCTCGACCGCGAATCTCGGCGATCCGGCCTCCCTTCCTCTCCTGAAGGTGTCCCAGCATTCCCCGAAGGGCCTCTCCCTTCTCGCGCACGTCCGACAGGAGGTCGGGATCGGACAGACGTCGGGTCACCGCCAGAGCGACGGTCGAGACGAATGGGCCTCCCCCGAAGGTGGTGCCATGATCGCCGGGGCTGAGCGACGCGGCAACCTCTTCGGTCACCATGACCGCCCCCATGGGAAGCCCCCCGGCGAGGGGCTTGGCCAGCGCGAGGATGTCGGGGCGAATGCCCGCCTCCTCGTGGGCGGTGAAGTGACCCGTCCGCCCCAGCCCACACTGCACCTCGTCGAGGATCAGGAGGATCCCCCGCTCCCGCGTCAGTTCCCGGGCCTTCCGAAGGAACGGGCTCCCGAGCGGCCGGACCCCGCCCTCTCCCTGGATCGGCTCCAGGACCAGGGCCGCCACGCGCTCGGGATCGAGCGCCCGGTCGAGCGATCGGGGATCGGTCGGGTCGACGAAGTGGGCGCCCGGCATGAGCGGTTCGAAGGGCTCGCGATATCCCGGGCGGTCGGTGATCGCCAGGCTCCCGAAGAGACGCCCGTGAAAGCTTCCCCGGAGCGCCAGGAAGTCACGTGCTTCGGAGCCACGGTTCGTGCCCGCCCAACGTCTCGCGAACTTGAGCGACGCCTCGATCGCCTCTCCTCCCGAATTGCAGAAGAAGACCCGGTCCATTCCGGTCTGGTCCACCAGGAAGGCGGCCAGCTCTCGGGCCGGCGCGGTGCGATACAGGTTCGAGGTGTGCAGGAGTCCCGTCGCGGCGGCCCGCTCGATCGCCGCCGCGATCTCGGGGTGTCCGTGGCCGAGCGCCGTGACGGCAATCCCCGAGGTGAAATCGAGGTATCGACGGCCATCGTCCGCGACCAGCCAGGCCCCCTCACCCTTCACGAAGAGCGGACCCTGCGGCTTGTAGACGCCCAGAAGAGCGTCGGCGGAATCGCCCCCGCTCACGACGCGACCGCCGCCAGCGTCGGGGCAGTGCCGATCGCAGTCCCCGCCGCCGGATCGGCCAGCAGCTCTCCGCCCCCGATCCGGACCTCGATCTCGCGGTCGCTCGCGGCCAGTCCCTGGTCCACCTTCACGGCCATCCCCCCTTCGAGGACCCCCGAGGCACTCAGAGTGCCCGCGTCGTCGCGGGTGACCCGGTCGAGCACCTCGGAGCCATCCTTGACCCCGGCCACGTCCGAGACCAGCAGGAGGCGATCCGCGCCCATCGCGATCGCCACCTGAGCGGCCGCCTCGTCGGCGTTCACGTTCAGCGGGCCAGCCGCGCCCTTCGAGATCGGTGACAGGACCGGCGTGAACCCACCCGCGAGCAGGGCCTCGAGGGGTGCAGGGTCGATTCGATCCACCGAGCCGACCGAACCCAGGCGGGCCGGGTCGATCGGGCGGGCGTGAATGATCCCGCCGTCCTCTCCCGAAAGGCCGACCGAGGGCCGACCCGCTTCGGAGACCGCCGTCGCCAGCTTCTTGTTCAGCCAACCCGAAAGGACCATCGACGAGAGCGCCAGAGAGTCTCCGCGCGTCACCCGCAGACCCTCGCTCCACTCCGTCTCGATCCCGCACCGCTCCTGCCAGCGGGAGATTTCCTTCCCACCGCCATGAACCACCACGACTTCGCCCGGCAGCTCGGCCAGCGCATCGAGTTCATCCTGGACCGGGCTCCCATCGAGCCACGCTCCTCCTGCTTTTATGACTGTCAGCATCGTATGCCCAACTCCGTAGGCCACTTCATGATCGCGTTGAAATTCTGGACCGCCTGTCCGGCGGCGCCCTTTCCGAGGTTGTCGAAGGCAACTCCGAGAACACAGACCGGCCCGCGCGTGTCGGCCGCGTCCTCGACACCGAGGGAGATCCGATCGGTACCCACCGCGTCTCGCAGCTCCGGAAGCCCGCTCGCCCGGATCGTGATGACGGGCTCGTCCCGGTATCGCTTCGCCCACCGCGCCCGGATCCGATCGGCATCGATCCCCTCAGGGACCGGAAGGACGATGGTCTCGAGGATCCCCCGCGAGACCGGGAGCAGATGCGGTTGAAAGAGGATCTCGACCTCACCCAGTTCCGACCGGACCTCTCGGAGATGACGATGCCGGTTGCCACCGCCATAGGCCCGGAAGTTACCCGCGACCTCGGCAAAGAGGAGGTCGGGTCGCGGGGCGCGTCCGGCGCCCGTCACACCCGAAGCCGCATTGACGACGGTCAGACGTGTCGAGTCGACCAGTCCCTCGCGAAAGAGCGGCATCAGGGAGAGAAGCATCCCCGTGGGATAGCATCCGGGGTTGGCCACGAGGGGGGCGTCGGCGACCGAATCCCGGTACCACTCGTTCAGCCCGTAGACGGCCGCGGACTCACGTCCGGAACCCGGTCGGTGGTCGGCGGTCAGATCGATGATTCGCGGCGCTGCGCCTCCCCGGCCCAGGAGAGAATCCACCCAGGGCACGGACTTTCCGTGCGGAAGGCAGAGGAACACCACATCGCAGTCCCGGGCCCGATCCATATCGGGATCGGAGTAGTCCAGCCCCTCGATTCCGGTAGGGTCGCCCGCCTGCGATCTGGATGTGGCGAACTCCAGACGGGCTCCGGGGTGTTCCTTGAGTAGGATCAGTACTTCCTGCCCGGTATATCCGGTGGCGCCGACCACCCCGACGGCCGTGTTTTTATTCATCTGCATGGTATAAACATACGTGGCTCCCCACAGAGGTCAACCCGGCCGGGCGATCTCGAGGATGCGGCGCCGGACCGGTTCTACCGCCGAGGGATCCCGCAGTACCAGAAGCACCGTATCGTCTCCGGCCACGCTTCCCAGGATCTCGGGCCACTCCTCCCAGTCGATCGCGATTCCCACGGCCTGCGCGGCCCCCGTCATCGTCTTGACCACGAGCAGGTTTCCCGACCCCTCGGCCGAGAGGAAGAGGGTTGGAAGCAGGCCCTCGAGGGGCGGGGTGTTCTCCCACTCCTCGGGAAGGGTGTAGTAGGGGAGTCCGTCGGCTCCCGTCACCTTGACCAGCCGAAGATCGCGGATGTCGCGGGAGAGGGTGGCCTGCGTGACGTCGAAGCCTCGCGTTACCAGGTGCTCGCGCAGGGTCTCCTGGCTCCCCACGCGATGCTGCTTGATCAACTCCAGGATGCTCGCCTGACGTTCCCGTTTTGCCACGATCGACTCCCGCGTCCGCTGGGTGCCGGGTCGAAGGGACCCGGACGTTCAGGGTGAATCCGGGGCGAGAGCCCGGGCCGGCATGCCCTTCACCCGGTCCGGCTCGACCCCGATGCTGCGCTCCACTTCCTCTCCCCCGACGAAGAGGATCACCGTGGGAACGCTTGCGATCCGGAATCGCTCGGCGAGCCGGGGAGCGGCGTCGACATCGACCTTCACCACATCGACCCGATCCGAGTACTCGTCCCGGATCGACTCGAGGGTCGGAAGTATCCACTGGCAGGGACCGCACCAGGTCGCGAAGAAATCGACCACGACCGGACGAGACGCACTCCGGACCAGCTCGTCGAATGTGTCGTCGGAGGCGATCGGAATCGAGGGGTCGCCCGTGCGGGCATCGGAACCGGAATCAAGGGTAGACATGTCAGGTAACATACCGGGGCCCGGGAGGAAGGATCCGGGCCGCCCCGCCCGCTTCCCCGTGCGTATGCGACGGAGGGCGGGCGGGGCGCCGATCGTCCGGGGATCAGAACTCGTAGCGCAGCCGGACCAGCGCCATCCGGCCGACCTCGGGAACCCCGGGGAAGCTGCGGTAGGCTGCATCGAGCGCGTTCTGGACCGAGAGCTGTACCGTCACCCCCTCCATCGTGGGAATGCGGTACGAGGCGTTCAGGTCGACCAGGGTGAAGGACTCGACCTCGCCCTCGTACACGCCCGAACTGGCGGGGAAGCCCGCCGAGAACCGGGTCCGGAGCTCACCGCTGATTCCGCGGGCGGGCTCGCGGTAGGCGACCGCAATGTTGCCCTTCTGCTTCGCGGCGTTCAGGGTGACCACGTTGCCCCGCTCCGTGGTGAAGGAGTCGTCGTTGACCAGCGAGAGGGTGCCGCTCAGCGACACCCGGTCGGTGACCAGGAACTGGGCACCGATGTCCATCCCCCACAGGTCGATCTCTTCGTCGACATTCGTATAGGTGGTGAGCAGCTGTGCGCCGTTCGCGTTCACATCGGCCGACGAGATGACCCCGACGGGAACCTGCGCGAGCCCCGGCGCCAGCTGGCCCGCCAGCGCCGCCGCTTCTTCCTGACTCATCCCGATCTCCATCAGGCGCGGAACCAGATACTGACCGATCTCCTGAGGGTTCATCGTGATGAAGGGGGTCTGGACGGTGAGCGGCGTCACCAGGTTGTTGCGCCGGGAGTACCAGACGTCGGCGGCCAGGGTGGCCCGATCCGCCAGGATCCCCTTGTAGCCGACCTCGAAGGTGGTCTGCGTGGACTCACGGATCGGGTCGACGTCGGGCAGATCGAGGGCGGCGAGCGGACCGGTCTGTCCAGTCACCGTGTTGAAGAAGTTCGATCCGATCTGCTCGGAGGAAGGCTGCAGACTCGACAGATATCCGACCAGCTGGGGCGGAAGCGGGGTTCCCGCCGCGGCGGCCTGCTGGGCCACCACCTGCACCGCGGCTCCCCAGAAGTTCGCCGCGTCGGCCGGCAGGAGCTGCACGGGGCCGCCGATGGCCTCCGGCGTGAAGGGGGAGCGCATCAGGTATGAACCATCGGCCTGGCGGAACCGGAATCCGTCGGTGCCCGTTCCCTGGACCCGAACGCTGTATCCCAGGCGGGCGGCTCCCGGGTCGGGAATCGCGGTCCCCAGGTCGAGGAACTGGTTCAGCGACGAGGGGGTCGAGAAGGCGCGGTTGAAGGTCGCCCGGAGGGCCTGGCCTTCGCGCGGCTCGTAAACCAGCGCCGCCCGGGGAGAGAAGATCGCATCGGGCAGCGCGGAGTGCGTGTCGATCCGCCCGGCCAGGACCAGGTCCACATTCGACGCCAGCTGCGTTTCCGACTGGAGGTAGGCGCCGAATTCGCTGGTCTGGTCGTCGTCTTCGTAGATCCCGTTGATCGTGCCCTCGGTCTCGGGGTCGGTGAAGATATAGTCCATTCCGTAGGTCAGGCGCTGGCGGGTGCCGACATCGGTTCCGTGCTGTACCTGACCCACGAAGAGCTGGGAGCGATCGACGATCGGAGCGCCGTTGCGAAGCAGGAAGGTCTGGCCCGCATCGCTTCGGTTCGTGTAGACCTGGGCGAAGAGTCGCTGCCAGTTGAAACGGGCCTGGTAGAAGGTGTAGCGCCAGTCTTCGACCTGCGCCGCACCGAGCCCGGTGAGCTCGATCTGGCTCGCGGCATTGCTGATCCCCGCCGTGAAGATGCCGGTGGCGTCCTCGCTGATCGCCCAGTCCGCCCGCACCTCCCCACCCCACCGCGAGATGTCGAAGTCCCGGTTCCCGATGCGGGAGATCCGCAGATCGGCTTCGGCCTGATCGATGCCGACCGCCCGCATCAGGTCCTGCCGCCAGAAGTCGGGGTCCGCCTGGAACTTCTGTCGCTCGGCCGCTTCGACGGGATCCTCGAATCGCCACTCGTCGGCCTGGAGCACCTGACCCGAGACCTTCACGCCGAGGGCGTCGGAGACGCGATGCGACGTCCGGAAGCCGCCACCGAAGACGCCCCTCTCCCCGCTCATGACATTTACGCTCGTCCCCTGAGAGCTCAGGGGAGAGCGGGTCATGATGTGCAGGACCCCGTTGGCCGTGTTCGGCCCGTAGAGTGCCGCCCCCGGGCCGAGCACCACCTCCATCCTCTCGATGTCGTCGTCGCTCGTGGGCACGAAGCTCATCACGTTCACCCGGAGCGAGGGAACCCCGGCGATCCGGTTGTCGGTGAGGGTGTGCAGGGCCCCCGAGAAGATGTTGTTGAAGCCGCGCACGACCACGTTCGTCGACTGGACCCCCTGGGTGATCACATCGACGCCAGGCACCGAGCGCAGGTGGTCGACCGGCGTGGTGGTCGGCCGCGCGCGAATCTGCTCGGCCTCGACGACCTCGACGCGGGCCGGAGCGGTAATCGCCTTCTCGTACGTCCTGCCCACGCTGACCACGATCGTGCCCAGCTGGAAGGCCTCGCGACTCACCTGGAAGGAGACGGTCACGATCTGACCTTCCGCGACCGCGGTGTCCTCGACCTCCTGCGCTCCATAGCCCATGGCCGTGAGGGTTACCCGGTAGGTTCCCGGGGCGACGACGAGCCGGAACCGGCCGTCGCGGTTGGTGAGCGAGGTCTGGATGGTCCGGCCGTCCGGGGCGACCGCCGAGACGAGCGCCGAGGGAATCGGCTCGCCCGACATCCCATCGGTCACGGTGCCCTGGATTGTCCCGGACTCCTGGGCGGCGAGACCGCCGGCGGAGACCAGCATGAAGGCGAGTGCGAGGAGCGTGAAGCCGGCCCGGCGAAGCGCACGGGTCGGGAACGGAGTGCACTGGACTCGAGTGGACACGGGCAAAACCTCCAAGGGAACGGGGAAGACAAACCGCCGCATTCGACGCCTACCAGTTCGGCTCGAGGAGTCGAGTTCCCGCTGAGATTAGCGACCCGACCGCGGACAATCAAACGATCCTGGTCCAGCGGCGACAGTCGTTCGCCCGGAGACCGTCTCCCTGCACCGCTATTCGGGCGCCATCCGGAAGAACTCGAGCTCCTTCTCGCGCCCCTCGGTCGCCTGTCGTACCCACTGACTCCGGAAGAGCAGAAGGGGCCGCTCGTTGCGGTCGAAGACCAGGGCGGCGTCGAGTCCGTTGCCGACCCGCCGGATGTCGCGCTCCGGCCCCGAGACCCAGCGTGCGTCGCGGTACGGCATCGGCTCCAGGCGCGCCTCGACCCCGTACTCGTGCTCCAGACGGTGCAGGAGGACGTCGAACTGAAGGGGGCCCACGGCGCCCACGACCGGGGCGGGACCGGATACGCCTCCCTGAAAGAAGACCTGCACGGCCCCCTCTTCCGACAGCTCCAGGAGCCCCTTGTCGAGATGCTTGCGGCGCAGGGGGTCGGGCACGATCACCCGGGCGAAGTGCTCGGGCGAGAACGGGGGGATCGCCTCGAACTCGGGGGTTCCCTTTGCAGAGAGGGTGTCTCCGATACGGAGCCCCCCCCGATCGTGAATGCCCACCACGTCCCCCGGCCAGGCCGTGTCGACCCGCTCCCGCTCCTGCCCGAAGAACTGCTGCGGGTCGGTCAGCCGCACGCCCTTCCCCGTCCGGACGTTCGTGACGGTCGCCCCGGGCTCGTACTGTCCCGAACAGATCCGCACGAAGGCCAGGCGATCCCGGTGCTTGGGATCCATGTTCGCCTGGATCTTGAAGACGAATGCGGTGAACCTCGAGTCGTCGGGGGCGATCTCTCCCTCCGACGAATCCCGCGGAGGAGGGGCCGGCGCGTGCGCCAGGAATCGCCGCAGGAAGGGCTCCACCCCGAAGTTGGTGAGCGCGCTCCCAAAGAAGGTGGGAGACACCCGCCCCTCGAGAAAGGCCTCTTCCGAGAATTCGGCACCCACGGCGTCGAGGAGTTCGATCTCCTCCAGGAGGCGATCCGTCGCGGCGTTCCCGAGAAGCTCCCTGACCTTCGGATCCTCGAGCCCGGCCAGCTCCACCGTGGGTGCGCTCGCCCCGTGGTCCCCTCCCTTCTGGAACAGGTGAAGAGCCGCATCCCGCCGGTCGTACACGCCGAGCAGGTTCGAGCCGTCGGTGACCGGCCAGGTGAGGGGGGCGCAGGCCATTCCCAGCTCGGCCTCGACATCGTCGAGTAGCTGCAGGGGAGACACGCCCACCCGATCGCACTTGTTCACGAAGGTGAAGATCGGAATGCTCCGCAGCCGGCAGACCTCGAAGAGCTTCCGGGTCTGCTCTTCGACCCCCTTCCGGTTGTCGAGGAGCATCACCGCCGAGTCCGCCGCCATCAGGGTGCGGTAGGTGTCTTCGGAGAAGTCCTGGTGACCGGGGGTGTCGAGCAGGTTGATCCGGAACCCGTGGTAGTCGAACTGAAGGACCGACGAGGTGACCGAGATTCCCCGCTCCTGCTCCATCTCCATCCAGTCGGAGGTCGCGTGCCGCTTCGCCCGGCGTGCCTTGACCGAGCCCGCCAGGTGGATCGCCCCACCATACAGGAGGAGCTTTTCGGTCAACGTGGTCTTCCCGGCGTCGGGATGACTGATGATGGCGAAGGTGCGGCGGCGCCGAACCTCTTTGGCGAGTGTACTTTGAATCACGGTCTCCTCGTTCCCGGGTCCGGATCGGACCCTCTGCCTGGTCGTGGACGGTCCCGACGGCGCGTCGTCGGAATGGACCCCGCTCCCACGAAACCACGTAGTGTAATAGAATCGGGGGAGAATACTCGACCCCCCACCCCACACTCCTGACCCAGGACACCTCCGCTCCGTGGCCCTCCGGCTCCTCGCGCTCCTCGCCATCCTCCCCCTGCTGCTGCCCGCAGCATCGGTCGAGGCCCAGAACCCGTCCATCCCCGCCCAGGCCACCGATGGCTGGAATTCGGAGAGGGCTCTGGAGCTGGCCTCACGAGCCCGTGCGGCCCGCCGGGAGCTCGTCCGGAGCGGGGACCTCGAGAGTTACCGAGCCCTGACCGAGGGCCACATCTATTTCTTCGTGGACCCGGAAGAGGGGGAGCGGTCTCTCATCCGGGTCGACCAGATTGCCGTGGACCTCTTCTGGGAAGCGCCCGATCACGTGCGCCAGAGGCTCGTCGGAGAGCGCTCCGAGACTCGCCTGCCCGTGCGGGACTTCGCCTACTACCTGGACCGGCTCACCCTCGTCCAGTACGGCTTCGGCGATGAAATCCAGGTGGGCCAGGGCATGGATGTCGCCGGGGTCCCGCACCCCTTCGCTCCCCTTCCCCCCGGGGACTCGAGCGAGAGCCCGTACGACTTCCGGCTCGCCGACTCCACCACGCTCCACCTTCCCGGAGAGCCCGAACCCCTGCGAATCTACGAGCTGCAGGTCCGCCCGAAGGACCCCTCGCAACCGGGGATTCTCGGGTCCATCCACGTCGACCGCGGCCGAGCAGACCTCGTTCGCATGGACTTCACCTTCACCCCGAGTTCATACGTCGACCCCCGCACTGACCGCATCGCGGTCGAACTTGACTACGGCCTCTGGGAGGGAGAATACTGGCTCCCGAACCTTCAGCGGATCGAAGTCCGGCGGGAGATCCCGGAGCTGGACCTGGGAGTCGGAACGGTGATCCGGGCGGTCCTGCGCGTCGGGAATTACGAGCTGAACGCCCCGATCCCCACCGAGATCCGACTCTCCCCGCGGATCACGACCCTCTCCTCCGAGGCTCTCGCGGACTACCCCTTTCGGGATGGGCTGTTCAGCGGCCTCGAACGGGATGGTCTCGCCGACATCGCGACTCGCGCCGATCCTCGCGAACTCCGGGTCGAAGCGGCTCGACTCCTTCGGAACCGGCCCCCGACCGGACTCTCCCCGGTGCGACTTCACCTTCCCGACGCCTCGTCCCTCGTGTCGTGGGACCGCGCGCGCGGGCTCGACATCGGTGGCGGACTCAGCATCCGCCCGGCCGGAACCGCCCGAGTTCGCCTGGCAGGCGGCTGGTCCTTCGGTCCCGGGCACCCGCGGGCCTCGCTCGAGCTCGATGGGATGAGCCGTGGCGACTGGGTCTTCCGAGCCTCGGGAGCCCTGAATGGGCGCGGGGACCTGGGGATCGCCCCCGCCGTCCCCTCCCTCCCCTCCACCCTGACCGCCCTTTCGATGGGGGAGGATTATCGGGACCCGTACCGTTCGAGCGGAGTCTCGACCCACATCCTCCGCCGCATGGACCGGGGGAGCCGGCTCCAGATCGATCTGGGGGTCGAGTCCCATCGGAGCGCCACCCTGCAGCGCGCGACCGCTCCATGGAATTCGGCACGGGAGTTTCGTCCGGTCCTGCCGATCGAGCCGGGCACGTTCGCCGCGTCTCGTGCCCGGTGGGTCGAGCCGATCGACCGGCTTCCGGGCGGTGGGCGGGGTGAGGTCACACTCGAAGGCGTCACCCTCGGGGCTCGGTCCGCGCTCGGAGGCCGAATCGAGGTGGGCGCGGAAGGCCGTTGGCGCAGCAGCTCCACGGATCGGGACCTGACAGCGAGCTTCACCGGGGGCGCTCTGCTCGGAACTCCTCTCCCCCAGCTCCATCGACTGGTCGGAGGACGAGGCACGCTACCCGGGCACCCCTTTCGCTCCTTTGCCGGTCGTCACCTCGCAATGGGCTCCGTCGTCGGTGCCGCGGACCTGGGGTCTCCGATGATTCGGATTCGAGGGGGGTTGTATGGCGGGTGGATCGACGGTCGACTGCCCGCAGCGTGGCGACCGGACGGGCCCGAGGCGTCCTCCACGGCCCTCCCGAGTCTGTCCGGTACGAATGGGCTCGCCGGAGGCGTTTCGCTCGGGTTCGGACTCCTCTACGACCTCATTCGGGTGGAGGGCGCCCGTGGGCTCGGAGGGCGGGCAAGCGAGTGGCAGCTCCTGATCTCCGTCGATCCTCGCTGGTGGGACTTCCTCTAGAAGGCTGGACCCTCAGCCGGTCGCGCCCGTGCCTGCGGGAGCGGGGTCGGTCGGTGGCCGGGTCCGCCCCCGCACGAGACGCCGGATCGCGAGAATGCCCAGCGCCGGCCCGATCGCCAGGACCGAGAAGGACCACTGCCACCCGATCGCCTCGGCGAGATTGGGGACGAGCTGGACGGTCAGGACGGTGATCGCGAACCCGATCGAGGTCTGCAGCGTCAGGGCGGTCCCGACCGCGTGCGAGGGGACCGACTCGGTCACCAGGGCACTGAACTGCGCGCTGTCGGCCACGACCGACACCCCCCAGACGCAGGCCACGACGATCACGGCCCACGGAATATGGAAGACCGCCCCGATCCCGAGCGCGCAGGCCGCCGACACCCCCATCGCCCGGTTCACCAGCTTCTCGCGCCCGATGCGGTCGGCGATGATCCCTCCCCAGACGCAGCCCACGCTGCCCAGGGCGATCGCGCCGAATGCGATCAGGCTCGGCTCCCCGACCGCACTCACGGCCAGGAAGGCGGCGAGCCATGTCCAGCAGCTGTAGAGCTCGAGCATGTGCCCGCAGTACCCGCCCGTGACCAGCCTCCACTCTCGAATCCGCACCACCTCTCGTACCAGCTCCCAGCGGAAGGGGCGGCGCTCGAAGAGGTGAGGCCCGTCGCGATACCCCACGGCGATCAGGACACCGGCGCCCACGGCCGCCAGCGAGGTGGTCCAGACGACCAGTCCGGGATCGGCGCCCCCCAGGGCATGGACGAGGTAGGGGATGGCCTTGCCGATCGTGAGGGCGCCCACCACGGTCCCGATCGCGAGTCCGCGCGCCGAGACGAACCAGGTTGCCGCCATTTTCATGGCCGGGGGGTACACCCCGGCCAGGCAGAAGCCCGTCAGGAACCGGGTCACGAGTGCCGCCTCATACCCCGGGACCATCAGGAGCAGGAGATTGCAGCCGGCGGCCAGGAAGGCCGAAACGGCGAAGTAGCTTCGGCTGGGAACGATGTCGGCCAGATTCAGGATCGCCGCGACCAGCGTTCCGGCCACGAACCCGATCTGTACACTCGAGGTCAGCCAGCCCGCCTGCGACGCGCTCAACCCCCAGAGCAGCTGCAGCTCGGGGGCGACCGCGGACTGGGCGAACCAGACCGACATCCCGGCGAGTTCGGCCAGCGCCAGGAGGCCGAGCATCGACCAGCGACGCCTGGACCCGGCGTCACCGGCGGCGAAGGTCACCTCGCGGAGAAGCTGATCGGCACCTGGATCCAGACCGGCACGGTCTCGCCACGATTGCGAGCCGGGGTGAACTCCATCGTCCGGGCGACGTCGAGGCCGGCGTCATCGAGCGCTGCATGCCCCGAGGACTCCACGATCTGGGCCTCGTGCACGACCCCCTCGGTGTCGATGAATACGTGGACCATGACGGTGCCCCCGATCCCGTTGTCGCGCAGCATCGAGGGATACGCCTCGCTCAGGCGATCGGTTACGTCGGCCGAGTTCCGGATGGTCGGCGATTCGTCGTGTGGCGTGAAGTACGGTTGTGCCGCATCCTCGGCATCCGGCGCCGCCACGGGCTCGGGTTCGGGCTCGGTGCCCTCGGGCACGAGTTCAGGGGATTCTTCGGTCTCGGCCCCGTCTTGGCTGAAATTGATCGGCACCTGGATCCAGACCGGCACGGTCTCGCCACGGTGACGAGCCGGGGTGAACTCCATCGTGCGGGCGACGTCGAGGCCGGCGTCGTCGAGCGCCGCATGACCCGAGGACTCCACGATCTGGACCGCTTGCACGACACCCTCGGTGTCGATGAAGGCGTGGATCATGACGGTGCCCCCGATCCCGTTGTCGCGCAGCATCGAGGGATACGCCTCGCTCAGGCGATTTCGTACATCGGCCGAGTTCCGGATCGTCGGCGATTCATCATGCGGAGTGAACTGCGGGCTCTGGGCCAACTCCCCCGAGGCGTCGGGGTCGGTCTGGAGGGTTTCGACGTGCGGATCCGTCAGGCCCTCGGAGTCGTCGGGCCCGGGAACGAGACAGGCCACGACGATCAGCCCTACACCCAGCAGGGAGAGGATCAGGGCACGGGGCAGGAAATAGCGGGAGCGCGTGCGGGTCAACATGTGAATCCTCCGTCCGAGTGAGGAGCGGGACTTCGAGAAGGTCGTGAGCGGGGTCGGGGCCATCGATGGGCGAGCGCCCACGAGGAGAAGCAGGTCGCCGTAGGTTCGGCGGTCTCCGGGGGCCCGACGGGTCACCCGGGCGTCGCAGTCCACCTCGACCGCGGTGCGGAGTCGCTGCCACATCCACCATGCGGGCAGATTCCAGGGCATCAGGAGCAGAGCGAGGGCACCGGCCGCCACCACAGTGGTGTCATGGGCGCTGCGGTGTTCATTCTCGTGCGCGAGAATCAGCGCTCGCTGATTCGAGGGCAGGGAGAGACACCACCGAGGCAGCACGATCTCGGTTCGGAAGAGGCCGAGGACCGCGGGGCCGGTGTCGTCCGATACGAGGACCTCGCCCTCGGGAAGGCGCACGGGGGTCCACGAGGCGCGGGCACGGGCCAGCCGAAGGGAGAGGGCCGCCCCATACCCTCCCAGCAGCAGGCCCCCCCCGGCCCACAACGCCAGCACCCAGGGATCGAAGGTCGACAACAGGTGGTCGGGTCCGACCTGAATCCCGGCCGGCAGACCCGCGACACCCGTCACCAGGACCGAGCCCACCTCCCCTGCGGCCTCTCCTCCGGTCGCGCCTCCGGATCCGGGAAGGAGCGAGCGGAGCGCGGGCGCCCCCGGCAGGAGGGGGAGAAGCCCGATCAGCGGCGCCGCGAAGAGCCCGGCGATCCAGGGCCAGCGGGTGGGAGCCGAGACCTCGAGGAGCGCCCCTTCGATCAGCCGGGCACCCAGGGCCACCAGTGCGGTGATCGCGAGTGTGAAGAGGACCCAGGCTGTAAGCATCGATCGGCTCCGTACCAGGAGGAGTGCGTCGAGACATTCGCTCCGGAGAGTGCATGCCCTAAAACTATAAGTAGAGTACCACTGCGTCCGGGGAATGTCAACGACCCCCCTCGTCGGACGTCTGAGACCGGGTGAATCGGCGCGTGAACCCGCGCCCTGCTGTTCACCGGGCCCGATCCGAGCCATATTGTCGGGTCAAGGACGTTTACTGTCCGCGCCATGGCTCGCCGTGCGGAGCGCCGCGAACGCGGGACGTCCGGCTCATGCCCCTCGATCTTGGGGGGCCATGTTCCTCAAGGCAAGCTCGGCCATCATGCTTCCACGATCCGGATCCCTGGCGAGAGAGGGGGCACGTCCCTGGCTCGTCGCGAGTTATCTCGTTCTGGGTGTCCCATTGACGTCGCTCGTGCTTCTGGACGGAGCGATCCCCGGCGCGTCGCTTCTGTGGCTGATGGGACTCCTGCCGATCCTGGTCTCCGCCCGACAGGGAGGCTGGCGCCCGGTCGCCGTGGCGGGGGGAATCGTGAGCGCGATCATCGTGGCCACCCACCTCGTGCTCTCCGCCACCGGCCGCCCGGTCCCCGACCTTCTCCCGGGGACTCTCGCGATCCTCCTCGGTACCACGATTGGCGTCGGCTGGCTCGCCACCCGGATCGGCGAGAACGAGGGTGACGACGAAGAGTCCGCGCTGACCGATTCACTCACAGGGCTTCCCAATCGACGACACGCCCGGGTCTTTCTGGAGACGATGTTCGGTGCGGCCGAGCGGGGGCGCCCGGTCACCGTAATCCTCTTCGACCTGGATCACTTCCGGAACTACAACGACCGCCATGGCCAGGAGGCAGGAGCGATGGCGCTCCGGCACTTCGCCGAGCTTCTGGCTTCGAGCACACGCCGCATGAACCTCTCGGCAAGGATTGGGGGAGAGGAGTTTCTCTCGGTCCTCGCCGGTTCAGAGGAAGAGGGCGCCCGGGCCTTCGCGGACCGGATCCGAGAGAGCCTCCAGACGGCGCATCTGGAGCGGGGAAGCCTGACCGTCTCCGCGGGAGTCGCCGCCTACCACCCGAGCATGCGATCCCCCGAGGAACTTCTTGCCTCCGCCGACCTGGCACTCTACCGCGCCAAGGAGGAGGGACGAAATCGCGTTCGGGTCTTCGGCAAGGACGTGGGCTCCGATGACGCCAGAGAGGCCCGGAGGACGTCGGGGACCGGTGACGCCGAGGGATCGGGTGGAATCCGGAGGTACGGCGAGAATACGGCCAGCCTCGGCAAGACCCCTCCACCCCGCGAGCTTCTTCCCGACTCGCTCCCCCAGTTCGGTACGGGGCGGACGATCCTTCTCGTCGAGCATGGGACCGACCTCGAAGACGCGGTCGGCGGCTACCTTCGGCGGGAAGGCTTCGAACTCACCACGATTCCGGATGCCAGCTCCGCGATCCAGTCATTGGGACGCGAATTCGACCTGGTCCTCACCGACCTGCACCTTCCCGGACTCTCGGGGACCGAGCTCGTGCGTGCGGTGAAGTCCCGGTGGCCCGCGACACAGGTCCTCGTCGTCGGGGAGCCTGGCCAAACCCAGTTCGCCGCCGACGCGCTCAGCGCGGGCGGCGACCGATTCCTGCATCAGCCGATTTCCCTTCCCGAGTTTCAGACGCACCTGATCGACGCCCTCGCCCGACATGATCGCATACGCTCCGAGCATCGGAGGCGTCACCGACTGTCGAAGGAATCGTTCGAGCGTGCCGACGAGAGCAGGAGCATGGCGGTCCATGGCATCCTCTCGCTCGCACGGGCCGCAGAACTCTATGACGCCCACAGCCAGGGCCATGCCCAGCGGGTCGCCGGCTACTCGCTCGCCATCCACCAAGGCCTCGGAGATCGGGGGCACGAGATCGACGCGGAGCTCCTGAATCTCGCCTGCCTGGTGCACAACGTGGGAATGCTGGAGGTCCCACCCGAGATCCTGAACAAGACCGGTCCTCTCACCCCCGAGGAGTTCGAACGGGTGCGCAGACATCCGCTGACGGGGCGCCAGATTCTGGAGCCGATCCTGGGAGACGAACTGATCCTGGCGGTGACCGGGTGGCACCACGAGCGCTGGGACGGGACCGGGTATCCGGACGGACTGGCGGGGGAGGCCATTCCTCTTGCGGCACGGGTCGTGGCGATGGCCGACGCCCTCGACGCCATGACCAGTACGCGACCCTACCGTCGCGCGCTCACCTGGGAAGATGCCGTCCGGCAGATCCGGGACCGTGCGGGGACCCATTTCGATCCAGGGCTGATCGAGGCCTTCAACGCGGCGCTTCCCGACCTCCATCGCCGCTTCCTGCGGCAGGACTCTCCCCTCGAACCGAAGGGTCGGAGCGAGGAGTCCATCGCTCCATGAACCGGAGGAAGTCCCGCGCCAGATTTTCGTCGAACTGGCCCCCTGCGCCCGCACGGATGAAGGTCAGAGCTCGGGAGTGACTCCAGGGGGCGCTGTAGGGTCGGGAGGCGCGGAGTGCACAGTAGACGGAGACCACGTGGACCAACTGCGAAACCATGTGGGGGCGACGGTCGCCCGCTCGTGCAGGATAGCCACCCCCATCTGCCCGGAGATGGTGTTCGTAGGCTACGAGGGCCGGAATCGAAAGGGCTTCGGGGCCCTCGAGGAGGATTCGTGCCCCGATCTTGGGGTGCGTGTTCACGAGTTCCCGCTCGGTCGGTGTCAGGGCGTCCGGCCGTTGCACGAGACCTCGGGACAGTTGTGTCATCCCCACGTCGTGAAGAAGGCCGGCAAGCCCGACCTCCCAGACCTCTCTCGAGTTCATGCCCCGCTCCTCGGCCAGGAGCATCGAGAGAAGCGCCGAGTTGATCGCGTGGGTTGCGGGGTAGTCCTCATCCTCGATCGGATCGAGAAGGCGGATGGCGCCGCGGCCGTGGCAACGGACCCCGACAGAAATCGTGCGCACGAGCGCCTCGGATTCGACGAGAGGGAGGCCGTTGCCCGCACCGACCTCTCCGAGGATCCAACGGGCGACCTCGAACTCCGCACGGGCCGGGAAGCTCGGCGCGGACGCATCGACCGCCCCCCCCACGTCGAGCCCATCCCGGGGAGCTGTTCTCGAGCGGCCGCTCCCCTCGACCGCCTCAATTTCAGGGGACCCGGCCAGAAGGGGGAGTCCGGAAGCGCCGGGGTCCGGCGCGTCGAGGATGAATCGGAGTCCGCCCCAGCGCTGCGAGAGCCCGACCTCGGTCGCGACGCCCTGCCCCGCAAGGACCGCCTCGAGATCGACCACGAAATTTTCGAGCGCACTTCGTTCGACGGGAAACCGCACGCTGATCGACCGGATCCCCCGACGGGAAAGCCGCTGAGTCCAGAGCCAGCCGCGGAGTTCCCAGATCGGGTTGGAGCCGAGAATCACCTCGTCATCCTGGATCCGGAAGTGGAGGACGCCCGACGCCGAGTCGTCCGCCTTCGGTTGGGCGGCCGAGACCGCCGCCGCGAGATCCGACATCAACCGGTCAAGAGCGTCGTTCCAGCGGTCGCCACCGACCGGTTCATGCGCACGGAGGGCCACCGCGTCCATGAGTCCCTTCAGGAGCGCAACCGCCTCATTCATCGCCATCTCCCGGCGTGTTTCTCACCCGTGCAAGCGCCGCGCGGATCCTCGGGTCGGTCGATCGTCCGGCCAGGTCCAGAACCTCCTGTACCGCGGGATCGTGCCCCCAGCCCGACGCGAGGGCGACCAGCGCCGAAAGGAGCGTCGGGTCTCCGGGGGCCAGCTGACGCCCCTCCCGACAACGATCCACCAGTGCGTCTCGCGCAGCGTCGCCTTCGGATCCGCCCAGGGCACGCGCGGCGAGGGATCCCAGTTCCGGGAAGCGGGGCTCCCGCAACCCCTTTTCGACCAGGACCGGTAGCACCGAGGCGGGCACATCCTCCTGAAGCTCGAGAAGCGCCATCCGCACGATCCGCTCGTCGGGGTCATCGAGCGCGAGTCGCAGCGCCTCGTCCCGGGCTCCGGGAACGCGAAGGGCAAGAGGGAGGGCCTCGCGTCTCACCCGCGCATCCTCGTGGGCGAGATGTTGCAGTGGGGAGAACCCGTGGGGAAGCGCCGGCATCCGCTGCAGGAGCGCAAGCATGTTCCGCTGTACGAACCAGGGTGGATCCTCGAGGTAGCTCATCACGGTCCCGGATACCCGCTCCCCCATCGCGGTCAGACAGTCGAAGATCTTTCGTCGGATCGTCCGGGATTCGGAGCCGGCAAGGCGATCGAAGAGGGGGTCGAGAGCATGGTCGCCCAGTCGGTTGACCATGGCCGCGAGACTGGCGTCGTCGACGTCGTCGCCGGAAAGAAGAACCCGGAGCTGCTCGGGAGTCACGAGAAACTCCTCGATTTCACGCGCGGCCCGAGAATCCGGGGGGGCTGCTTCCGATAGAGCGATCACGTCCTTCACATCGGCCGACCGGACCAATCGCCGGAGGGCCCGGTGAAGCGCCGGTCCACCCCGATCCACAGCCAGACACATCTCGACGATTCGCATCGCCGCGTCCCGAGAGAGCCCCGCATCCCGGTCGGTTCCCCGGGGACCGCTCGGGGCCTCGGAGCGCCAGCGACCCGGGGCCACACCACGGCGGCCCGACCCCCCTTCGATCACCGCACGATCGAGAATCGCACGGGCCGCCGAGAGTCCCTCGACCTCGAAGGCCGCCGAAGCCTCGGCTTCCGCCAGCTCCTCGAGGCGCGCGATCGAATCTGCGAGGGTCGACGATACCACCGTGGGCGAGGCGATCGAGAGCGCCCGGGTCAGCCGGTCCAGGACGAGCAGCCGTACCTCGGAGCGGCTGAGCGCCACGAGGAGACGGCCGGATGGTGATCCCCCGGCATCGTCCGATCCGGCCTCCCCGGGAGTCTGATCCGCCCGCGAGATCCAGCGAGCGACTCGGTCGACGGGGGTGCGCTCGAGCCATCCTTCGAGTTCGTCCCGAACCGCCTCGGCACCGGAGCCACGATCCCACCCCAGCTCGTCGAGCACTCGTGTCAGCGTGGCCACGAAGAGCACGGGATCTTCGACGCCCTCGGCACCCTCCCCTTCCGGCTCCGCTCCGGAAAGAGCCTTGAATTCGGCCCAGACTTCGAGAATGGAGCGGCCCGGCCGGGTCGAGGATCGCTCACCGGGATGCAGATACTCGTACCCGATCGGTTGGAGGAGCACGTGCTCCCAGCCCGGCCGTTCGTGCACCGGCAGCAGGCCCAGGCGCGTTTCGGGATGGTGCGGATCACGGGAGATTGCGTCGAGCACGCCTTGCATTTCTTCGATCGTGACTCCACGCCGGAACACGATCGCCCCGAGTTCATGGTCATCGATCCGCCTCGCCAGATCAGCGAGGAGCGCGTGAGACTCTTCGGGCAGTGCCGAGACCGCGGAAAGGCGCCCGTCCCGCACGGAGATCGCGATCGACCCCCGGTCCGCCAGCACCCGGCCGAGCTCCAGGACCGCCACTTCAAGCGAATCCTGGAGAGACGGATGATCAAGGGGATACATGGCGTGGCGATGCGCAGCGATGGCCAGCGCGATGAGTGCCGAGCCGAGCCCTGACCCGAGCTCCTCGGAAATCCGGTCTTCAGCGTCGCGGCCGGAATCCCGGGCCGACGTCGTCATCTCGGATGGATCGGAGTGCACCGACATTCCTTTCGGCGAAGCGAGTCCGAGGGCCGGCCTCTGCGGGACGAACGCGGCTGACTGCTTCTGGTAAACAAATGAAGTCCGGAGGTCAATTTCGGGGGTGGAGGCCGATTCCGCCAGTGGGGCGGCTCCCGGATCCCGTCAGCCCTCCGCTGATCCGAGGACCGCTCGGGGGGTGCTGCGGATGACCGGGCCTCCCGAGGTCCACCCAACGACGAGGGTCAGAAACACCAGGACCGCCCAGATTCCGACCAGAGGCAGAACCGGAACTGCCGCCGGAAGATCAAAGGCAAATCGGAGAACCGCCGCCCCACCGACCGCCCCGAGACCCACGCCGGCGGCGCCGCCGAGACCGCCCAGCGCGAGATACTCGACGACGAGGATCACCCGCAGGGTCCGTCCGGAACTCCCCAGCGTGCGCAGTATCGCGGATTCACGGCGTCGTCGGAACCGTCCGCTCAGGAGCGTGGCGGCCACTACCAGGAACCCTCCTCCAACGGCGACCATGGCCATTGCACCGAGGAGCCGGGTGACCTGTCCGGAAACGCGCAGGACGGTCTCGCGGATCGTAGACAGGTCCAGAAAGGACACATTCGGAAACTCTCGCACCAACTCCTGCTGCAGGGAGATGCGGGCCTCCTCCTCGACCAGGGGAGCCAGACCGATCCAGCTGGCGGGAGCGCCTTCAAGCGACCCGGGCTCGAAGACCGCGAAGAAGTTCGGCTGGAAGCGGGTCCAGTCGACTTCCCGCAGGCTGGTGATCACCGACTCCACCGACCGCCCCTGGACATCCCACACCACACGCGAGCCCAGCCCGACCCGAAGCTGTCGGGCCAGATCGACCTCGAGCGAGATCCGCACTGGATCGACCGGTGAAGTGGTGTCCGTGCCCACCGTCCCGTCCGGGCGTTCCGCATCCCACCATTCCCCCGCAGTGATCCGGTCACCCGATTGAAGCTCCGAACTCCACGTATTGCGATAGACCCGCCGCAGGGTCCATCCCGGGATCTCCCCCTGACGTTCGAGCTCCTCGACGCCGACGCCCTCGATCGACTCCAGCCGTGCGGGCACGACCGGAAGCAACTCCGAAGATGCCCCGAAGCGGGCGAGGAGCGCCTCGACCCCGGCCTGCTGGTCGGACTGCACATCGAAGAGGAAGAGTGCGGGAGTGTCCTCGGAGAGCTCCACCGACAGCCAGTCACGCAGCCCGGTCGAGACCACGAAGAGAGAGGAGATGAGGAAGGCCCCGAAGCCGAGAGCCGTCAGCATGACCGCCGTCTGATTGCCGGGACGGAAGAGCCCCGAGATGCCCTGCCGGAAGGCGAAGGGGAACGAGTCGATCAGAGCGCCGCGAACCCCACGCATCAGGAGCGCAGCGATCCCTCTCAGCACGAGGAGCACCAGGGCGAGTCCCCCGGTGAGCGCCGCGCCCTCCCGGATACCACCGGTCTGGAAGGTCGCGAGCAGAAGGACCCCGATTCCGAGTGCGGCCCCGACCAGAACCCGAGCGGACCGCGAGCGCCCCGAGGCGTCCTCGACATCGATCCTGAGTGCCGCGAGGGGGGGCACCTCTCGAACGCGCAGCAGGGGGAAGAGGGCGAACAGGACAGTCACGCCGACCCCGACCGTGAGGCCGAGAAGCATACTGGCGGGTCGAAAGCCCGGTTCGAACCGGAAGGGCAGAACCGACGCCAACAGAGCCGGAAGACCCCACTGGAGCGCGACGCCGAGTCCGACTCCAAGGAGGGCTCCCCCCGCTCCCAGCATCCCGGCCTGAAGCAGATACGACCGGAAGATCATCCCCTGCCGGGCTCCGAGACATCGGAGCACCGCGATCCCCGGAAGCCGCTCCTCGACGTAGAGCTGGATCGCTCCCGCCACACCCACGCCCCCGAGGAGAAGGGCGATGAAGGCGGAAAGCCCCAGAAAGCGGCTGAGCGCCTGAAAACCCTCCGCGAGTGCCTCGGCCTCCTCGCGCGCGGTGCGCACCGAAAGCCGGGCATAGTCCTCATCGAGCTCCCCGATCCGCTCCTGGAGGTGCCGGGCGACGTCGCGGGGATCCTGATTGTCAGGCACCAGGAGGGAGGCTCGATACTGCGCCAGACTTCCCTCGGTGAGCAGCCCCGCATCCTCCAGGTCGGACAGCGCGAGAAAGACCGGG
>REBS01000078.1 GCA_007692605.1 Gemmatimonadales bacterium
GACCGGGCTCGACGTGGTGGCCCACTACGCCTGTCGCAATCGGCACATGGTCGGGATGATCTCGGACCTTCTGGGCGCGGCCTCGGGTGGGGTTCGAAACGTGCTCATCGTCACCGGCGACCCCTCGCCCGCCGGCCCCTATCCCGATCGCACCGCCGCGCTCGACATCGACTCGATCGGGCTCACCAATGTGCTGCACCACCTCAACCGGGGGGTGGACCCCGGCGGGCACCCGGTGAGCCCGCCCGCCCGCTTCGTGCTCGGGGTGGCGGTGGGCCAGCACGCGCCCGATGCCGATCAGGAGCTCCGGCGCTTTCGCTGGAAGGTCGAGGCCGGGGCGGAGTTCGCCGTCACCCAGCCCGTTTTCGACCCCGCTGCCGCTCATCGATTCCTGGACCGGGCCTTCGACGAGGAGGTCGCCGACGTCCCCTCGGTCCGCCGCATCCCCATCCTGGCCGGCCTCTGGCCCCTCGACTCGGTGCGCACCGCCGAGTTCCTGCACCACGAGCTCCCCGGGGTCCGGATCCCCGACGCCGTCATGGAGCGGATGAGCGCTGCCGAGGCCCGGGGTGCCGAGGCGGCGCGCGAAGAGGGCGTGCAGATCGCGGTCGAGGCCGCACGGGCCCTACTCCCCCGGGTGCAGGGGATTCATGTATCGAGCCCGCGCGGACAGGCGGAGCTGGGCCTCGAGGTGGTCCGCAGGGTCCGGCTCCTGCGGGAGGGGGCGGCGGCCTTGTCGTCGGCCCATACTGCGACTGGGGACGGGGCCGGCTGATGGCGGTCGGTGAGCCCACCACCCGGCACGCTCCCACCGCGCGCGGCGGCCCCTTCCTCGAGGCCCTGCGTGCCCCCACCCCCCTGCGCGCCGTGGAGCTGCGCCCACCGCCCGCCCGCCTCTCGGGCGACGACTCCCGCGACGCCTGGATCGACTTGGACCGGGGGGTACGCCGGCTCCTTCAGCGGGAGCGCTTCGTGCTCTTCACCGACGACGCCGTCGGCGACCGCGAGGAGGAGAGCCTGCGGGTGCTCAGCGACGGGCTCGGAGGCGAGGCCGACCTCTCCCGTGTCGTTCCCTTCCTGACCTGCAAGCACTCCCTCGAATACTGCCGGCTCTTTGGACGCCGCGCCGGGGCCGAGGGGCTCGGTGGAGTCACCGTCACCGGAGGCGACCGCGAGGTCGGCGTGCCCCGATGCCTCCCCCGCTCCCGAGACCTGCGGGCCGAACTGCGCCCCCGCGTACCCGGCCTTCCCCTAGGAGCCTGGGTGAATCCCTACCGCGACCCGACGGGGCAGGTCGAGCTCCTCCAGGATCCCGAGCACCAGGCCGACTACTTCCTGACGCAGGTGGTCTCTCATCACGACATGGAGCCGGTGGACCGCTTTCTCGAAGAGGCCCGGCGGCGCGATCTGACCCTGCCGGGCCTCTTCGGAGTCTTCTTCTACCGAAGCGCGAATCCCGAGACCCTGGAGCGGCTGGCCGACTTCATGCCCGTGCCGGCCGACGCCCTCACGGCCGAATTCGAGGCGGGGGCCGCCGCCGAAGAGATCTGCGCCCGCACCCTGCGCGCCCTCGCCGAACGGGGGGTCCACAAGGTCTACGTGAGCAACCTGAAGATCGTCGAAGCGGCACGACGTCTGGACGCGGTGGAAGACCTCCTCGAATGATTCGCCGGTGACGGCCTGCGGCGTCTCCCTGCGCTACAACTCCATGACGGGTGGAACGACCGATCTGACGAGGGTCGGGAAGGATCGAAAGGGGCCACGCCGCATTTCTTGCCCGGTGTTGGGCTCGGAAGTACGTTGAGCCTTCCATCCTGCAGGGCATTCAGCAGGGGATCGAAAAGGGGAGGCCATGGCGGACTATTCGCAGGAAAAGCAGCCGATGCGGATCTTTACGGATCTGCCCGACGACACCCTGCTTCTCGAGGAGCTGAATGGCGAAGAGGGGGTCTCCCGCCCCTACCGATTCACTCTCGATCTCGTGTCCGAGGACCCGAACGTCGACGGCGAGGGGCTCCTGCGGAGCGAGGTGCGGGTCGAGATCGGCCTCCCCGAAGGCGGCACCCGGCATATCCACGGAATCATCCGAAGCTTCTCGCAGCGGGGACAGTCACGGGATCTGGTGACGTATCGGGTCGAGGTGGTGCCGTGGCTCTGGTTCCTCTCGCTGGCCCGCGACAGCCGGATCTTCCAGGGCAAGTCGGTGCTCGAGATCGTCGAGGAGGTCTTTCAGGGCCAGGGGTACTCGGACTTCGACATCCGATGCACCCGGAGCTACGAGAGTCGCGAGTACACCGTCCAGTACCGTGAATCCAACCTGAACTTCGTTTCGCGGCTGCTCGAAGAGGAGGGCATCTTCTACTTCTTCGAGCATTCGGACTCCGGCCACATGCTCGTGCTCGCCGATGATGCGGCGGCCTTCCCGGACTGCGAGGGCCAGCCCGAAGCCCGGATGCACTCCCAGGCGGTACCCGAGGAAGATGTCGTCCTGGAGCTGGTGCGCGAGCATCAGGTGCACTCCGGCGAGGTCACGGTGGGTGGCTATGACTACCTGCAGCCCTCGCTGACGCTCCGGACCACCGTGGCCGGCGATGAGCCCGAGGAGCTCTACGAACAGCCCGAGGGATTCGAGGACCTGGACCGAGGCGACCACCTGGCGCGATTGGCGCTCGAGAGGGAAGAGGCCCGAAGGCAGATGGCGCAAGGCGAGAGCACCTGCCGCGGCTTCGTGAGCGGCACCTCGTTCGAGCTACTGGACCACTTCGGCGACGATGTGAACCGGACCTGGGTCCTGATGGAGCTCCGGCACAAGGCCAGGAATGCCGCCTTCCGGGGCGGATCGGGCCGCGGGGAGTTCGACTACCGCAACGAGTTCGTGGCCATGCCCGACGGGGTCCCCTACCGGCCTCCCCTGCGCGCGCGAAAGCCCCGGATCCACGGAGCGCAGACCGCGCAGGTGGTGGGGCCCTCGGGCGAGAAAATCTGGGTCGACGAGTACAGCCGCGTGAAGGTCCACTTCCACTGGGACCGCCTCGGTGGTCGCGACGACGGAAGCTCCTGCTGGGTCCGCGTGAGCCAGAACTGGGCCGGCAAACAGTGGGGTGGCATGTTCATCCCGCACGTCGGCCAGGAGGTCATCGTCGATTTCCTGGAGGGCGATCCGGACCGCCCCATCATCACCGGCCGCGTCTACAACGCCGAGCACATGCCCCCCCAGGACCTGCCGGCCAACAAGCACAAGAGCATCATCGAAGATGATTTCGGCAACGAGATGGTGTTCGACGCGACGCCGGGCAGCGAGCACATTCGGATTCACTCGCCCAGTCACACCTCCACCATCGAGCTGGGCCGAAGTCTCTTCTTCAAGTCCGATAGCGACTGGATGGCCATAATCGACGGAGACGCAGGCTCGATCCACAAGGGGCCGCAGATAGGCGGAAACATCGGGGCGAAGTACGAGATCGACCTGGGAGGCAAATTTTCCGCATTTGTGGGTTTCAAGTTCGACCTTTCCCTCTCAGAGGCTTTTAAGATCGAGCTCGGACCGTCGGTGAAGATAGCTACCGGAAAGGAGTACAAGTTTTCGAAGTCGGCCTTCAAGCAACAGACGACCAAGGAGATCCTCCTTTCGTCGGCAAAGTCCGCCGTCATCACCGGGGGTTCCGGCAAGGAGTCCATTGTGGACGGAAACGCCGAGCGACTTGTCCTGCAGTACGGCAAGGAGGCCAAGAAGGAGGAGTCCGTCCGGTCCAAGGTAGCGCATACGTTGGCGTTCTCGGCGGGTCTGATTGGCGGACTCGCCTCGTCTATATTGGCCTCCGTGGACTGGTCCAAGGAGGAGGAGGCGGATCTTCGAAGCTATGCGATCCTGGGAGCCGGTGGCCTGATCCCGGCGGCGCACGGTACTGTGGGTCTGATCGGGCATATCATGAATGTCAAGAAGAAGGAGAAGATCGAGGACAGTGACTCCTTTCACGGTGGCGGTGGCTCAAAGCACTCGAACGCAATCTTCAACAAGGAAGGTGTTTTTCTCACTGCCTATGGGCCGTCCCGACAGGCATGGCTCTCCCTCTTCGGAGACGGCAGTCAAAAGGGAAAGGCGGCCATTCAATCCGACAAGGAAATCGAGTTGAAGTCCAAGATGGTCAAGTTGGAAGCGGAGATGTTGATGGTGCTCAAGGCCAAGAACGTGATCATCGAGTCCAACGCCATCACGACCCTGAAGGGTACGAAAATGATCAAGATCGGCTGATACACCGGCCGACTTTTCAACGTCATCTGATGCAGGGGTCCCCGCGGGCTCACGCACCGGGACCTCCATGGGCACCACATGCGAATCCTCACTCCCCACCCCCTCAGCGTCGCGCCCATCGCGGGGCGGATTCCCTTTCCCGGGCATTCGCTCACGCTGGTGGCCAAGGGGCTCTTCCGCCTCGAAGAGGGGTGGGTCCGGGAGCTGCTGGAGGGTGAGGAGCTCTCCTTTCCGACCGGCGACGTTCCCGCGGGCGAAGACGAAGACGAGGCCGGTGAGATCCGCTATGCCAACGACTTCGCCTTCTTCAAGCCGCGCACCGACCTGATCCTGGTGGGGCGCTGTCATCCTCCGGGGGGCGAGGCGGTTGGGTCGTGCAGGGTCGGATTCCAGGTGGGCGATCACGCGCGGAGCCTGCAGGTGTTCGGCGACCGCTGGTGGGCCGGCGAGGGCGTGGGCCACCGGATGACCGAGCCCCATCCGTTCACCGAGATGGAGCTCTCGTGGGAGCGGGCCTACGGGGGCGTGGAGTCTCCGGACAATCCCGTCGGTCGCGGCGACCGGCCCGTCACCCTGGAGGACGGCCGGCAGGCCTGGCCCCTCCCGAACATCGAGAGCCCCCGGCAACTGGTGCAGTCTCCCGACGAGCGGCCGACCCCCGCCGGATTCGCCCCGGTCCCCCTCACCTGGGAGCCGCGGCGCTCCCGCTCGGGCACCTACGACGACACCTGGTTGGAGAATCGCTGGCCCTGGTTCCCGGAAGATCTGGACTGGAGCCTCTTCAACGCTGCCGCGCCCGACATGCAGCCCGAGGGCTTCCTTACGGGGGACGAGGAGGTCCGTCTCGAGAACCTCCGGCGCGGGGAGCCCGACTTCCGCACCCGGCTTCCCGGCCTGCGGGTCCGGTGCTTCCTGAACGTCCTCCCCGAAGGTGTGGAAGCGCCACCCTCGACAGAAAAGGCCCGGCAGGACTGGACTCCTCCCCCGCGTGAGGATATGGAGTTTCGCGAAGTCCCCCTGGAGCTGGACACCCTCTGGGTGGACGCCGAGGAGGGGCTCCTGGCGCTGGTCTGGCGCGGATACACCCCGGTCCGCACCGAGGAGTTCGACGAGGTCCGCCACCTCTACCTTCATGTCGAGGCTCTCGAAGACGACCCGGCCGATCTCGACACCTGCCGCGCCGCCTTCTGGACGCTCCTCGACGAGGAGGAGGGCGAAGCTGCCGACGAGCCCGACCTCATCGACGCGCTGGCCGAGCCCGAGGGTACGGACTCCGCCTCCGACCCCGCCGAGGAGGAGGAGCCCGAAGACGAGGACGATCTCGAGATCGACCTCCCCTTCGATCCCATGGAGAAGCTCCGGGCCGACATGGAGGCGATGGGCATCGACCCCGACAATCCTCCCGAGCCCACCCCCGAGGAGCGGGAGGCCGCGAAGGAGTATTTTCGCGCAGAGGGCCGAGACGACCTGGTGGCCCTCCTGGAAATGTCAGAAGAGGATGAGGAGGACGAAGAGGAAGGGCCCCCCCCACCCTGGTCGCGCGAGCGGGTGGTCGAGCTGCACGGGCAGGGGGAGCCCCTGGAGGACGCCGATCTGAGGGGGCTGGACCTGTCCGGTCTGGAGCTTCCCGGGCTCGAGGCCCTCGAGGCGGACTTCACCGGTGCGAATCTGTCCGGTACGGATCTGAGCGATGCCCAGCTGTCCGCCGCGACGCTCTCGGGAGCCGATCTCTCGGGTGCCCGCCTTCAGGGGGCGACCCTGGCCGGGTGTGACCTTACCGAGGCCCGCATCTCCAAGGCCGTTCTGATCGAGGCCGACCTCTCGGGCAGTCGCCTGGACCAGGCCGACCTGCGCGGGGCCGATCTGACCGACGCGTTCCTGGACGACTGCCGGATGACCGGGGCGGATCTGACCGGGGTGGAAGCCGCCGATGCCGTCTTTACCGGAGCGGATCTCTCCGATGCCCTTCTGCTTCGCGGGCACTTCAAGGGCGGGGATTTCACGGGTGCGACCATGGATCGGGTGGACGCCCGGGAGGCCGTCTTCGAGTCGGCGGAGTTCGGCCAGGTGAGCGCCGTCGAGGGCATGTTCGCCTCGGCCGACATGACGGAGTTGCGCGCCGCCGATGCCCTGGACTTCACCGGAGCCAACTTCTCGCAGGTGCAGGCCCGGGAGTCGGTCTGGTCGGGCGCCACCCTGGAGAGGGCGGTTCTGGCCTGGGCGATGCTCGAAGGCGCCGACTTCACCGGGGCGAACCTGCGGGGAGCGGACTTCTATGCGGCGCACCTGAAGGGGGCGCGCTTCGCCAAGGCCGACCTGCTGGACGCCCGGCTGGCCACCGCCGACGCCTTCGAGGCGTCGTTCGAGAAGGCGGACCTGGCACGGGCCGACCTGCGGGGGGGCAATTTCTACGGCGCGGAGTTCCTGGACGCCCGCTTCTGGGAGACCGCCACCGAGGGTGCGAATTTCCGGATGACCAAGTATGGATGACGCACGGGGTGGATTCGGCGACGGCGGGGGGATGGGCGAAAGCGACCCGCGCCTGCGCAACTACACCCGCCGCCTCAGTGCCGAAGAGCTGCGGGAGCTGGCGGCGGCGGGGGAGCCCCTGGTGGGGGTCATCCTCGAAGACCTGGATCTGACCGGTCTGGATCTAGCCGGTCTGGATCTCTCGATGGCCAATCTTCGGCGGGTCCGCCTTCCGGGAGTGAATCTCGAGGGCGCCTCCCTGGCGGGGGCACTTCTGAACGATGTCGACTTCACCGGCGCCCGGGCTGCGGGTGTGGATCTGTCCGGGGTCACGGCCGTCAACGTCGACTTCGACGACGCCGACCTCTCGGGGGCGAGTCTGGCCGCCGCCCACTTCGAGGCCGAGTGGCGCCTGAAGGTCGATCCGGCCGAACTGGACCTGAGCGAGGGGCTCGAGAACCTGACCGAAGACGACATGGAGCTGGGCCGCTGCGGGTTCCGGGGCGCCCGGCTGAACGGGGCCCTTCTGGCGGGGCTCGAGTGCGACGGGGTGGACCTCTCGTCGGCCGACCTGACCGAGGCTGTGCTGGCCGGAGCCGAGTTCGAAGGGTGCGCGCTGACCGGCGCCCGGCTCCGCTCGGCGGATCTGCGCAGTGCCCGCATTCGGCTCTGCGACCTGACCGACGCGCATTTGACCGAGGCCGATCTGTCGGGCGCCACCCTCGAAGAGGTCGCCCTGTCCGGAGCGGCCATCGCCGGGGCCGACCTCACCGGAGCCACCATCCGCCAGGTGCCGCTCGGCGAGGCCACGGGCACCCCCCGCGCGCTCGAGGGCGCGGAGCTCGAGGGTTGCACCCTGGCCGGTGTCGAGTGGCCGGCGATCTCACTGGCCGGGGCGCGGATCTCCGACTGCACCCTGGACGGGGCCGATCTGTCCGGCTGTGATCTCAGGGAGGCCGTGGTCGAGTCCTCGAGTCTGGGCGAGGTCACCCTCGCTCGCGTCGATCTGCGCGGGGCCATCCTTCGGGGCTGCCGACTCGAGGGGGCCACCTGGCCGGAGGCCCGGCTCGAGGAGACCAACTGGCCGGGGTGCGACCTGACCGGCGTCGACCTTTCGGGAATCCACTTCCCCGGCGCGGACTTTTCGGGGGTGGTCGCGCCGGGCGCACACTTCCGGAACTGTCGACTCCACGACACCGATTTCTCGGGGGCCGATCTATCCAACGCGGAGTTCGTCGGCGCCTCGCTCGACAGCACGGTCTTTTCCGATGCGGATCTTTCCGGGGCATCGTTTCGCGGCGCGACCCTCTTCGACTTCTGTGAGCTCTCGGGCGCCCGCTGCGAGGGGATGGATCTGAGCGGGGTCCTCGTCGAGCGCACCGACTTCGACGGGCTGGACCTCACGAGCCTCACGCTCGAGGGGACTCGAATGCGCGCCTGCAGCCTCACCGGGTGCACCCTCGAGGGGATGGAGCTGCCCGGGATGGACCTGACCGACTGCGATCTGTCGGGGGCCCGGATGGCGGGAGTGGTTCTCGAGCGGGCACTCTGCAAGGGGGTGGATTTCAGTGGAACCTCGCTGCGCGAGGCCCGGCTTGCGGGGATCCATGCGTATGCGGCCCGCTTTCCCGAGGCCGACCTCGAGGGAGCCGACCTGCGCCAGTCCGACTGTCGGATGTCCGACTTCAGCGGGGCCGAACTGACGCGGGCGGATTTTTCCGGCGCCCGACTGGATCGGACCCTCTGGGTGGAAGCGACGGCAAAGGAGGCTCGCTTCACCGCCTGTCGCCTGGACTTTGCCGATCTGAGCCATCTGGACTGCGAGGGGGCCGACTTCCGGGGTGCCTCGCTCATTCAGGCCGACCTTCACCGGATCCAGGACCGCTACGCCGACTGGTCCGATGCCAACCGCCGGGGGGTCCGCGAGACCGATCCCGACCTTCTGGCTGCCGAAACCTATACGCCACCGGCGCCGCCGGCGGTGTCCTCTTCAACGGGAGACGCAACATGACACCCCGTACTGTCGATCCACCCCGTACCGCCGATCTCTCGAATGACCGCCTGGCCGACTCCCGTGTCCGATCCGGGGCACCCGGGAGCTGCCAGCCGATCCCGGCCGGATGGACGGGCCCCGGGGTCGTGGTCGGCGTCGATCCGGACGATCCGGGCGTCGTGCAGGTGGCCGTGCCCGATTTCGCCGAGGCCGTCCGGGCCGAGGCCGCGGTGCCCGGTGCCGACGGACTGCGGCCGGGAAGCCGGGTGCTGATCACCACCGGAACCCGCGGCGGAGCCTGGATCACCGGGATCCTGGACGCGAGTGCCCGGCGGGTGGCGGCTCGCGAGGGGAGCTTTGCGAGGGTGGTCGAAAGCGATGAGGGGGAGAGGATCCAGGTCCGATCCGCCTCCGACGAACTCCTCTTCGAGTACGATCCCGACCGCGGGATGGCGAGGCTGAACCTGCCCGAGGGAGGGCTGGAAGTGGCCGCTCCCCGCGGTGATCTGACCTTCGCGGCCGGGGGGGCGGTGCGGCTTCGGGGGGACACGATCGACCTGGCGGCCACCTCGGGCGTGCGGCTCCTGGTCCACGACGCGGCCTCGCGCATTCTGAGTGCGCTGCGGCTGGGTCGCAGCAGCACCCGCCTGAGCACGAAGCGAGCCCGGATCGATGCGGAGCAGGGGGAGCTTCGGGTGGATCGGGGGCGGCTGCGGGGCGATCGCATGGAGACCCGGGTCGATCACCTCTCGACGCGGGCCCGGCGGATCGACGTTTCCGCGGAGACGGTGGTGGAGCGCTTCGGATCGCTCTGCCGCCGGATCACCGGCCTGCTGCAGACACGCGCCGGCCGGGTGCGCACCCGGGTCGAAGGCGCCTGGCACGCCCGGGCGAAGCGCGCCGATCTGCGGACGAAGGAGACCTTCAAGGTGGACGGGGAGCGGATTCACCTGGGATGAACCCGATGATGAACGGTCCGTATGGGCCTCTCCGAAACGAATGCCGAGACCGAAAGCTGAACCCGATAACCTGAACCCCGGACACCCCATGTTTCCTGCATCTTCCAACGGCGGCGGCGTCTGCTTCGCCTTTCCCGATGTCTGCAAGACACCGGCACCTCCGGGGTCTCCCATCCCGATCCCCTATCCGAACTTCGGGCAGGTGATGCAGATCCAAAAGACCGCCAAGAAGGTGAAATTCTGCCAGAAGGCGGCGGTCACCAAAAAGAGCGAGATCCCGATGTCGCAGGGAGACGAGCCCGGGATCGCCGGCGGGGTGGTCTCGAACCGCAACATGGACAAGGTCAGCTACCGGAAGGGCAGCTCGAAGGTCAAGGTCGAGGGGCAGGAGTGCGAGCACCTGACCGCCATGACGGGCCAGAACGGCAAGAACGCCAACATGCCGGCGGGCAACCAGATCGCTCCCAGCCAGGTGAAGGTGCTGGTCTCGATGTGACCGCCTCGCTACCCTCCGTCCGAGAAGCGTCGGCAGAACTGCTGGAGCATCTTCACCGAGGCGGGGGTGAGCTGGACGGTCGTACGCTCGGTCCCATCGGCATCTTGCAGCCGGAGGGTCAGGAACACCACCCGGGAGTCGAGCCCCACCGCACGGTCACTGGCGGTCAGGGTGTCCACCCTCCAGTCCAGCCCCACCAGCACCTTGCCGTGGTCCGCGAGCGACTGGATCAGCAGGCCCTGGCGAATCTGCTCCTTGAGCGGCAGGTAGCGGGATCCGATCACCCGCAGTCCCCCGGTGTCGTCCGGGGCGAGCGCCTGCAGGTCTTCGCCGAAGCGCTTGGGGTCCAGGTCGAGCGCCGCCGCCCGCGCCAGCAGGAACTGCACGGCCTTGAGGGCGGCGAAGGCGATCTCCTGCTCGATCCCGTAGCGTTCGGCGAAGTGGGCCAGGGACTGGGCCAGCGCCGCCTCTTCCTCTCCCCTCAGGCTCTCGGTCAGCAGGTCCACGAAGCCCTGCTGGGCCCCGGTCGGCATCTGGTTGAGCTGCGTCCATCCGTGCTGGACGGCCTGGGGCACGGGTTCACCCTGCAGGGAGTGGAGTCGGGGACGGTTGTCGGCGGGCGAATCCATGGAAGCTCCGGGGTGACGGGGCGCGATCGGGTGGCGGTGGTGCGGGGCAGGCATCGGTGCCCGCGGCGGGGGGCATGGTCGCGGGAATTTCTCGTCGCGGCAAGCGTGCCCCTCGTTCCGGCTATGCGGATCCGGCTTGTTCGCCCCGCCACCGCGATCTACGTTTGCGCAGGTTATCGGGTCTGGCTGCAGGGCGCCTGCAGAGCGCTTGGCGTGCGCCTGCCGTCCGACCCCTTGTCCGACCCCCGCTCCAGGAGAGCCGAGCATGCGCCGCAACCCCCGCACGACCCGGATCCGGCTGGCCGCCCCCGGCATCACCTCGGTGGCCCTGCTCGCGCTCACCGCCATCGTCCTGGTGAGCCCGGCCCCACTCGAAGCGCAATGGGAGGTCCAGGTCGACGGCGCCATCAATGAGCACCTGGCGCAGATCGTCGAGCTTCGGCATCGGATCCACGCGCACCCCGAGCTGGGTAATCGCGAGTTCGAGACGGCGGCTCTGGTGGCCGAGCACCTGACCGCCTTGGGGCTCGAGGTGCGGACCGAGGTGGCCCATACCGGGGTGATCGGGGTCCTCCGGGGAGGCCTCCCCGGGCCGGTCGTGGCGGTGCGGGCCGACATGGACGCGCTCCCGATCACCGAAGAGACCGGGCTGCCCTTTGCGTCGACCCGAACCACCATCTGGAACGGGCAGGAGGTCGGGGTGATGCACGCCTGTGGACACGACATCCACACGGCGGTCGGCCTGGGCACCGCGAGCGTGCTGGCCGACATGCGCGAGGAGCTTCCCGGCACGGTCCTCTTCATCTTCCAGCCGGCCGAAGAGGGGGCGCCGCCCGGTGAGGAAGGCGGTGCGGAGCTCATGCTGCGCGAGGGGGCCTTCGACGATCCGACCCCCGAGGTGGCCTTCGCCCTGCACGCCCTGCCCTCGCTCGAGGTCGGCGAACTCGGCATCACCTCGGGCCCGGCGATGGCCGCCTCCGACACCTGGACCGCGCGCATCATCGGTCGCCAGGCGCACGGGGCGCAGCCCCAGGAGTCGGTCGACCCGGTCGTGCTGGCCTCGCAGGCGGTGCTCGCGCTCCAGACGATCCGCTCGCGCAACATGTCGCCGCTCGAGGACGGCGTGGTGACCGTGGCGATCATCCGCGGGGGCGATCGGAGCAACATCATTCCCGGCGAGGTCTATCTCGAGGGCACCGTCCGCACCTTCGACCCGGACGTACAGGACATGATCGAGCGCCGGATGGAGGAGATCCTGGACGGCATCACGCGGGCCGGCGGGGGCTCCTTCGAGATGACCTATTCCAGGGGGTACCCGGTGACTGTCAATGACCCCGAGTTGACCTCCCGGATGAGCCCCACCCTGGCCCGGATCGCGGGAGACGAGAACCTGCACGTGCTCCCACCCACCACCGGTGCCGAGGATTTCAGCTATTTCGCCCAGCGCGTGCCCGGCATGTACTTCCGCCTGGGCACCACGCGGCCCGGCACGACCTCGGGCGGCCTCCACACGCCGACCATGATCGCCGATGATTCGTCGATTCCGTTGGGGATCCGGGCGATGAGCGCGCTGGTGCTGGACTACATGACGGGCGGGGAGAGGTAGCGTTCGGGCTCCCTTCACCATCGGTATCGCAGCGGGCGAACGCCATGGGACTCCGGCGACCCTGCACCGGTACTCTTGACGGCCCGCACCCCGATCGGTGACACTCGAAGAGGGCCTCGGCCGATCGCTCGGGTTACCGGGTGGGGTCGAGGTCACGCTTCCCCAGACCGGAGTCGATTCGCGATGCTCATCCCGCGGCGCGAGACCTCGAGGACCCGCATCTTCCGCTACCGCGACGGCGACGACACCCCGCGCGACGTCGAAGACGCTTTGGCCTCCGAGGAGCCGATGGAGATCCGGGTCACCTATCACCCGGGGAGCCTCACTCGATCGATCGGGAGCTCCTCGCGCTCCGACAGCCCCCGCCGCGTCGCCACCCAGCCCGGCACCGACACCCGCTCCGTCGCGGTCACCATGCGCACCCCGGGCGACGACTTCGAGCTGGCTGTCGGATTCCTCTATACCGAGGGCCTGATCGACTCTCCCCGGCAGGTCTCGAAGATCTCGTACTGCTCCGGAGACGAGCCCCAGGAGTACAACCTGGTCGAGGTTCGCCTGCGCTCCGGGGCCTCCTTCGACCCCTCGCAGCTCAACCGCAACTTCTACATGACCTCAAGCTGCGGGATCTGCGGCAAGGCCTCGCTCGACGCGGTCGAAAACCTGGGGTGCGAGCCCTTCCTCCCGCCGCCCGAGGGGGAGGGCATGCGGGTCTCTCCCGCCGTGATCCGAGAACTGCCCGATCGCCTGAGGGAGTCCCAGCCGGTCTTCGGTCGCACGGGAGGCCTCCATGCGGCCGGGCTCTTCGATGTAGACGGGGAGCTGCGGGTGATCCGCGAAGACGTCGGGCGCCACAATGCGGTCGACAAGCTGATCGGGCATGAGTTCCTGGAGCGCCGGACACCGCTCACCGACCGGATCCTGTGCGTCAGCGGGCGGGCGTCCTTCGAGATCCTTCAGAAGGCGGTCATGGGCGGGATCCCCTTCGTGGTGGCGGTCGGGGCTCCCTCGTCGCTTGCGGTCGAGTTCGCGCGCCGCTTTCGTATGACGCTTGTCGGCTTCGCGCGGGCGGGCGGGTTCAACCTGTACAGCGGCGAGGAGCGGGTGGGCGCGCCGGGGCGGACCGGCGCGTCGGAGCCGACCGACGCCTCTCCCCCGACACCCGGCCTCACGACCCCAACCTCCGAAGCCCCATGATCACGATCGAGCACCTCTTCGTCTCTCCCGGCCACAACTTCTTCGGGCACTTCGGGAAGCCTCCGGGTGAGAACCCCACGATCGAGGTCCCCCAGGTGGAATGCGTCGCGGGCCGAGGGATTCGGGGCGACCGCTTCTTCGATCACAAGGAGGACTACAAGGGCCAGATCACCTTCTTCGCCATGGAGATCTACGAGGAGCTCCTCCGGACGCTGGATGTGGGTGCGGGGGGTGTGGGCCGAGAGGAGCTGGGGTCGGTGGATCCGAAGTCACCCGAATCGAGGACACTCGAAGCGGAATCACCCGGACCGAGGCCCGCCGAGCCGGAGCTACCCGGTCCCGGAGTGTTTCGCCGCAATGTCCTGACTCGCGGGGTCGACCTGAACACGTTGATCGGCAAGGAGTTCGAGATCCAGGGCGTGCGCTTCGAGGGGGCCGCCGAGTGCAGCCCCTGCTTCTGGATGGACCGGGCCTTCGCCCCGGGGGCCGAAGACGCACTCGAGGGACGGGGAGGCCTGCGCGCGCGGATCCTGACGGATGGGGTGCTCCGCGTTCCAGTCCGCCCCTGATGCCCGTGGGGCTGATCCTGGCCGGGGGGCGCTCGAGCCGAATGGGGCGCGACAAGGCGATGCTCCGGGTCGGGGGCGAGCGGCTGCTGGAGCGTCAGGCGCGGGTGCTCCGAGAGGCGGGGGTGTCCGAGGTGGTGCTGTCGCTGGGGTCGGCGGCGGGTGCGCCTTCCGGCGGCGAGGACCCGACGCCCGCAGGTGGACCGACGGATCCCGCGGCGGGGGCTGCGATCCCACCGGGGTTGCCCATCGTGCGCGATGCCGCCCCCGACGCCGGGCCGCTCGCCGGGATCGTCGCGGGGCTGGAGTGGGCGGCCCCCCGACCCCTGCTGGTGCTCGCCGTGGACATGCCCCGGGTGGAGCCCGAGTTTCTGCGGCGGTTGCTGCGGGAGGCCCGCGATCCGGGCGCCCGTGACCCGGCCGCCCCCGACATCATCCCAGGCGTAGCCCCGCGCGTCCGGGGTAGTGACGGGGTCGAGCGTTGGGAGCCACTGTGCGCGGTCTATCCTCCCGAGGCGCTCCCCGAGGCTCGCCGCCGCCTGGCACTCGACGACCCGGGGGAGCGCTCCCCCACCGCCCTGCTCGACGCACTTCACGCCGCGGGCCTCATCCGTGCCTGCCCGGTGACCGCGGCAGAGGCGGCGTCGCTGCAGAGCTGGAACACCCCGAGCGATCTCCCCGAATCAGACGGATGATTGCAGCGTGAACGCTGCAATCCTTTTCTTGGTCGGTCTTCCCGGAGGCTGATCGAAGCATGGTCCCGCCGTCAGGTGGCCATGAGCTTTCGTTCGGGGTCGGTATCACCCTGAGGTCGGTTTCGGATCGACCGACCCTTCACCGATCCGTAGATATCTGGAAGGGGGCGAGTGGAAGTGGCCAGTGAACTTGGGGCTCTCGATGGTCCGAGGAGGTATCGGAACCGGGGTTCGGTCCAGCAGAGTGGGATTGTGCCCGAGGGTGGGGCCTTACCTGACCGGCGGGGCTCACGGACGGTCCAAACCGTGAATCAGCGGGGCTCACGGACGGCCCAAACCCTACAAACGAAAGATTCTCGACGGTGCGTGGGGGTTTGGGGGTGCTATATGTCCCAAATTCTTCAAGGGTGTGGGTGGATTCAAAACGCTTGGAGGTTTTGTGACAATAATTCCCCCCTATCCTTCAGGCGTCCATGGATTGGACTCCGTTGGAGAGTTCGTGCCAAGGCGACGGACCGGCTGGAATCGTCGGGTCGGCCGAGCAGCGGGACTCCTTCAGCGCCATGCGAGTCCGGTCCCGCACGGGCTTGCGAGTCCGGTCCTGCCCGGGCTCGCCAGTCGTCCGGTCCCGCACGGGCTTGCGAGTCCGGTGCTGCCCGGGCTTGCCAGTCGTCCGGTCCTGCACGGGCTCGCCGGCCCCCCCACCCTTCCTGGCCCGGTCGGCTCCAACCCCGAATTCACACGGCCATCCTGCACGCGGCCGCCCCCCGATGAGCCGTCAGACGGAAGACCGGATCGCGGGGCTGGCGGCGCGTCAACACGGGATCGTCACGAGGGCGCAGTTGCTCGCGTCGGGGTTGTCGCCTCCAGCCATTCGACATCGGGTGAGAGTTGGCCGGCTTTGCCCTCTCCACCGGGGTGTCTACCGCGTTGGACCGATCCAGGCACCGCCTGCTCGGGAAATGGCAGCGGTGTTGGCGGGGGGGCCCGGGGCATTGCTCAGCCACCTGTCGGCGGCAGTCCTGCACGGACTGATCAAGGCTCCCAAGCCCTGGCCCAACCGAGGAACCGCGAGCGAACGTTCGATTAGCAAGTCACGTCCTCCGGCCCGTCGCGCCGAACGCCGCCCACGAAATCAGTCCGGCACGACCGGCCCAGCCGGGCGCTCCCGCAGCCCAGCTTCGCAACCGGTGGACATCACGATCCCCGCTGACCGCAACGTCTCGCGACCCGGGATACGGGTGCACCGGACCGTCAGCCTGGATCCCGACGAGCGGATGGTGCTCGGCGGGGTACCCGTCACAACGCCCGCTCGAACGCTGATGGATATGACGGTGGAAGTCGGGATCCGGGAGCTGGAAACAATGGTCGCCCGCGCTCAACGGGCCGAGATCCTGGGTGAGGATGCGCTGTTCGGCATGCTCGACCGCTATCGTAGACGACCGGGGATCGCCGCTCTGCGGGCGGTTCTGGAACTCCCGGAAGGTCCCGCAATGATCCGCTCCGAGGCGGAGTCCCGGTTTCTGGCGCTCGTTCGCAAGGCGGGCCTTCCGATCCCGCGCGCCAACCTGAAGTGCGGTCGCTACGAGCTCGACTTCTTCTGGCCCGACGAACGGATCGTGATCGAGGTCGACGGCTACGGCTACCACTCTTCCCGAACGCGATTCGAGGGCGACCGCCGGAGGGACGCGTGGCTGAACGCCCGCGGCTTCAAGGTCATTCGGCTTTCGTGGCGCCAGATCGTCGAGAGTCCCGTACCCACGATCGTGCAGGTAGGCCAGGCCCTGGCGAAGGCCGGCCGGTAGCTACCGAACGACGGAGAGGCCTTCCGGAGGCTGGGGTGCCCCGAAAGACCTCTCCGGTCATTGATGGTGCGCTGGGCAGAAATCGGTCGTGCGTCACGCAGGACGCTGGGTTCCGGACAGGGTCGAGCATGCACTGTCCGGCCAAGCCACAAGCCCGGTAGGTAGGGGCGAGGTGTCGGCCAGTGAAAGCGACCCTCCGAACGGAACATCGAATGCCGCGCCCGCTCAGCCCTGCGTGCAGATCAGCCCCGTGTACGCGACCGAGATGTCCCCATTGCCGTCTCGCGGCGGGCGACCTTCCTGCTCGGCCGCTTCGAGGTCCGCAAAGTCGAGCTCGAGCGTCCCCTCGACGTCGATCGCCCCGAGTGCGCCCTCCCAGGCACCCTGACCCCGGACGATGCGGTAGGAGTTCACGAGGGTGTAGACCGGCGGGTTCAACGGGATCTGGAAGCCCCGGTCCTCGGTATCGAAGGAGTCGACGGGCTCCGTGTCGGGCGGCGAGGTGATGAACCGGTGCTGGGTGGCGAGCCGGATCACCCCTCCCTCCATGAAGGTGGTCTGCGGGGGGGCGATGTTGAAGGTGATCCCCTGAAGGGATCCGGTCACCTCTGAGGCATCGAGGACGTTTCCGACGATGTTTCCGGCGATCTCCCGGCAGTCCCAGGCACCCTCTTCGACCGCGGTGGGGGAGTCGCTTCCGCACGCCACCGGGGTGAGAATCGCCAGGGCGGTCAGAGAGAGAACGACGCGCTTGTGGTTGAACATGGGTTGGGTCTCCCAGCTACGGAGTGGTGGAGGATTCGGGGGGCGCCGGGTCGCGTGTCTTGTCCGACGACCCCGAAATGCGAATGTTGTCGGAGGGACCGGCTGCAGACCGGACGATCGTCATCAGCTCCTCCTCGGTGACGAAGGTCCTTTTCGTGCCGGTGTCGAGGTGTTCGACGACGCCTCGGATCTCCTCTCCTCCAACCGCCGAGACCGGTCGGTGCAGCCGGAGCATGAGATAGGTGAATCGATCCATGGCGCTCAGGGGTGAGGGGAACGGAATGGGGCGGGCCCCAACGAACAGACCCAAGCTCGGGAGCGCCCGCCATCCGGGCGTTATCTGGCCGTTAACCGACCGCCGACCGCAGCCGCATCCCGACTGTAGACCGTTGCAGACCGTTGCTCTCCGATCCCCGCGGCATCCGATCCGCCGGACGCAGCCGGCCTCCACCCGATGCAGGCGCCGACCATGAGCGACATGGAGGAGGCCCAGATCCGGTTGCGCACGCTGGGCGGGCTCGAGGCCACCCGTAATGGCGCCGAGGTCCTGACGGGCCGCCGCAAGCTCCTGGGACTTCTCGCCTACCTCGATGCGCGGGGCCCCGAGGCCCTCCGGCGAGAAGAGGTGGCCGACGCCTTCTGGGGGGACAGCGGAGAGGAGAAGGCCCGCCGCTCCCTTCGTCAGGCGATCCATCATCTGAGGGCCGAGCTGGGCGAGATCATCGTCGCCGACGACGAGCACCTGGGACTTCGGCGCGATCGGGTGCGCAGCGACGCGCGCGATCTCGAGGAGGCCGTCCGGGAAGGGAGGCCCGAGTCGGCTCCGATCGATCGGGGACCGGAGTACCTGCGGGGCGCGCACGACATCGGCTCGGCTCCCTTCCGCTTCTGGCTCGATGCCGAGCAGGCCCGAATCCGCTCGCTCTTCGCGGCGGCATGTGAAGGTCGGGTGACCGAAGCGCTGGCTCGGGGGGATGCCGAGGCGGCGGCGAGTGCCGCCGAACAATGGACGCGAGGGCTTCCCCTCGATGAAGCCGGACACGCGTCGCTCCTCGCTGCTCTCGCACGAGCGGGCCGTACCGACGAAGCCCTCGCCCACCACGCGGCCTTCCTGGAGCGCTACCGAGCAGAGTTGGGTGCCGACCCGGGCGAGGGGATCATGGACGCCGCCGAGGCGCTTCGGAAGGGGGGTCTTCGGGATGGGGGTCCCGGGACCGTAGGGCTCGCGAATGAAAGAGTCCGGACCGAGGTGATCGGTAAGAAGTCATCTCCGGGCCAGGCGCGCCCGGTCGAAGCGCGACGGTCCAGTCGCGGTAAGGGTCCGGGGGCGGCAGCGCTCTTTTCACCCAACCTGATCGGGCGAGACCCGTTGCTCGAAGAGCTGTCCAGGCTGTGGGAGGACGTGCGGGGCGGGCGTCCGGGTGTCCGCTTCCTTTCGGGCGCCACGGGGGTCGGAAAGTCGCGCCTGCTCGAGGAATTCCAGAGCAGGGTCGCCGGGGGGGCTTCGGGCGACACGGCCCCTCGCGGAGACGCCGTTCGGCCTCTCCTCCTGCAGGCCCGCGCCCTGCCGTCGACCCGGAGTTCGGATTGGAGCACTCTCGAAATGCTCCTGCGCGGTCTCGCCGAGGCTCCCGGTCTGGGGGGCGCGCCCGACGATGAGCTGGCCCGCGTGGCGAGTCTGGTGCCGGGGATTCGGGATCGCTTCCGGACCCTGCCCTCGGGGGAGCGGGACGACCCGATCTCGATGGGTGCCGCCCTGGCGCGGGTGCTGGCCGATGTGGCCGTCGAGACTCCGATTCTGATCGCCCTCGACGACCTCCCCGATGCCGACACCGCTACGGTGCTGACACTGACGGAAGTCGTTCGGCGCGCTCCGAAGGGCGTCCTGATCCTGCTTGTGACCGATCCCGTCGAGGCCGACCCGGATCTGGCGGGACTCCTGCGGCTCGAGCACGTCGAAGAGCGGTCTCTGCGCCCCCTGAATCGGGCTGGGCTTTCTGAGCTTCTGAAATCGATGTTCGCGGCTGACCCCCGGACCCATGAGCAGGTCCTCTCGCATGTGGAGCGGGCATCGGGGGGCAACCCCCTGCTGGCGGTCGCGCTGGTCGCTGCCCTGGCGGATCGCGGCGATCTGCACCCCGACCCGGATGGCCGCTGGCGCCTTCGGGCCGAGCTGGACCCGAAATCACCGGAGCTGGTCGAGGGGGTCGCGGCCGCTCTCGAACCTCGCCTGGCGACCCTCCCTGCCCCGGCCCGGATGATTCTCGAGGCGCTCGCGGTCCTCGGGGCGCCGTCCGCCCCCGACCTTGTGCGCGAGGTCGCGGGATTGGGGTCGGCCGGGTTCCGCGACGCCCTGGATCGAGTGCTGTCACGACGCCTGGTGCGCCGGACTCCGATCGGGGAGGGCGTCGAGGGCATCGATCTGGCCCACGGGCTCCTCCGGCAGGTGGTCTACGATCGCCTGAATCCGGCACGCAGGCAGGATCTGCATGCGAATGCGGTGCGGGCGTTGGAGTCGCGAGCCGACCGAGAGCCCCTTATCGCGGCCGCTCTGCCGCACCATCGTCGTCATGCGGGCGGTGGAGGGAGGGAGAAGGGAGGGCGCCGCTGGAGGCTTGCGGCCGGAATCGCCGCGATCGTGACCGCGGGAGTTGCGGTGCTTGCACTCTGGCCCGACGGGGCGCCGCCCCCGTCCCCGACCGATACCCTGGCGGTGTTCACCTTCGGGCAGACCGGTCCATCGGACGGCGCCTGGCTGGGAGAGGGGGCTGCCGACCTACTGACGGCGGGGCTCGAGGGTCTCGGGGAGCTGCGCACGATCGACCGGCACGCGGTGGTGGCTGCACTCGCCGGTGGTCCCTCGGGACCCCCGGAGGCCTCCGAAGTGGCCCGTGGACTCGGGGCGGGTCGGTTCGTGCTGGGGACCGTGGTCGAGAGCGGTGGGCGCATCCACCTGCAGGCGACCCTCTACGGAACCGATGGAGGGGCCCCGGCGACGGTCGAGACGTCTCCCCTTCCCGCCGCGTCGCTCTTCGAAGGGGTCGACGAACTGGTGCGGGGACTGGTTCCGTATCTGGTCTCGGACCCCTCGCCCGCTCGAGCCGAGGTGGCCTCGAGGACCACCGGGTCGATCCCCGCGCTCAGGGCTTTTCTCGAGGGCGAGTCGGCCTTCCGGGGCGGGCGGTACGATCGGGCTCTCGATGCCTATGCCCGAGCGCTTGCGGCGGACTCCCTCTTCGGCCTCGCCCACCAGAGGAGAGCGCTCGCGCTCGAGTGGGGCGGGACCGCCACCCCCGCGGAGATGCGGGAGTCGCTCGATCGTGCCCGACTGCACGGCGACCGGCTCCCGTCCCGGGACCGCCAGCTCCTCGAGGCCGTGCACCGCTACCATGCCGGCGAGACCGTCCAGGCCGAGAGCGCACTTCGCACCCTCCTGGCTTCGGAGCCCGAGTTCGTCGACGGCTGGTACGCGCTGGGCGAAGTGCTCTTTCACGGCGCCCCCCGAGTGGGACGGTCCGGAGCGCTGAACGAGGCGCGCGAGGTCTTCGAACGCGTGATCGAGATGAATCCCGACCACAGCGAGGCCATGCTGCACCTCGTCCGACTCTCGGCCCTGGCCGGTGATCGTACCGCGGCGGTCTGGCAGATCGAGGCGCTTCGCACCTCGCCCTTGCGCGATTCCCCGGTGCTCCTGCCCTCGGAGGTGATGGTCGGGTGGATGATCGGTGACTCCGTCGAGATGGAGAGGCTGCAGGACCGCCTGGAGCGGGCCCCGCCGATCCCGGGATTCGTGGCGGCGGCCTTCGTGGCGACCTACGGGGGCGATCCCGAGGGGGCGGCCCGGGTTCTGGAGTCCCTCGTCGGTTCGGGTCGCCCCGCGTCGGTACGGGCCGCGTCGCATCTGTGGCGGGCGGGATTCCTCGCGGCGGCGAGCAGCGATCCCCGGGCTGTGGCGCAGGAGTTGGACGCGGGCCGGGCCCTCTCGTCGGTCCTGGGCACTCACTACGAAGCCCTGCACCTGGCGCACCCCGACCGCCGGGCGACCCCCGATACGGCGAGGATCGCGCGATGGCTCGATGAGTGGCCCCCGTCGGAGCGGGATGTGGATCAGGGGTTGGGGCTGGAAATCCCCGGGGTGACCGGACATCCGGGTCTGGAGCGGGTCCTGGAGCTCTACCTGGAGGGGCTCCTGCGTGCCCAGGTCGGAGAGGTCGAAGCCGCGGGCCGCCTGCTCGAGAGCCTGCGCACCGAGTCCGCCCCGGACCCGCAGACCGATCAGCTCCAGCGCTCCCTCGCGGCCGGACTCGAGGCCGAACTGCACCTTGGGGCAGGGCGCTTCGACGACGCGATCCGGGCGCTGGGGGGTGTCCACTTCGAGACCTGGCACCAGGCCGCTTTCTCGTCGCCCTTCTTCGCCCTGGCCCGCGAGCGCTACCTCATGGCCGTGGCCCTCGACCGGGCGGGACGCAGTCGGGAAGCCCTCGAATGGTATCGCTCGGTGGGGGTCGCGACTCCCCACGACGCCCTGTATCGAAGCACGGCAGAAGAGCGCGCCCGGACGCTGACGGAGTCCGTGCGCCCCTGACCAGCCCTCGGGGTCGATCCGGCAGAGTCACCACCCGGCAAGACAAAACGGGTGCGAGGGGCCGATCGCGCCCCCCGCACCCGTCCTTCGGCCTTCCCTCGGTCCGCCTCAGTACCGGTAGTGCTCCGGCTTGTAGGGGCCCTCGGGGGGCACGCCGATGTACTCGGCCTGATCGGGCGTGAGCTCGGTGAGCCGCACCCCCAGCTTGTCCAGGTGCAGGCGCGCCACCTTCTCGTCGAGATGCTTCGGCAGTGTGGTCACGCCCATCTCGTACTCGTCGGCGTGCCGGTGCAGCTCGATCTGCGCCATCACCTGGTTGGTGAACGACGCCGACATCACGAAGGACGGATGCCCCGTCGCGCAGCCCAGGTTGAGCAGCCGCCCCTCGGCCAGCACCAGCACCGAGTGCCCGTCGGGGAAGATGAACTCGTCGAGCTGCGGCTTGATCGTGTGCCGCTTGATCGGTTTCTTCTTGAGACCCGCCATGTCGATCTCGTTGTCGAAGTGGCCGATGTTCCCGACGATCGCCTTGTCCTTCATCCTCGCCATGTGGTCGGCGGTGATGATGTCCTTGTTGCCGGTGGCGGTGACGAAGATGTCAGCGGTCTCGAGCACGTCCTCCAGGCGGACCACCTGGTAGCCCTCCATGGCGGCCTGAAGTGCGCAGATCGGATCGATCTCGGTGATCAGCACCCGGGCCCCCTGGCCTCGCAGCGCCTGGGCGCATCCCTTGCCCACGTCTCCATACCCGCAGATCACCGCCACCTTGCCCGAAAGCATGACGTCGGTGGCGCGCAGGATCCCGTCGGTCAGGGAGTGCCGGCAGCCATACAGGTTGTCGAACTTCGACTTGGTGACCGAGTCGTTCACATTGATGGCGGGGAAGAGGAGCGTCCCGTCGCGCATCATCTCGTAGAGGCGATGCACCCCGGTCGTCGTCTCTTCCGAGACCCCGCGAATGTCGGCCGCCACCCGGTTCCAGCGCGTGGGATCGACCGCGCGCACCCGGCGCAGGAGCTTCAGGATCTCGCCCCACTCCTCGGGGTCGTTGTCCTCGTCGAACTCGGGAATCTCGCCGGCGTCCTCGAACTGCTTGCCACGGTGCACCAGCAGCGTCGCATCGCCCCCGTCATCGAGAAGCAGGTTGGGTCCGCCACCATCCGGCCACATCAGCGCCTGCTCGGTGCACCACCAGTATTCCTCGAGCGTCTCTCCCTTCCAGGCGAAGACGGGCACGCCCTTCGGGTCGTCGGGGGTGCCGTCGGGGCCCACCACGGTGGCGGCGGCCGCATGGTCCTGGGTCGAGAAGATGTTGCACGACACCCAGCGCAGATCGGCGCCGAGCTCCCGGAGGGTCTCGATCAGGACCGCGGTCTGCACGGTCATGTGCAGCGATCCCATGATCCGGGCGCCCTCGAGCGGTTTCTGGCCGGCGTACTCTTCGCGCAGCGCCATCAGCCCCGGCATTTCGTGCTCGGCCAGCCGGATCTCGTCTCGTCCGAGTTTCCAGAGTCCCAGGTCCGCCACCTTGAAGGGGGGGCGATCGGAGGGGTCTCCGGATCCCATGATGTCCTCGGGGGCCTCGCGTCCCTGGTCCTCTATTACGGCAGTGTCCATGTCGTGTTCTCCTCATTGGGTTCGGCGCCGGCGATTCGTCCGGCCCCGTTCGGCCCGCGTCCATTACGTGGGCCCGTTCGGTGTTTGGAATCTCGTGTACCACTCACCTGCGATTAGGTGCCGCGGGGCCGAGGCGGAGTCCGGGGCCGCCGGGTCGGAACGGGGTCGGGTACCGCGGGGGTGGGGCTCGCAGGGGTGGCGCCGTATACTTCCACGGCACACTTCGAGCGCCCGGCGAGCTGTTGGCGGCAATGAGCGCCCCCGGGCCGAACGATTTCCGATCCCGAGCCGAACTCCGACCTTCGATGAACCCCGAAGACCTCTTCTCCGAAGTTCCGCCCGCCGAGCTCTCGACCGACGCGGCGCGCGACCAGATCGAGCGGTTGCGCGCCGAGATCCGGGAGCACGACCATCACTACTACGTCGAAGCGGCGCCGAAGATCTCGGATGCCCAGTACGATCGGCTCTTCCGGCGGTTGAAGGCGCTCGAGGAGGCCCATCCGGAGCTCCTCTCCCCCGACTCTCCGACGCAGCGCGTGGGCGCCGATCCGGTCGACTCTCTCCCCACGATCCGGCACACGGCTCCCATGCTCTCGCTCGACTCGACCCAGGAACCCTCAGAGGTGCGCCGGTTTCACGAGCGGGTGCTGAAGGCGCTGGGGCATGACGGGGGGACGGACTCGCGCTCCGGAGAAACCTCCGGAGAGCCTGTGGCGGAGGGGGGCGATTCCCGGGCCTCGTCAGGCGACCCCCCGGCGGGGGACGCCGCCGATGAAGCCCTCCCCGCCTTCCTGCTCGAGCCCAAGCTGGATGGGATCTCGATCGAGCTGGTCTACGTCGACGGGGTGCTCGATCGCGCCGTCACACGGGGCAATGGCCGCGAGGGTGAAGGGGTCACCGAGAACGTGCGGACGATCCCGTCGGTGCCCCTGCGGCTGCGGACCGTGGGGCGCTCCGCCCCGGACCTGCTGGCTGTGCGCGGCGAAATCCTCATGCGCCTGTCGGCCTTCGAGGCGCTCAACGAGCAGCTCATGGAAGAGGGATCGGCCCCCTACGCCAACCCCAGAAACGCCACATCGGGGGCGATCCGTCAGCTCGACCCGTCGGTGACGGCGCGGCGGCCGCTGGAGTGCCTGGCCTACGATGTTCTGGATGTGGAGGGGGCCGATTTCCGCACCGACATGGAGGGCATCGAGGCCCTCCGCGAATGGGGGCTCGTCGTGCCCGAGCGGGTCGAGCGGGTGACCACGGTCGACGAGATCCTGGCGTACCATGCCCGCTACGACGAGGACCGCGACACCCTCGACTACGAAATCGACGGGGTCGTCATCAAGCTCGACGATCTCGAGGACCGGGTCGACCTGGGGAGCACCTCGCACCATCCCCGGTGGGCGCTGGCGTACAAGTTCGAGCCCCGAAAGGAGATCACGCGCATCGAACGGATCGCCATTCAGGTGGGACGCACCGGGGTCCTCACGCCGGTCGCGCTCCTGCGCCCGGTCGAGGTCGGTGGGGTGACGGTCTCGCGGGCCACGCTCCACAACCGCGAGGAGCTCGAGCGCAAGGATGTGCGCGAGGGCGATCGGGTGCGCGTCCAGCGGGCCGGTGACGTGATCCCCCAGGTGGTCGAGGTGGTGTCCGAGGAGGGGCGCGAGCGGGCCGAGCCCTTCCGGATGCCCCCGCGGTGCCCGAACTGCGACACCCCCGTCGAGGAGCGCGGCCCCTTCACCTATTGCCCCAATCGCTTCGGGTGCATGGCGCAGCTCAAGGGCCGGATCGTGCACTTTGCCTCGCGCTCCGGCCTCGATATCGAGGGGCTCGGGGAGGAGACCGCGGCGCTTCTCGTCGATCGGGGGCTGGTTCACCAGCCGGCGGAGCTCTTCGACCTGGGCGTCGACGAGATCGAGCCCCTTCCGGGGTTCGCCGAGAAATCCGCGACCAAGCTGGTCGAGGCGATCCAGCGACGGCGGACCACCGAGCTCAGGCGCTTCCTGTACGGGCTCGGGATCCCCGAGGTCGGTGCCACGGTGGCCCGCGATCTGGCGACGCACTTCCGGAGTCTCGAGGCTCTCCTCGCCGCCGATCGCGCGGCGCTCCAAGCGGTGAAGGGAGTGGGTCCGACCATGTCGGAGCTGATCGTGGAGTTCCTTTCAGACGAGCACAATCGGGGTGCGATCGACGCGCTTCATGCGCAGATGGAGGCGCTCACCGTGCCGGAGCAGACGGGCGCCGGTGGACCCCTCGAGGGGCAGACCTTCGTCTTCACCGGGTCGCTCGAGAGCATGACGCGCGGCGCGGCGAAGAAGCGGGTCGAGGCGCTGGGCGCGAAGGCCACCTCGTCGGTGAGTGGAGAGACGGACGTGGTCGTGGCCGCGCCGGGCGCGGGGCGCAAGCGGGCAAAGGCCGAGGAACTCGGGGTCGAGATCCTCGACGAAGCGGGCTTTCTGGCCCTTCTGGACGAGCTGGAGGGCGCATAGGGGGAACTCCGGCTCCGGCAGGGGGTCGAGGAGGCTACTGCCCTCACCCCCCGTTCAGAAGGAGCCCTCGATGAGATCCCCCGTGACGAAGCTTCGGTCGGTGGTGGCTCGGGGCGCGGGCTCCCCCCGATACGTGAATTCGCATGCGGCTGGGACCTCGGGTCGAACCGAGAGTTCGGACAGGGCTGCGAAATCGCTTCTGGCGTTGGGTGGCGCACTGATGCTGAGCGCAGGTCTCGTCGTGAGTGCGGCGACGGCCCCCCCGGCAGCGGCCCAGCTCTCCGACGAAGCCTTTCTCGAAGTCGAGGTCGCCTCGATCGGCGTCGAGCTCTACTCGCGCGAGCCGCTCGCCCTTCTGCACTCCGACTGGAACGAGGTCCTCCCGATCTGGATCGGAGAGATCGAGGCCGCGGCGATCATCCAGGCGCTGCAGGGCCTCGACTTTCCCCGGCCCCTCACGCACGACCTGCTCGTCTCGGTCATCGACGAACTGAACGGCACCCTCGAAGAGGTTCGGGTCACCGAGCTGCGGCAGAACACCTACTTCGGCCTTCTGCGCATCCGCACCCCCGACGGGATGCGTGAAATCGACACCCGTCCGTCCGACGCGCTGGCCCTGGCGGTGAGAACGAATGCCCGCATCCTGGTCCACAGGGAGCTGGTCGAGCTGGCCCCCGAGCTGGATTTCATCGCGGCCTCTGGCGGAGATCCGGTGGTGCGCCTGCGAGGAGTGACGCTCGGGTCGCCGGTCGGGGGTGGCTCCGGCGCCGAGGTCCTCCACGTGACCCCCGAGATCGAGGCACGCGGACTCGAAGCCGGCGATCGGATCCTCGAGGTGGCGGGGCAGTCGATCGATGGGCCCTTCGAGTTCCTGGAGACGATTATGGAGGTGCGGGGGAGCTCCTCGATCGAGGTGCTTCGGAGTCGGGACGGAGACGAGGAGACGATCCTCCTCCCGCCCCCGCGCGGCGAGGTCCGGATCGGGCCCTGATCCCGTAGGGGGGTCCGCGTGGCCCCCGTTGCCCGGATGGCCGAGTCGGCCCGGTCAGCCCATTGGATCCGGTTGCTCGGCAGGCGCGACCTCGTCGAAGCTTTCGCCGTCGCGGTTCGCGGTCCACACCACCAGCAGGATCGCGCTGATCAGCAGGAAGGCCGCCCCGGCCATGACCGGGATCGAGATAAAGCCGAAGATCGCCAGGTAGCGGGCGGTACAGGGCACGCCCGCCTCGCACATCCCGGCATCGAGTCCCGGACGGAGCTGGATCAGCACGTGGTAGGCCGCGATCAGGAGCCCGATCACGGACAGGGGCAACCCGTATCGCCACGCCCCCCGATCGGCCAGCAGGGCCCCGACCGCCAGGACCGGCACCAGCGGGTACATGGCGATCCGCTGGTACCAGCAGAGCAGACAGGGGATGAAACCGACCGACTCGGACAGGTACAGGCTGCCGACGCTGGCGAAGGTGGCGATCCCCAGGGCGAGCCCGAGCAGACCCCGGTGTTCGCCTTCGAAGTTGCGGCGCAGCCACCGGCGGCCCGCAGGCAGCGCCAGCATCAAAAGCAGGACTCCCGCCCCCACGAACGCCAGGATCGTGAGGAGCCCGAGGGAGCGGGAGACCGTCGCGAAGTTCAACGGAGGGCGGCTCCGATGCGCTCGAGGCTGTCCTCGAGGTGGATACGGGTCATGCGGTCCGACACCCCGGAGTCGAGCGCCGACTGCACCTCGTCGCGCAGGAGTCGGAGCTGATCACGCACCAGCGGGCGGATGTCGCTCTGCCCGATGTGCAGGTCGGCGTTCAGCGGCGGGTCGTTGTTCGAGCTGACCCGCAGGTTTCCACTGCCCGGTGGGGACCAGTGGTTCGACTCCGCCTCGTGCAGCAGGTAGTGCGCCTGGTCCAGGTACGCCCGCTGCTGGTTGCGGCGGTAGGTGTCGATCGCCGAGCCGGCCGTGACCTCGCGCCAGATGATCTCGCGGGCGTCGTCGAGCATGTCGGCCGGACGGTAGGTGGCATCGCCCAGGAAGGCCTCGTGCTCGATCATACGGGCCAGCCGGGCGTGGTTCAGGAAGCGCTGGACGGCGAGCTCCTGATAGGCCCGGATCCGCTCCACGGCCCCCGCGTGCTCGAGGCGACGCAGCATGTCCATGTCGAGCGCCCACTCGGGCGTCTGCAGGATGTGTTCGTCGATGAAGGCCATCGCCTTTCGCTGGTATTCGGGTTCGATCGGCGTGTAGATCCAGTCGTTGTCACCGACCGTCTCTCCATACGACTTGTAGTGCGTCCAGGATCCTCCGACCGCCGAGGCGGCGTGCTCGGCGTAGCGGTTCCACTGGGTCAGGTTCTGCAGGTAGTGGGTCTCGAGCTCGTAGTAGTCGTCACCTTCGTCGAGGACCCAGTCCATCAGGTTCTCGGTCGCGGTGCGCAGGTTGCGCATTCCGTACACGGCGGCCTCGACGGGGTCGTCCGAGATCCCCTCGGTCATCCGGTAGGGGTCCCACTCGACATCCATCCCGAACTGCGCGGTGGCCGACAGGTACCAGGGGCGGTCGGCACGCTCGGTGATCCACTGGTTGAGCGTCGCGACCTCGTCTTCGGGGGTCTCCGCCTCGAGGATGGGCCGGTAGCCGTACTCGATGGCCCACATGTCCCAGAGGCCGACCCGGCGCTCGGGATTCACATTGTCGCCGGGCTGCGCCACATAGTTGTAGCGGGTCCGGCCGACCGAGGAGCCCGAGTGTCCCATCCGGTCGGTGAACTCGGCGCTCCGGAGCGAGTCGACGGGGAAGACGAAGTTGGCCCGCTGGTTGTGGGGGAGACCCTTGGCGTGGGCCATCTCGTGCGAGACCACGTAGCGGAGCGCCTCACCCAGGTCTTCCTCGGAGAGCTGGTTCGTCTGGAAGTTGGGATTCGCGGTGGCGACCTGCGAGACGAGCCACCAGCGGAGGCGCTCATCGAGGCCATGGAGCATGTTGATGTGGCCCCGGATCACCTCGCCGGAACGGGGATCCACCACGTCGCCCCCGGCATTGGCCGAGCGGGTGGGGGTCGCCACGTAGCGGAGCACCGAGAAGCGCGCATCCAGGAGACTGAACTCCGGGTCCTCCTCTTCGGTGGGGGCGAGGCGGGCCTGGATGGCGTTGCTGAAGCCCGCCTGCTCGAAGGCCTCGTTCCACTCCTCGATGCCGGCAATGAAGTAGGGCACCCACTTCTCGGGGGTGGCCGGGTCGATGTACCAGACGATCGGCTCGACCGGGTCGACCAGCTCCCCGCGCGCGAAGGCCTCCGGATCCGAGGGCTCGAGGCGGTAGCGTCGCAGGTAGCGGTTGGGCCGCACGCCCTGGAAGTCACTCGAGTAGTCGGTCACCGAGATGGCGCCGAAGGCGACCCGATGGTCCGCCAGCCGCGGCATCATCGGCTCTTCGGGCAACAGGATCATCGAGTGGTTCACCTCGAACGAGACCGCGCCGCCCCGGGCATTCGAGGGGGGCTGGTCCGCCGAATAGGTGCGCACCACCCGAATCTCGACGTTGATCGGGAAGGAGCGGGTCCACTCCATCCAGCTGCGGTCCGAGGCGAAGCCCCGAACGCCCATCTGGGAACGCCGGTTTCGGGGGAGCGAGAAGACCGGATGGTCGCCCATGTACATGTCGGTCACATCGACCACACTCGTGCCCGAGCCCGACGCCTCGACCGCGAAGCTGGCCAGGATCGGAGCGAAGTTGGAGTTGTCGACCGCGAGGCGGACGTTCGAGCCCTCGTCGGCGGTGTTGCTGTGCGACACCCCCCGAAGGTAGACCCGGTCGTCGCGCCGCTCCCAGCGCACGACCATGTTGCCGGTCATCCGGTCGCCCCCGTTCGCGAGCCCCTCCTGCGCCTTCGCGAAGCGGCTCATGATCGCCATGTCGCGGCCCATGATCGAATCGGGGATCTCGAAGAGGAGGCGGTCGTCGATCTGGTGGACCGTGAAGAGGCCCTCCTGGGAATCGGCGCCCGAGACGACCTCGGAGTAGCTGCGCTCCTGGGCTTCGAGCCCGTTCGGCGCGGCCAGGGCCCAGACCATGAGCGGAAGGATGAACAGTGCGGCCAGGCGCCCCCGACGGGGGGCCGTGGCGGACTCGAGTCGGGTGGTCATGCGTGTCTCCTGCTTCGGGTGTCGTGACATGTGTCTGCGGTGCTGAGGGTGGTCAGAGGGCACGCTGGATCCTCTCCAGCGCCTCCTCGAGATGGATTCGGGTCATCCGGTCGTCGACGCCGGCCTCGAGCCGGGTCTCGATCTCGCCGTGCAGTAGCCGGAGCTGATCGCGCACGAGGGGGCGGATGTCGGACTGGCCGATGTGAAGGTCGGCGTTCAGCGGCGGGTCGTTGTTCGAGCTGACCCTGAGGTTGCCGCTCGAGGGCGGGGACCAGTGATTCGATTCGGCTTCGTGGAGGAGATGCCGGGCCTGGTCCAGGTATCCGCGCTGGAGGTTCCTGCGGTAGGTGTCGATCGGTGCCCCGGAGGCCACTTCGCGCCAGACGGCCTCCCTGAGGTCGTCGAGCATCTCAGCGGGCCGGTAGGTGTCGTTGCCCAGGAAGGTCTCCTGCTCGATCATGCGGGCCAGGCGGGCGTGGTTCAGCATTCGCTCCACCCCGAGGACCTGGTACGCGCGGATCCGCTCGACGGCGCCCGCGTGCTCGAGGCGCCTCAGGATGTCGAGGTCGAGGGCCCACTGGGGTGTCTGGAAGACGTACTCGTCCAGAAAGGAGAAGGCCTCGCGCTGGTAGGCGGCCGGGACCTCCTCGTAGACGACACCCGGCTCTCCGACGCGCTTGTTGTGCGTGAAGCTGCCCCCGATCGCGGCCGAGGCGTGCTCGGCGTAGCGGTTCCACTGCGTGAGCATCTGCAGGTGGTGCGTCTCGATCTCGTAGTAGTCGTCGCCCTCGTCGAGGAGCCAGTCGAGGAGGTTCGCGTGCGCCGCCTCGAGATTCCGCATCCCGTAGCGGGCGGCCCGGACGGGATCGTCGCTGATCCCCTCGGTCATCCGGTAGGGATCCCACTCCACGTCGATTCCGAAGAGGGGTCCGCCGAAGCGGGCCCAGGGCTCGTCGACGTACTCGAGGACCCATTCGTTCAGGGTCTCGAGCTCCTCCTGCGGGGTCGTGGCCTCGAGGATCGGGCGGTAGCCCCACATGACGGCGAACTTGTCCCAGAGGCCGATGCGGCGCTCGGGATTCACCCCGTCGCCCGGCTGCGCCACGTAGTTGAAGCGGGTGCGGCCGACCGACGATCCGGAGTGCCCCATCCGCTCCACGAAGTCGGCGTCACGCAGCGAGTCGACGGGAAAGACGAAGTTGGCCCGCTGGTTGTGCGGAAAGCCGACCGCGTGGGCCTTCTCGTGCGAGACCACGTAGCGCAGCGCCTCGCCCATGTCCTCTTCCGAAAGCCGGCTGGTCTGCAGGTTCGGGTTCGCGGCCGCGACCTGGCTGAGCAGCTGCCAGCGCATCCGCTCCATGAGCCCATGATACATGTTCATGTGCGCCCGGATCACCTGGCCCGAGCGCGGGTCGACCACGTCGCCCCCCGCGTTGGCCGAGCGCGTCGTGGTGGCGACGTACCGGATCACCGAGTGACGGGCGTCGAGGAGGCTGAAGTCGGGGTCCTCCTCTTCGGTGGGGGCCACGCGGACCTGGATCGCGTTGCGGAAGCCGGCCATCTCGAAGCCCTCGTTCCACTCCAGGATCCCCTCCTTGAAGTAGGGGATCCACTCCTCGGGGGTGGCCGGATCGATGTACCAGACCCAGGGCTCGACCGGCTCCACGAGCTCCCCGCGGGCGAAGGCCTCGGGGTCCGAGGGCTCCAGGTGGTAGCGCCGCAGGTACCGCTCGGGGCGCACACCCTGAAAGTCGCTCGAGTAGTTGGTCCGGGTGAGCGAGATGTAGCCCACGCGCTCGTCGTAGAGCCGGGGCATCATCGGCTCCTCGGGGAGGAGGATCATCGAGTGGTTCACCTCGAACGAGACCGCGCCTCCGCGGGCATTCGAGGGGGCCTGGGCGGCCGCGTAGGTGCGCACGACCCGGACCTCGACGTTGATCGGGAAGCTCCGGGTGAACTCGAGCCAGCTCCGGTCCCGCGCGTGGCTGCTCACCCCGAGCTGGCTGCGCCGATTCCGCGGGAGCGAGAAGACCGGGTGGTCGCCCAGGTACAGGTCGGTGACGTCGACCCGGTGCCGCCCGGCCTCGGTCGACTCGATCGGGAGGCTCGCCAGAATCGGCGGGAAGTTCGAGTTGGCGACGGCCAGGGCGACCGGGGTGCCCTCGTCGGCCGCATTCGAGTGCGAGATGCCCCGGAGGAGGATCCGGTCCCCGCGGCGCTCCCAGCGCACGACCAGGTTCGGCGCCATGTTGGCGCCCCCCATGGCCAGGCCTTCCTGCGCCTTCGCGAAGCGGCTCATCAGGAGCATATCGCGCCCCAGGATCGAGTCGGGGATCGCGAAGTGGAGGCGGTCGTCGACCTCGTGGATGCCGAAGAGGGGGTCTTCGGCGGCGAGCGCGGTCGGGGCGAGGGCCGGGGCGAGGGCGAGCACGAGGGCGAGCACCATCGTGAGGAGCCCTGTCCCTGCGGGGAGGGCTCCGGCGAAATGGGCTCTGATGGCGCCGGGCGCTTGGGTGGCGCTGGACGCTTCGGGCGCTCTCGGCGAGCTCGTCGCGCGGGCGGGCGAGGGTCCGAGGGCGAGCGAGGGTGACTCCTGTCCCCGGATCAGGGGTGCGGACATACGGCCTCCATGGGAATGACGGGTGTCCAGTCAGCTTGGGGCTCCGGACTCCGGGGTGCAAGGGCGGGCGGGACCGGATGGTCGAGAAGGCCATGGTCACCCGCGCCTGGGGATCGCGCGCCTCCCCCCGCTGAACCCCGGCCGTACGATCGCTTTGCGAGGACCTTCTGGTCGATCTTCCGTGTGATCCATTAGTTTGGGTGCCATGGAAAACATCGAGATCGCCGACCGATTGAACGAACTTGCCGACCTGCTCGAGATCAAGGGGGCGAACCCCTTCCGGATCCGGGCCTACCGGAACGCCGTTCGCACCGTCGGAGGGCTCACGCGTCCGCTGGTCCACATGGTTCGCGACGGCGAAGACCTGACGGAGCTCCCGGGGATCGGCAAGGACATGGACTCGCACATCCGCGAGCTGCTGGCCACCGGGGAGCTGGAGATGCTGGCCGAGGTGACGGCCGAGGTGCCGCGCGAGCTGGCGGTGCTGACCCGGCTGGACGGGGTGGGTCCCAAGAAGGCCAGAAAGATCTGGAAGGAGCTCGGGATCACGACGCCCGAAGAGCTCGAGGTCGCGGTCGAGGACGGGCGTGTCGAGGCGCTCGAGGGATTCGGGGCGAGGAGCGCGACGAAGATCCTGCGTTCGATCGAGGACCTGCGGAAGCAGCAGGGACGGTTCCTGCGCCTCGACGCGCGGCAGCTGCTGCGAGGGCTGCTGGAGCATCTCGAGGAGGCCCCCGAGCTGGAGCGGCTCGAGGTGGCGGGAAGCTACCGGAGGGGGAAGGAGACGGTCGGAGACCTCGACCTGCTCGCGCTCTGCGATGGGGGCGAGGACGATCGCCAGGCCCTGATGGATCGGTTCACCGGATACTCCGAGGTGGACCGGGTCGAGATGTCGGGCGCCACACGGGGGAGCGTGGTGCTCCGCTCCGGGTTGCCGATCGACCTGAGGATCCTGGGCCGATCCGACTATGGTGCCGCCCTCCACTACTTCACCGGGTCCAAGGAGCACAACGTGGAGCTGCGCAAGCGGGCGCAGCGGCGGGGGCTCAAGGTGTCGGAGTACGGCGTCTTTCGGGTGCCCGAGGGCACCGATGCGGACCGGATGGAGCCGGGCGAGGGGGAGCGCGTGGCGGGTGAGACCGAAGAGGAGGTCTTCGCCGCCGTCGACCTTCCCTGGATCCCACCGGCGCTTCGCGAGAATCGGGGCGAGATCCAGGCCGCCGAGGGTGGTGAGCTTCCGGAACTCGTGACGGTCGATCGGATCCGGGGCGACCTGCACATGCATTCGACCTGGAGTGACGGGAAGGCCTCGATCGCCGAGATGGCCCGGGCCTGCCGTGACCGCGGGTACGAGTACCTGGCGATCACCGACCACTCGCAGGATGTCACGATCGCCAACGGGCTGACTCCGGAGCGGGTGCGCGAGCAGTGGGACGAGATCGAGCGGGTGCGCGAGGAGGTCGACGGGATCCACCTGTTTCGCGGGTGCGAGGTCGACATCCTGAAGGACGGCTCGCTGGATCTGCCCGACGACGTGCTCGAGGGGCTCGACATCGTGCTGGTGGCAGTGCACTCGCACATGGGGCTGAGCCGCGACGCCCAGACCGAGCGGGTGCTGGCGGCGATCCGGCACCCCCTGGTCGACATCCTGGTGCATCCCACGGGGCGGCTCCTGAATCGTCGCGAGCCCTATCCGATCGACATCGAGGCGATTCTCGAGGCCGCCGGGGAGCACGAGGTGGCCGTCGAGCTGAACGCCAACCCGCGTCGACTCGACCTGCATGACCGGCACCTCTTCCGGGCACGGGAGCTCGGGTTGCCGATCAGCGTCGCGACGGACGCGCACCGGGAGTCGCAGCTGGACTTCATGGAGCCGGGACTGGAGCAGGCCCGGCGGGGATGGGTGGGGCCCGACCATGTCCTCAACTGTCGGAGTCTCGACGACCTGACCGACTGGTTGGATCGGCGTTCGTGATCCTCTCGATTCTCCTGCTCGCAGGGGGAGGACTGCTGCTCTACCTGGGCGCCGAATGGCTGATTCGGGGCGCGGTGGAGCTCGGCGGTCGGCTGGGGGTCAAGCCCCTGTTCATCGGGCTCACGGTGGTCTCGGTGGGGACTTCGGCGCCCGAATTCGTGGTGGGTGTGCTGGCGGTGCTCCAGGGGAGCCCCGACATCGTGATGGGCAACGTGCTGGGTTCGAATATGGCGAATGTGGGCCTGATCCTGGGGCTCGCTGCGGTCATGAGGCCCCTGAGCGTCTCCCCTCGCGTGGTTCGGCGCGATCTCCCGTGGATGCTGGCGATCACGATTCTGACCCTGCCCCTCCTCTGGAATCTCGGCCTCGGGCGAATCGAGGGGATGATCCTGATCGGGGTGCTAGGGGCCTACCTGATCTCGCTCGTTCCGCACGCCCGTGAGGAGGGCGCGGCGCTGGTCGAGATCACCCTCGACGAGCCGGCGCCGAAAGGCCAGGCGCGTCCCGGTCGCATCGACTCGCTGCGTTTGATCGCCATGCCGCTGGCGCTGGTCGTGGTCGGCTCGCTGGCCCTGGTCGGGGGGGGACAGGGAGTCGTGCGCGGGGCCAGCCGCCTGGCCATGGACCTGGGGGTCTCGGAGCTCGTGATCGGCCTGTCGGCGGTGGCGATCGGCACCTCGCTCCCGGAGCTGGCCACCACCGTGGTGGCGGCTGCCCGGCGTGAGTCCGACATGGCGGTCGGGAATATCGTGGGGTCGAACATCTTCAACCTCACCTTCGTCCTGGGGGGCACGGCGCTCGTGCAACCCTTTTCGCTCCTGCCGAGAGTTCTGACGGTCGAGCTGCCGGTCACCTTCTTCATTTCACTCCTGCTGCTCCCCCTCGCGATCCACCATCTCAACCTGACCCGGTGGAAGGGGTGCCTCCTGCTGGCCGGGTACGTGGCCGGCTGGGGTTATATCTACATGATGTGGTGACGCGTTTCCTCTGATGTGGTGACGCGTTTCCTCTGATGCGGTGACGCGTTTCCTCGCTTTCGCGACGGGCTGGGGGGACGTACCATGGGGCATGATCGAAACGAAGGAATTCGTCGGGACCGGCTCCGTGGTCGGTCGATGCTCCCGCCGGTGGGTCGCCGTGCTGATCATGGCCGCCCTTTCCTCCGCCTGTGCCGACCGCGCGGGCTCCGACGCCTCGCTGGAGCCGATGGTGCGGGACTCCGCCGGGGTGACGATCCTGGAGTTCCCGGCCGAGGTACTCGAGAGCGAGGCCTCCTTTCGGCTGAGCGAGGAGCCCGAGGTGCGCCTGGGGGTCATGGAGGGCGATGAGGCCCTTCAGTTCTCGACGGTGCGCGACGCCCTGCGGACCCCCGAGGGTGAGATCGTGGTCCTGGACGCGCGGGGCGCTCCGGTTCGCCGCTTTGGCCCCGATGGTGCGCTCCTGGGCACCTTCGGCGCGCTGGGAGGGGGCCCCGGCGAGTTCGGGGTGCCGGCCTCGCTATCGCTGGGTCCGGAGGGGACGCTCACGGTCTGGGACTCCCGGACCCGCCGATTCAGCGAATTCGAGCCGACCGGCGAGCTGGTTCGGGAGTGGGCGCCCCTGCGCGAGATGACGTCCGGGAGGATCCTCGCCACCCTCCCGACGGGGCCGGACGAGGCCGTGGCGATCGGCGAGGGGTTTCCGTCTGGGGTGACCGACGGGCTTCATCAGCCGCCCGCCAGCGTCGTGCGGGCGTCGGGCGGGCCGGCCGACACCCTCTCGACCTTCGTCGGATCCACGATCGTGCTGCACAGCGAGGCCGGGAGTGGTGGGGGGATGCTGGTCGCCATGACACGTCCCTGGTACCACCCGCAGCTCCTCGCTGCATCGGCGCAGGAGGGGTTCTGGACGGTCGAGGGGGTGCGATGGGAGGCGGAGCATCGCTCGCTCGAGGGCGCGGCCGATCGAGTGATTCGGGTCGGGCGTGAGCCGCGGCCCTTCGATCAGGGGGTGCGTAACCGGCTGCTCGAGTCGTCGCTGGAGGGAGCCACGTCCGAGGACCAGCGGCAGGCCATACGGACGACCCATCGGGACCGCGAGTACCCGGAGCTGCTGCCCTCGGTGATCGACCTGTTCGTCGATGCCGAGGGTCGCGTCTGGCTGGGGGCGCTCGACCTGGTCCCCCGAAATCACCCGTCGGGGGTGGGCACGACGGCCGAGCGGTGGCTGATCGTGGACCCCGCAGGGGAGCGGGCCGAGGGGATGCTGCAGACGCCTGCCCGGAGCCGACCCCTGTACGCCGACGCCGAGGGTGTGCTCCTGCTCACCCTGGACGACTTCGACGTCCCCTACGTCGAGTGGCGCGCCTTCATCGAGATCCCGGCGGACGGCTGAGTCGACGGGTGCCCACCGACGGGAGCGCGCCGACCGGGGGTGCCCCGGCCCGCACCACTCACCTACACGGCAGCCAGCGCCTGGGAAAGGTCGGCAACCAGGTCGTCGAAGTCCTCGACCCCCACCGACAGGCGCACCATCGACTCGGTGATCCCCATCTCGCGCTGATCCGCCGCGGGGATGTCGGAGTGCGTCATGGTCCCCGGGTGCTGGGCGAGCGACTCCGTTCCGCCCAGGCTCACCGCGAGCTTGACCAGCTTGAGATGGTTCAGGAACCGGAAGGCGGCGGCCTCTCCGCCGTCGAGGTCGAAGGACACCATGCCCCCGGCCGCATGACACTGCCGCTGGAAGATCTCGTAGCCCTCATCGTCCTCCCCGAGATGCCCCGGGTAGTAGACGCGGGTGACCTTCGGGTGCTGCAGGAGCCAGTCGGCAACGCGCCCCGCGGTCTCGGACTGCCGGGTCATTCGCAGCTTGAGGGTCTCGAGGCTGCGCATCAGGAGCCAGCCGGTCCAGGGTCCCGCCATGCTGCCGAAGAAGGTGCGGGAGCCCTTGACCTCGTGGATCCGCTCGGCCGAGCCCAGGCAGGCGCCCGCGATCACATCGGAGTGCCCACCCACGTACTTGGTGAGGGAGTAGAGGACGAGATCCGCACCGAGCTGCAGGGGGTTCTGGAAGATCGGACCCAGGAAGGTGTTGTCGACCGCCACCAGTGTGGGGTGCTCGGGGTCCGAATGCTCCTTCGCCAGGGCCACCGCGGCCTCGATGTCGACCAGGTGGTTCGTGGGGTTCGCGGGGGTCTCGATGTAGATCATTCGCAGGGTGCCGTCGTCGGCCGCGTCCCGGGCGGCCTCGTGCATGGCGGCGGTGCCCCCGACCGCACGGAAGGAGCGGGTCTCGATCCCGAACTGCGGCAGGATCTCGGAGAACAGGTACTGCGTGCCTCCGTAGACCGGCTCCGAGTAGAGCAGGGTCTGGCCGGGGCGCAGATAGGTCATGACGGTGGTCGAAATCGCCCCCATCCCGCTCTCGAAGACCGCGGCGGCCTCGGCGTCGTCCCACAGGGTGAGGCGGTCCTCGAGGATCTCGAGGTCCGGGTTGTTCAGCCGCGAGTAGATCAGGCCGAGGGACTCCCCCGCCTCCTGCTCCCTCAGCCCATAGGCGACCTCGAAGAAGGCCTTGCCGTCCTCGGCCGAGTCGAAGACGAAGGTGGAGGTCTGGAAGATCGGGCTCTTCAGCGCTCCCTCCGAGAGCGAGGGGCGATACCCATAGCTCATCATGAGGCTTTCCGGGCGCAGCTCCCGGTCTCCAATGCTCCTGGCTCCGTAGCGGTCCTTCTTCGTCACCGGCAACTCCCGTCGAGAATGAGCGGTTCGTGGCGCTCCCGGCCCCGATCGGTGGGGGCCGAAGCGCTCGCACGGAAGCTAGAAGGGCGACGGGGGCGCGTCTACGGAGCAGTTGGAGGAGCGGTCGGAGGATCGAACGGGGGATCGATCGGATCAGCTCAGCTCGACCGGTGCCTCGAGCCCGTATTTCCGGATCTTGCGGGTCAGGGTGGGACGGGAGATGCCGAGGAGCCGCGCCGCCTGGCTCCGGTTCCACGAGGTCAGCTCCAGCGTCGCCTCGACGGCCTCGGCCTCGATGGTCTCCCATGGCTTCCCGTCGCTGGGAATCCGGATCATCTCGGGGGCCATGTCGAGATCATGCGTGAGGGGTCGCGTGTCGCGCGTACGGATCCGCAGGTGCTCCTCGCGAATCGAGCCTCCCGGCACGATCCCGGCCGCGTTCTCGAGCGTGCTCTTGAGCTCCCGCAGGTTCCCCGGCCAGGGGTGAGTATGGAGGGCTTCCAGGGCCCCCGCTCCGAGTTCGGGCGGCTCCAGGTCCTCGGCCCTCGACCATTCTTCGAGAATCTGCTCGGCCAGGAGCGCGAGGTCGTCGATGCGGCGGCGGAGCGGAGGCACGACGATTCCCCGATCGGCGATCCAGGGAGCGACCAGGCCATGCAGGTCGGTCACACCGGCCACCTCGTGCTTGGGGACACGCGTCGTCGCGATCAGCTGCAGTCCGGCCGACCCCTCGGCGGGGATGCGGTTGCGCAGCCGGGTGAAGGTGCGTGGGGGGAGCCGGTCCGCGTCTTCGAGCAGAAGGGAGCCCGGCTCCGCCAGCGCGAGCAGGCCGCCGCGCCGGTCGGCGCCGTCGGCGCCATCTCCGAACAGCTCCGTCTCGATGACATCGGGGGGAAGCGCGGTACACGGCAGGATCAGAAAGGGGGAGCCGGGAGGCCGGGAGCGCATATGAATGGCTCGCGCCAGGAGGGTCTTGCCGGTCCCGGTCTCGCCACGTAGGAGGATTACGGGCGGGGGGTCGGCGAGAAGCGCCTCGACATCATGGACCAGGGTCCGAAACGCCATCGATCCACCGATGAGACCCGGAAGAGGCGAGGATGGAAGCTCCTCCTCGTCTCTGTGGGGATCCGGGGATGGGATCGTCATGGGTCGTCCGGGTACGGGTGTCGGGAACGGGAACCTGTTCGGCTTCCCTGAGGGGCAACCGGCGTGCCAGCCGAGCCCGTGCATGGTTCAGTATTCCCGTTATCATTGAGGTTCACGAGCGCTCGGAGTCGTCAGCGGACCACGGGGCGGAACGGCTGGACTCGTGGGATTTCACGACGATTCAAGCAGAATGAGGGAGGTTTCGATCATGATTCACCCGAGCCCCGCGTTCGGCCGGGAACTGCCCCGGATGCTGACGCCACCTCCCGGACCCCGGTCCTCGGCTCTCGCCGCGCGACTGGCCGCCGTCGAGTCCCGGAACGTGACCTTCCTGGGACCGGATTTTCCGGTGTTCTGGACCGAGGCCCGGGGCGCCAACGTTCGCGATGCCGACGGGAATGTGTATCTCGATCTGACCGGCGCCTTCGGGGTATCGGTGGCCGGCCACGCACACCCGGCGATCGTCGAGGCGATCCGGGCGCAGGCCGGAGAGCTGATCCACGGGATGGGCGACGTGCACCCGCCCGCGCTGAAGGTGGAGCTTCTGGAGGCGTTGGCCGAGCTGGCGCCGTGGCGGGAGTCCCTGGGGGTGCTGGCGAGCTCGGGCTCCGAGGCGGTCGAGATCGCACTCAAGACCGCGCTGCTGGCCACCGATCGGCCGGGGGTCATCGCCTTCGAGGGCTCCTATCACGGGCTCACGCCGGGGGCGCTCGCGACCACCGCACGCGAGGACTTCCGGGGTCCGTTCCGGCGGCACCTGCATGATGGGGTTCAGTTCGTGCCCTTTCCCGATGTGCTCGAGGGGGAGGACACCTCGGCCGGGGAGGCCCTCGAGGCCGTCCGCCATGCGTTCCGTGAGGGGGAGGCGGCCGGGCGCCCGGTCGGGGCGGTGATCGTGGAGCCGATCCAGGGGCGGGGCGGAGTCCGGGTCCCCCCCGACGACTTCCTGCGTGAGCTGAGGAATCAGGCTCACTCCGAGGGCGCGCTCCTGATCTTCGACGAGATCTTTACGGGGTTCGGGCGCACCGGGCAGACCTTCGCGCTCGAGCACGAGGGGGTGGCCCCCGACCTCCTCTGTGTGGGCAAGGCGCTGGGCGGGGGCCTGCCCCTGAGTGCCTGCCTGGGGTCCCGAGAGGTCATGGACGCCTGGCCGATCTCGCGCGGCGAGGCCCTCCACACCTCGACCTTCCTGGGGCATCCGCTCTCCTGCGCCTCGGCGCTGGCGTTCCTGAAGGTGCTGGAAGAGGAGAAGCTGGTCGAGCGTGCCCGAGAGACCGGGGCGCGGATTCGAAGGGGTCTCGAGAAGGCCCTCTCGGACGAGCCCAGGGTGCGAGGGATCCGGGGGCGGGGGCTTTTCCTGGGGATCGTGCTGGGAGGGGACGCTCCGCTCCCGGGTGCCGGCGCCGATGTGGCGGCGGCCGCCCTCCAGGCCGGCCTGATTCTTCTTCCTGCCGGGGACCAGGGCCATGTGGTCGAGCTGTCTCCGCCACTCACCCTGACCGGCCCCCAGGCCGAGGCCGCGGTGGACAGGGTGGCCCGGGCGGTACGGCAGGGGCTCGATGCGTGGGAGGCCTGAGGGGCTTGAGGCCCGGATCGGTCTTCGGTGCTGGATTCGCCGCTGGCCTCCGCTTCTGCTTCGGCGGAGGCGTAGGCGGGGGCAGGGCTCAAGCGCGCGCTCCCGGGGTATGACAGCCGTACGAAACCGGTGGTATCCGCTCGAACCCCGACCGACAACCCGATGATCTTTCCCATGCGATGGCTTCAGGAGCTCTTCGTCCTGACCCTGCCCCTGTGGCTTCCGGTCCCGGCGCAGGGGCACCTGCCCGACGTGCTCCAGGCCGGCACGGATCCCGTGCCGGTCCTGGTGGTGCCCGGCTGGGGCGACAACGCTCCCGACGTGGAGCCGATTCGCCAACGTCTGATCGGTGTAGGGTGGCCGGAGAGTCGGGTTTCGACGCTCTCGTTCATGGATCCGGTGGGAAGCAACGCGGAGCATGCCGCTGAGATCGAAACCGCCGCCCGGGTGCTTCGGGGGCTGACGGGCGCCGACCGGATCGACATTGTCGCCCACTCGATGGGGGGGCTCGCGGTCCGGTACTACCTGAAGCAGGCTGCAGACTCCGAGGCGGACGGGGTTCCTGTTCGCCGGGTGGTGTTTCTGGGGACGCCCCATCGGGGTACCGTGGCCGCCGTGCTCGCCTGGGGAGACGGTGGCCGCGAGATGGTTCCGGGAAGCGATTTCTTGATGGGGCTCCAGCAGGAGGGCGGAGTGCCCGAAGGCGTCGAGGCGCTGGCCGTGCGGACCCCGGTCGATCTGCGGGTGATCCCGGCGTCTTCGGCGGTGCTGCGGGGGGAGAGGGTGCAGAACGTGGAGATCTGCTGTCCCACCCATACCCAGTTGGTCGACGATGAGCAGACCTTCGAGGTGCTTCTGGACTTTCTCGTGAACGGGCCGGATTCCGTCCGGGACATGGGTGGGCGGTCTGTGGAACGGCTGGTCGGGTTCTCGGGGGGTTGACCCCATTTGAGTGGAATGGTATCCTTTGTGCCCTCATCATCATTCGATGAGTTTTGCCCCCATCGTCTAGTGGCCTAGGACACCTGGTTCTCAGCCAGGAAACCG
>REBS01000072.1 GCA_007692605.1 Gemmatimonadales bacterium
AATGCAGCCCCCCGGATCCCCGTCGGGGTCCGCGGTGGCGGCCGGTGGAGTCTCGGCGACGGGCGAGGTAACCTGGGAGGAGTATTCGATCGAGGCGGTCGAGTCGTATCAGCGCCAGGGCCGGGCGGTCTTCGTCGACTTCACCGCGGCGTGGTGCCTGAGCTGCCAGGTGAACAAGCGCACCGTGCTCAGCTCGAACCGGACCGAGGAGGCCTTTTCGGAGGCCGATGTGGCCCTCCTCAGGGCCGACTGGACCCGGCGTGACGCCCGGATCGCCGATGCCCTGCAGTCGCTCGGCCGGAGCGGCGTGCCGGTCTACGCGCTCTATCCGCCCGTGCCCGGGGCCGCCCCGGAGCTGCTCCCCGAGATCCTGACGCACGGGATCGTGCTGCGGGCGCTCGAGCGTCTGCCCGAGAGCACTGCGCTGCGCTGACCGATCCCGAGCGACCCAGGCCGACTCTGACCGAACCTGACCGAACCGCGACCGAACTGCGAGCCACCTTAGTTCCCACAGCCCCGAGCCCCACCATGCCCGATCGCCAGGACGCCCTCGAACTCCTCCATGAATGGGTCCCGAACCCGAATCTGCGCGCTCACATGCTCGCGGTCGAAGCCGCGGTCCGCCACTACGCCGACCTGCGCGGGGGCGACCCCGACCTATGGGGGCTCGCCGGGCTCCTCCATGACCTGGACTGGGAGGCCCATCCCGAGGACCATCCGCTGAAGGCGGTCGACGCCCTGCGGGAGCGGGACTACCCCGAGCAAGTCATCCACGCGATCCTGGCCCACCGCCCCGACTTCACGGGGGTCGAGCCCGAGACCGAGCTGGACCGGGTTCTCTACGCCTGCGATGAGCTCTCGGGGCTGGTGGTGGCCTGTTGCCTGGTGCGGCCGAACGGGATCGACGACCTGAAGCCGAAGTCGGTGACCAGGAAGATCAAGGACAAGGCCTTTGCCGCCGGGGTGAATCGCGACGACGTGCAGCGCGGAATCGAGCTCATCGGGCTCGAGCGCAGCGTGCACATCCAGAACGTGATCGACGGGATCCGTTCCGAATCCGCGGCGCTCGGGCTGCGCGGAGAAGACCTCGCCCGCCAGCGGAGCGGCGGATGAAGACGATCATCGAACCCTTCCGGATCCGCAGTGTGGAGCCGATCCGGATGACGACGCCCGACGAGCGGGCCCGGCTGCTGAAGGAGGCGTCGTACAACCCCTTCCTCCTTCGCTCCGACGACGTGCTGCTCGACCTGCTGACCGACTCGGGGACCTCGGCGATGAGCGCGGCGCAGTGGGCGGGGATCCAGCGCGGCGACGAGTCGTACGCCGGAAGCCCCTCCTTCTACCGGTTCGAGGCGGCGGTCAAGGAGATCTTCGGCTTCGAACAGGTGATCCCCACGCACCAGGGACGGGCCGCGGAGCGGATCCTCTTCAGCACGCTGTGCCGGCCGGGGGACATCGTTCCCTCGAACACGCACTTCGACACGACGCGGGCCAATGTCGAGGCCACGGGTGCGCGGGCGCTGGATCTGCCCTCGCCGCAGGGGCGGGATCCGGCGGTGCCACATCCCTTCAAGGGCGACATCGACACCGACCGGCTGGCCGAGGTGCTCGAGGAGCACGCCCCCGACCGAATCCCCCTGGTGATGCTGACCGTCACGAACAACACGGGCGGGGGGCAGCCGGTCTCGATGGCGAATGTGCGCCGGGTGTCGGAGCTGTGCGCGCAGTACGGCGTGCCCTTCTACATCGATGCGTGTCGATTCGCCGAGAATGCATATTTCATCAAGCTGCGCGAAGAGGGCTACGCGGAGCGTTCGATCCCCGAGATCGTGCGGGAGCTCTTCTCGCTGGCGGACGGGTGCACCATGTCGGCCAAGAAGGACGGGCTTGCCAACATCGGCGGGTTTCTGGCCTCGAACGACGAGTCCCTGGCCCGCAAGGAGAAGAACCTGCTGATCCTGACCGAGGGCTTTCCCACGTACGGGGGGCTTGCCGGCCGGGATCTCGAGGCGATCGCGGTGGGACTGCGCGAGGTGCTCGAAGAGGACTACCTGGAGTACCGGCTGGCTTCGGTCCGCTACCTGGGCGAGCGGATCGCCGCCGGCGGGGTGCCGATCATGCAGCCGCCGGGCGGGCACGCCATCTACATCGATGCCGCCCGACTCCTGCCGCACGTTCCCCCCCTGGAACTGCCGGGCCAGACCGTGGTGGCCGAACTCTACCTGGAGGGCGGTATCCGGGCCGTAGAGGTGGGAACCGTCATGTTCGGCACCCGGGACCCCGAGACCGGCCAGGAGAGCCCGGCTCCGATGGAGCTGGTCCGCCTGGCGCTGCCCCGACGCGTCTACACGCAGAGCCACGTCGACTACATGGTCGAGGCGATCCTGAACTTCCACGCGCGCCGGGAGTCGGTCGGAGGCTTCCGGATCGTGGAGCAGGAGCCCGTGCTGCGGCACTTCACGGCGCGCTTCGAGCCCCTGTACGAACTCACCGTGTCGGGGAGTTCGGGTGGCTGATGGCGCGCGGGGGTGGCGTTAGGCGATGGTGCGCGGCGGGGAACCGTTTCTCCACACTCGAAGCCCCTTTTCGGACGCTTGCGCTCTGCGTCTCCGTATAGAGCGCTAAGTCCACAATCGTCGATTGTGAAAAACCGCGATTGTGGATCTTGTCTCCTATACGACGCTTTTCGCAGCCACCGTCCTTCGGAGACCCTTCGTATGAGGAGTTTCGGTTCCGGTCCGAGCCGGAACGGGTCGGGGGGCGAGGAAGAGGGTGGCTCAGACGGAATGGTGCGGTCGGGTGGAGAGGAAAAA
>REBS01000002.1 GCA_007692605.1 Gemmatimonadales bacterium
GGACCGGGAAGTGTTTGTCTTGGCGTACTCCGTGGCACTGGCGGAGAGCGCCGAGCAGACCTACCTACGCTGGGCCAAAGCATTCCCGGAGGTACAGCGCAACAGGGTGTCGGTCGTCACCTACCGCTCGAGCCCCCGGGTCATGGACATGGTCCGCCGGATCGTGGACGAAGGCGGCAGGCGCATCCACACGCAGCTCGGGGTGGACACGTCGGGTCCAGGGATGCCTGGGGTCGCTGACCGCATCGAGAGCCGGACGGAGCCCGACGGGAGCCTCACCGTACACGTGCCTCGGTCCGATCAGTGGACGCGGCCCAAGGATCTGCTGGACCGCATGGGGATCGCCTACGAGGTGGACGACCAGGGACACCCGATCCCGATCCTCTGGGAGCTTCCCCGCATCGTCGGCAACGAATGGGGCACGGCCATGAAGGGGCCGGACGGGTCGCCCATGACGGTTCCCAACTGGCAGTGCAAGCTAAGCCTGGAGCCGCGCAAAGACGCCCCCCTCCTCCGCACCATGCAGCGTCTACTGGACGGCGTGGCCCGCATCGCGCCGGAGCCCGCGCCAGCCCCGGAGATCCTGGGAAGCGGCCACCTTTTGGAGCTCGTCCTTCCTGACCTGCATTTCGGCAAACTCGCCCACGAGGACGAGACCGGCGAGAACCTGGACACCAAGATCATCGACGCCCGCGCACGGGGCGCCGTGGAATCGCTGGTGGCCAGGGCGGAGCGGGAAGGGATCGACCACGCAATCCTGATCGTCGGCAACGACGCGCTGAACGCCGACAACCCGGAAGGGACCACGACCGCCGGGACCCGGCAGGATCAGGACTCGCGCCAGCACAAGACCATGGACCGGCTGCTGGAGTTCTACGTCTCGACCGTGGACCGGCTACGCAGGCTCTGCCCCGTGACGATCTACTGTGTGCCCGGCAACCACGACCGGCAGATGGCGAGGGTGGTCGCTCAGTGGCTGGATGCGTGGTACCGCCACGACGAGCACGTCACCGTCGACACCTCACCCCGGTCCCGCAAGTACCACCGGTGGGGCGTGGTCGGTCTCGGGTGGGCACACGGCGACTCCGCCAAGCCCAAGGACCTGCCTTCGATCATGGCCGTCGAGGCGCCGTGGTGGAGCGACGTGCTGATCCGCGAGATGCACACGGGCCACCTCCACCGGGAGCGGCTGGAAGAGTTCCGGGGCTGCAAGGTGCGGGAGCTTGCCAGTCTCACCGGCACCGACGCATGGCACGACCTTTACGGATACAGATCCACCCGGCAGGCCGACGCTCTGATCTGGCATCGTGAGCGTGGCCTCCGGGCGGTGCTGGTGGAGCAGGACTTCCAGCGTCAGGGCGCGGCGTGACGGTCATTTAACGCCGAAACTTGCGCCGCCCGGCCCCCGGCGTATGTTCGGGAGGGATCCACTACTCTACCCCAGGGTGCCATGCTTCGATACTACCGAGCCGACCGCGACATTCCAGAGTGGGGGATCCAAGCGGGCGATCAGGTCCGCGTTGACCCCACCGACCCCCGGAAGCCGCTGGTCCTCGTCCGGCGCCTTCCCCTTGCCGCCTTCCGCCAGCTGTCCGAAGAACTCACGCCGGAAGACTGTCGTCCTCCGGGTCCTCCGGGAGATCGTCAGCAATCTCGTCAAGGTCCTGAGCCGTCAGGTCATCCCCTCCGCCTGGTCCGGTAGTCCCCAGCACCGCCCGCATCTGGTCAGCCAGGATCCGCGCACGTTCCAGCCGCTCCTCTGCGGTCCCTTCACGGTGCCACATCTCGCCGGATCCCGTCAACAGCCAGTCCATCGACAGGTCCGGGTCGAACTCAGCCAGGGCCATCAGCGTCTCGGCGCTCGGCATGGATTCGCCACGTACCCAGCGGTAAGCGGCGTTCCGGGTGACGTGCAGTTCCTCAGCCAACTCCGGCGCATTCATCTTCCGTAACGTCAAGTAGAAGCCTAGCCTACGGCCCATTTTGACTGCCTGTTCCCCCCTTCTTTCAGACATCTCACACCCCCCATTGGTGGTAATCCTTGCTTTTCGTGGTAGTCCGGTGGTATACTGTGTCATCGGGCTACCACAGCCCCCTCGGTTGTTGGTCCGGTACCACACGATAACACCGGACAGGCCGAAAAGGTAAGACCACCACACGGGAGGCGACGATGCAGCAGCAACTGGCAGCAAACGAAGAGAGGAGGGGGCCGGACGTGGGATACGTCCCGCCGAACAGCCGTCGCGATGGACAGATCCGCTGCTCCTGCGGCTACGAGGGGCCGCCGCTCAAGGTGGTGCCGTGGCCGTTCCTCGCCTCGGGCCACCTGGGGCTCTGCCGTTGCGGGTCCAGCCGGGCGGTCTGGATGCCGGAAGGGGAGGGCGAGTCATGACCTGCCCCGAATGCGACGGCCCCTTGGACTACTACCCCACCGACTGGTCCATGCCATTCCCTGAGCCTGCGGTGCTGGTCTGCCGGGATTGCGGGCTCGTAGAAGCCGACGGGGAGGACGCCGACGCCGAGGCTGGGGACTATGAGGCGTGGCTGGCGGGGCTGTGACGCAAGAAACCCCCGCCCGGGGGAGGAACCGGACGGGGGCTGGAGGGGCCGGGAGAAGGGGGAGGACTCCGGCCTTTGACTACCACCACTGAACACAACATGGGAGGACAGCATGACGAACGCAACACTTGGCGTCGGAGTGGGCTGGCATCACGGCCTACCAATGGCCGAGTATCTGGCGATGGACGCACTCAGCGCCTCGCAGCTGGAGACGTTCCGGCGCTCACCGCTCCACTGGAAGCATGAGCACGAC
>REBS01000176.1 GCA_007692605.1 Gemmatimonadales bacterium
GGTGGCCGGAGGTGGCGAGCAGGCTCGCCAGGGTGCTCCCGGCCGGTCCCCCACCGACCACCAGGACGTCGGGCTCTTCGGCAACGCGGTTCAAGCCGGAACTCCGTCCAGAAGGAGTCGGAAGGGGAAGTGCCGACGAACCTCGACCCTCTCGAACTCACCGGCGCCGGCCAGATTCGCGAGTTCCGCCCGGGTATAGGAGCGCAGGACGGAGAGCGGGCCGTCGATCCTGGTGATGGGGTCGCGTCGCCAGAGGGTGGTACCCAGCATCCGGGCCCCGGCGTAATGAACTGGATGGCGTTCCAGGTCGCTCACCAGTACCCGCAGGCCGGCGACCCGGGAGAGTTCCCGAAGAAACCCGGCGGCCTCGGTGTCGGAGAGGTGGTGCAGGGTGAGCGACGAGACGATGACATCGACGCTCGAGTCCGCGAAGGGGAGGGCGAGGCCGTCCCCCTGAAGAAGCCGGTCGTCTTCTCCGGCTAGCGCCGGTTGGTGCCCGTTGGGTTCGTCGGCTACGGGGCATTGCTCTCCCGCCTGACGCGCCATCTGCAGCACCTGGTGACTCAGGTCCATCCCGATCCATTCCAGGGTGAGTCCCCGGCGGGAAAGTGCTTCAGCCAGCGCTCGTGGGAGTGCTCCGTTTCCGGTGCCCACATCGAGCAGGGTGATGGGCCGGTCGAGAGACTCCGCCGTCGAGACCAGGGGGCCGAGAATACTTCTCACCCCTCCCAGACAGCGGTTCACCGCCGCCATTGCCTGGAGTGAACGTTCCAGGTCGGAAGGCGACACTCCCTCGCCGTCGAGGATTTCGGGCTCGGTGGATCGGGCGGGAAGGCGAAGGCGGACCGGGGGGAGGACGGGGGCATCGTTCGTCGCCATCACCGCCTGCCCTCTCGCCCGACGCCGAGGAATTCCGAGATGACCCCGCTCCGCCGGGTCCGTTCGAGCTCGCTGCTGCGGAACTCTCCGAGTATGCCCAGCCACTCCCGGGCGTGAATTCGGAATACCAGCTCCCGGGGGGCGTCGCGACCGAGGGGCATGGCCAGGTCGGCTCGGATCACGGCCGAACTTCCGGCGGGGAAGCCGATCCGGAGCCCGGCTCCGGCTGATCCCTGCCAGCCTGAATCCCTGCCAAAGGGCACATCCGCCGCATACATTCTGCCCACATCTCCAAAGAGGGTGAGACCCAGATCCATGAGCTCCGGGAAGGGGCCGGGCAACAGAATCCGGTCCTCGATCGACACCAGGAACCTTCGTCCCCCGGGCCAGGCGTCTTCCCGGTGCCCGCGAAGTCCGTCGGGACCTCCCAATGTAAACTGAAAGGGCCCTTCGACCCTCCAGCCCGCCTGAAGGGCCCCACGCATCACCAGGGTCTGGGGGAGCCCGAGGTCGATTGGCCTGTAGAGAAAGGTGTGCAGTTCCGCCAGGACATCGCGGCTGCCACCCCCGTGTCCCTGGAGCTGGCGACCCTCCACCGAGGCGTACAGCTGGCCGACCGCCTGGCTGCCGGCGAAGCCTCCGAAAACATTCACACGCCCGAACAGGTCACCGGGCTGGTTCAGGCTCTGACCGAGGGTGATCACGACCTCGCGACCGGTCGGCACGTCCTGGAGTCCCCGAAGTGCGTCCAGTCCCCGTCGTTCCTCGAACTCGATCCTGCGGATTCCCGCCATGACGTTGGCCCGGACCGCTCGGCGATCCGTGAACTGGTTGGCAAGGGAGTCGGAAACCTCGGGGGAGACCTCGAGCTGCGTACTGAAATCGCGCCCCGCGATTCCTCCCGCGCGTTCGACCGGATCGGTCCGGACCCATTCCGTGGACAGTCCGGTTCCCAGCATGAGGAGGTGTCCCGGAACCCCGAAGCGGCGGGCAGCGGTAATCTCGGCGTACCCTTCGGTTACGGGAAGCACGATGTGCGTGAGCTCCTCGCCATCCGGCACGACCCAGTTGTAGAGGTCACTGCGGCTCGATACCCGTTGTCGGAAGGCGTGTGTGCCGACCTCTCCAAGAAAGGGGTGTTCGAACATCTGGGTGCCCGACGAGCCGACCCGAGTCCGGGATCCCGAGAGCTCCAGGTCCCAGCCGCTGCGTCCGAGCCGTGGAATTTCCAATCGGGCGCCCGTTGCCCTCTGCTCGTCGCGCTCTCGGTGAAAGAGGCCGACCGCGGCCCCCCGACCCAGAAAGTTCTCTTCGACCATCGAGGCCCCGTCGAAATGGAGTCCCTCCTCGAGCCGAATCCCGATCGAGAGCTTCGTCGTCCACTCATCTCTGGTGTCGACCAGGACGTGGCGGGTTCCATCCGGCTGGGGGACCGAAAATACGTCTGCCGATGCGATGAATCGGAAGCGCCGAAGGATCCGTGCGCTCTCCTGGAGCATGAGCGGGCTGTAGCAATCGCCCTCGGCGAAGAGAAGTTCCCGTTCGATGAATGAATCCCGAGTGCGAACATGGATCCGATTCGCCGCTCGATAGGCCCAGCGCAGTCGGCCATCCTCGGGGATCGACGCAGGGTCGAAGATCGAATGATTGTCGATGAACACCTCCGAGATCCGACCCTCGGGGCACTCCCGATCGCTTACGACATCGCCGGAGGGGATCTGCGCCCACGCCGGCGTCGCCGACACCAGCGCGAGGCCCCAGAGGAGCAGGGCGGCGCACAGGATCCTTGATGTGGAGGCTGGGGCGGAGGGAAGATTCGGACGCATGGAAAGGGTCGGTACCCCGGCTCCGTCCGGGGCGGTCCCGTGGTCGGAGGCGAGAAGGGGCGATTTGACACCCTCGGGACTCTCGAATACCGTTTCCGTTCGGGAATTTCAGAGTGGAGCGCCGAGCACGGTCGCCCCCGGTGCGGGTGACCCTTGTCGGCCGCGCACCGGCTCCCCCCAGAGTGAGTAGAGGACGCATGAATCGTCGCCGCCAGGCGGCCCTGGACTACCATTCCGAAGGTCGTCCGGGGAAGATCGAAGTCATCCCCACCAAGCCCGTCGCGACGCAGAGCGAGCTGTCGCTCGCCTACTCCCCGGGCGTGGCCGAACCCTGCCTCGAGATCGAGAAGAATCCGGACGAAGCATTCCGGTACACCGCTCGTGCGAATCTCGTCGCGGTGGTCTCGAATGGGACGGCGGTTCTAGGACTGGGGAACATCGGAGCTCTCGCCTCGAAGCCCGTCATGGAGGGCAAGGGGGTCCTGTTCAAGCGGTTCGCCGGCATCGATGTGTTCGATATCGAGGTCGACACCGAGGATCCGGAGGAGCTGATCCGCTTCTGCGAGCTCCTCGAGCCGACGGTGGGAGGCATCAACCTCGAGGACATCCGCGCGCCGGACTGTTTCGTCGTCGAGGAGCGCCTCAAGGCTTCCCTCGACATTCCGGTCTTTCACGACGACCAGCACGGTACCGCGATCATCGCGGGGGCGGGCCTCGTCAACGCCCTGGAGCTCGTTGGAAAGACGGTCGACAAGATCCGCGTGGTTTTCACCGGGGCCGGGGCTTCGGCGCTGTCGACCGCAGAGCACTTCACTCGGCTCGGGGTTCCCCGCGAAAACATCTTTCAGGTGGATTCCACCGGAGTCATCCACAGCGGCCGCGCCGAGGGGATGAACAAATACAAGGCCCGGTTCGCGCACGATACGGACTACCGGACCCTCTCGGATGTGCTCTCCGGAGCCGATGTCTTCGTGGGACTGTCGGTCAAGGGGGCCGTCACGGCAGAGCAGATCGCGAGCATGGCGGACCGCCCGATCGTCTTCGCACTCGCGAACCCCGACCCCGAGATCCTCCCCGAGGAGATTCTCGCGGTGCGTTCGGACGCCATCATCGCGACCGGGCGTTCGGATTATCCGAACCAGGTGAATAACGTCCTCGGATTCCCCTTCCTCTTCCGGGGGGCACTCGATGTCCGAGCCCGGGAGATCAATCACGAGATGATGCTTGCCGCGACCAGGGCACTGGCCGACCTGGCGCGGGCCGAGGTGCCCGAGTCGGTCGCGAGCGCCTATTCGGGTGCGGAGTTCCAGTTCGGACCGGAGTACATCATTCCGAAGCCCTTCGACCCGAGGGTTCTCTTCTTCGTCGCTCCGGCCGTGGCGAAGGCGGCGATGAGTTCAGGTGTGGCCCGAACGACGGTGGAGCTGGATGTCTATCGCGACCGCCTGATGGCGTCGCTGGGGCCGGGCCGCGAAGTCATGCGCTTTCTGACCAGCCGTGCGCGACAACACCCGCCCCGCGTCGTGCTCACCGACGGGCAGAGCGAAAAGGTGATCCGGGCCGCGGCTCAGATCGTCGAGGAGGGGGTGGCTCGACCCGTGCTTCTCGGGAAGCCTCACAAGATCAACCCCAGAGCCGAGTCGCTGGGCGTGGATCTGACGGGCGTCGAGATCGTGCATCCGACCCTCGAAGACGAGAAGCGATATTCCTACGCCGACGAACTGTTCGAGCTTCGACGGCGCAAGGGCCTGACCCTGGCGGAAGCCCGGTCAAACCTGTACAAGACGATCTATTACGGCTCGATGATGGTCCGTCGTGGAGACGCCGCCGCCCTCGTTGCCGGGGTGGAGTCGAACTATCCCGAGGTCCTTCGCCCGGCACTCGAAGTCGTGGGCACGGCCGAAGGTGTGTCCAGGGTAGCGGGCCTCTACATGGTCGCACTTCGTGATCGTGACCCCCTCTTCTTCGCCGACACCACGGTGAACATCGACCCCACCGCCGAAACCCTCGCCGAGGTTGCGATCCTTTCGGCACGGTTCGTCCGGGATCTGGGAATTGCCCCCCGAATCGCGATGCTCTCCTTTTCGAACTTCGGCTCGGCTCGCCACGCGGCGTCGCTCAAGGTGCGGGCGGCGGTGGAGCGCGTGAAGCAGTTGTCACCGGAGCTGGAAATCGACGGGGAGATGCAGGCCGACACTGCCGTGAACCAGTCGATCCTGCAGGGGACCTACCCGTTCAGCGACCTGAAGGAGGCCGCCAATGTGCTGGTGTTTCCGAACCTCGCGGCGGCGAATGTCTCGTACAAACTTCTCACCCAGCTGGGAGGCGCCGAGGGGATTGGACCGGTCCTTCTCGGGATGGCGGAGCCCGTGCATGTGCTCCAGCGAGGCAGCACGGTTCAGGATGTCGTGAACCTGGTTACGGTCGCCTCGGTAGACGCACAGCGTCGCTCGCCCCAAACTTAAGGGGCTGTCCTCGCAGAAATTCGGGTTCAAGGACCCGGAACCCGTCGAATGGGGTTCCTGCATCACTTCCTACAACGTTCCCAGAAAGGACCTGGCGCAATGTCGACACAGGTAACGGATATCCCGACCACCCCGATGATCGGGGTGGAGAATCGTCATGGACTCGACCGACATGGGCTCACGCCCTCTGGTCCGGTCCACTGGAATTTGTCACCGGCACAGCTCTACGAGCAGGCACTCGCCCGAGGCGAGGGGCGCTTGGCACACATGGGTGGTTTCACCGCTGTGACCGCTCCGCACACCGGGCGCTCGCCGAATGACAAGTTCACGGTCCGGGAGCCCTCCACCGCCGATACGATCGACTGGGGCCCCGTGAACGAACCCATGGATCCGGCTCACTTCGAACAACTCCGCAGTGAGGTGATCGAACATCTGAATCCCAGGGAGCTCTACGTCCGTGACGCGCGTGCCGGAGAGGATCCGTCCGCGGGGCTGAACGTGCGGGTCGTGACCCCGAGTGCGTGGCACAGCCTCTTCGCCTACAACATGTTTCTCCGACCCGACGAGGGGACGCTCGTCGAGCAGGAGCCGGAGTTCACGGTTCTTCACGCCCCGGAGTTCAAGGCGGATCCGGAGCGCCACGGGACTCGGTCGTCGACCTTCGTCGTGGTGAACTTCGCCGAGCGTCAGGTTCTGGTCGGCGGGACGCGCTACGCCGGCGAGATCAAGAAGTCGATCTTCTCGGTCCTGAACTACATGCTTCCCGCGCAGGACATTCTTCCGATGCACTGCTCCGCGAATGTCGGAGACGACGGCGATGTGGCCCTCTTCTTCGGGCTTTCGGGGACCGGAAAGACCACGCTGTCGGCGGACCCGGACCGGGGGTTGATCGGCGATGACGAGCACGGCTGGGGGCCGGAGGGAGTCTTCAACTTCGAGGGGGGGTGCTACGCCAAGGCGATTCGCCTCTCGCCCGAGGGGGAGCCCGAGATTTATCAGGCGACCCAGATGTTCGGGACCATCCTCGAAAATGTGATTCTTCACCCGTCCGATCGGACGATCGACTTCGACGATGCCGAAATCACCGAGAACACCCGGGCTTCCTACCCGATCCACTACATCCCGAATGCCGTGCTTCCCGGTCGTGGTTCACATCCGCGCACGGTGATCTTCCTGACCTGTGACGCCTTCGGGGTCCTTCCTCCCCTTTCGAAGCTGACCCCCGAACAGGCCATGTACCATTTCCTTTCGGGGTACACGGCGAAGGTGGCCGGGACGGAGCGGGGAATTACCGAGCCCAAGGCCGCCTTCTCTGCCTGCTTCGGGGCTCCGTTCCTTCCGCGGCACCCGGGCGAGTACGCGCGCATGCTGGGAGATCGACTCCGGGAGCACGAGGCCGACGTCTGGCTCGTCAACACCGGATGGTCGGGAGGGGGGTACGGAGTCGGCTCCCGGATCGATCTGGCCCACACCCGGGCCATGGTCCGTGCCGCGCTCACCGGTCGCCTGGACTCGGTCGAGACCCACGAGGACCCGGTCTTCGGGTTTCATATTCCCGAATCCATCCCTGAAGTTCCCGATACGATCCTGATCCCACGGGACACGTGGTCCAGCGAATCGGAGTACGATGAGGCCGCCACGAGGCTCGCTGGGATGTTCCGCGAGAACTTCGAAAAGTACGCGAGTGAGCTTCCCGAAGCGGTGTGCTCCGCGGGTCCGAAGGAGACCCGCTGAACCCGGCGAGATCCCACACGCGACGAACAGGGAGACGGACCACGAACCGGTCGACTCCGAGTTCGGACAAAACGAACGGCCCCGCCCCCCCCCGGGAGCGGGGCCGTTTGTCGTTTCGACTCAGTCCGGTAAGGGGAGGTCGTACCGGAGGCTGCGGACTCCGTCGGAGAGCTCCACGGTCAGGGACTCCCCGGTGGCCGACAGCTGCGCGCTGCCCCCGCGGGCGATCGTGCGGATCGCGCCGTCGCGATCTCTCACCACGGCGAGGGGTCGAGCGGCTGCGTCCCACTCGAGTCGAACCCGGCCGTCGGGAAGAGTCTTCACCTCGGGGGCGGGCGGGTCGATCCTCAGCGCTGCCGGGGTGCGCGGATCGATCGAGGATTCCGCCGACCGGACTTCGGATCCACGCCTCAGCTCGATGCGGTGGAGCCGATCCCGATCGGTCGGGGTCAGCGGGACCCGAAAGGCGAAGTGCCGCTCCGAGGGATCCGGGGCGTGGTCGACCGGCACGCCCTCGAAGCTCAGGTCGAAGAGCGTTTCCGAGTCGATGGACAGCCCCACGACTCGGAGGGGGCCCGCCCGATCGGGCAGGGACGGGGGTCCGTGGGAGGCGAATGCCGGCTCCAGGTAGAGCCCCCGGTTACTCACCCGCCCCCAGATCATGATGCCATCCTGCGGAACTGTCGACATCATCGCCGGAGGACGCAGCTGCTCGATCCACTCGAGGAGTGCGCCGAAGGTGTAGTCGCTCGACCATTCCGGCCGGCAATAGCTCATGATGTCCCGATGGCTGGCGGTCGAGCGCAGCTCCCCCGCTTCGATATCCCATCCGGGCGAGCCGATACGCGCTCCGGAGTGGGGGTAGCTCTGGTCCACTCCCGAAGGCCCCCCGCACGGAGCGTGGCGCCTCCCCATGTTGTGGCCAAGTTCGTGGGCCGCGATGTACGCCGCGGTGTTGGGCCGGTCCCAGCCCACCGAGACCTTTTCGGGGCGGTCGGGGCTGGGCGGGATGAATCCGATTCCGGCGATGCCCGTCGTGTACTCGACCTGTGCGACGCCGTAGTAGAAGGCATCGCCGTCTTCCTCGTCGATGCGAAGCGCCAGAAGCTCGTTGACGAGCTCCGCCCACCGCTGAAAGTCGTTGATCAGTTCGATCTGAGTCACGTAAGGGGTCCGGATTCGCCAGGCGAGTTCCTCGAGGGGGAAGATCCGGCGGGTCAGGGACAGCAGGTCGTCGGCATTGTTCTCGCTGACCTGACCGAGAAGTCCGTTGGCTTCCTGCAGAATCGGGATCAGCACGATCTCGACCGGATTCAGGTGCCGCACCTGCACCGATGCGATGCCTCCGGATTCGGGGTAGACATAGCCGGCCTGGCCGGTGCCGTTCAGTTCGCCATCGGGGTCCAGGGTGGCTCGAACTCCCAGGCCGGGCTGAATGATCGAGCCGGGAAGCTCCACGTTCCAGCTCCGGTCGAGCCGGTCCGGGTCCAGGATCGGGAGGACCCGACTCGATCCTGCGGAGAGCCGGTAGCGCTCGATCAGGACGCCATCGGAAAAAAGCTCCACCTCGATCTCCGGCTGGAGCTCGAGCGAGTCGGGAGAGCTCACGAAGACGCGCAACAGCCCATCTCTGCCCCCGACGAGGTCGATGCCGCCCGCGAGGGTCTGGGCGCCCTGGTTCACGTGCACGGCGTCGATCCGAAGCTGAGGTCCGGGCGCCGAGATCCCCGCGTTGGCGGTGAAGGTCGTGGTGATCGAGCCGGTCGTGGCCGTCAGCGTCTGCTCCCCGACGTCGGGGCCCATCGTCCACTCCGAGACCGCGGCGATCCCGGTCGAGTCCGTGACCACGACCTCCGGAGAGACGGTGCCGCCGCCTGAGGTGACCTCGAAGGTGACCTCGACTCCCTCGAGCGGGTTCTCGAGCCGGTCCTGAGCGCGGACCCTGGGAGGAAAGACCACCACCTCCGAGATCTGGGAGGTCTGGATCGGGGGTGTCTGCGGGGCCAGCGCCTCGAGAGGGCCGACCACCGCCAGGGCATCGTGAATTCGAGACGGAAGGATGTCGCTCCGGATCGCGATCCGGTTCAGCCCCGGGCGATCGCCCAGCGTCCAGAGGATCGAGACCCAGCCGTCGGCGTCGGTCCGCTCGATCGAGGCGGAGGGTTGTCCCGGAGCCCCTCCCTCTCCGGCAACCCCTCCCCCTGCGAGGGGCAGAAAGGTAATCGGGGCATTCCGGATCGGGTTGCCGTACGCGTCCGTGAAACGGGCGGATACGGGTGTGGGGAGCGCGGTCCCCACTTCGGCTTCACCCAGGAAGGTGGAGTCGTTGCCGGGGATCAGACGTCGCAGCGGCCCCGGGGTTCCCTCGATCTCGATATCGTAGGCCCCCAGCCCGCGGGGCGAGAAGCGAAGGCGGTTCGTCCCCGCGATCGTGTCGAGGGTGAAGGCCGGAGCCAGGATGCGCCCCTGGGCGTCGGATACCGCGAGCGAGTCCGCGAGGGCGCCGTCACCCCTGACGACATCGACCGGGACCGCCACTCCCGGCACCCGGTTTCCATATCGGTCCTCGAGAATGAACAGCGGTCCCAGGTGGATCGTCGTGCCCACCTGGCCCCCGGGCGTTCCTTCGAGGAGTGGGACGACCCCTTCGGCCGGGGGAAAGAGGATGGGACCCTCGTCGGTGCACGCCACGAGGGTGAGACAGGCGAGGGCGAAGAGGACTCGTCGAAGCATCGGGCCGGGCGAGTGGGAGAAACGGGAGCGCGGGGGGCCGCATGGAGTCAGAGTAGTCGGGCAGGCAGGTGGTGTCCAGACGGGCGGGGCCGGAACGAGGCCGCATCCCTCGGGGTTTGCGGGGGGGACCGAGTTTCGATCACCCCGACCCGAAGGGATGGCGATGACGCGGAAGTATTGGCTCATGAAGAGTGAAGAGGACGAGTATTCGATCGGTGACCTCGAATCCGACGGGACCACCCGCTGGGTGGGCGTGCGGAACTACGAGGCGCGGAACCTGATGCGCGACGAGATGTCGCCCGGTGACCGGATTCTCTACTACCATTCGAACGCCAACCCTTCCGGGGTGGCCGGAATCGCCGAGGTCGCCTCGGAGTCCTACCCCGACCCCACCCAGTTCGACCCGGACAGCCGCTACCATGACCGGAAGGCGACGAAAGAGGAGCCGCGCTGGTTCCTGGTCGATGTTCGTTTCGTCGAGCGATTCCCCAGGGTGGTGCCACTGAGCGAGATCAAGGCCGAGGATCGACTTTCCGAAATGGTTCTCGTGAAGCGGATGCGACTTTCGGTTCAGCCCGTTCGCAACGACGAGTTCGAGGTGGTGCGGGAGATGGCCGAGCGGAAAGGCTGATCGATTCCTCCCGGGGTCACTGGATGTACGCCTCGGGAGGGCACCCGCGCTCCAATTCCTCGGGGCGTCGACGAAACCATCGGGCCACCAGGAACAGCTCCTCCCGGGCTTCCTCGTCGAGGGGCAGTGGAACCTCGCCGGTGGCCTGGTCGAGTGCCGCGGCGATTCGTGACTTCTGGCGGTCCTCGCGGGCAGGTGGCAAGCGCCCGGGGAGCGTCGGCGCTTCATCGAAGGTCAGCCGTACCCGCCCCCCGATGATCAGATAGACCCGATGAGCGCGCGCCTCCGGCCCATCGCCGGAGACCCCTCGGGGGCGGCCGGGGTCCGTGGGGACCCGGTAGACAAAACGCAGGGAGTCCAGGTACCGCCGGTGGTCGACGAGGGTCTCCCGGAGCCGCTCGATCCGTTCCAGCCGGTCGCGCCAGAGCGCGGCCACCTCGAAGGCTCGGTCCGTGGATGCGCGTTCGATTCTGCGTCGTACCCGTCGGGCCGGCTCGTCGGTCTCTCCGGCCAGGAAGGCCTCGGCTTCCTCGACTCCCTGCTGGTAGGCCTGCCGGGAGACGAGGGCCGCGCAGGGCGCCGGACAGCTCCCCAGCTCGGCCCGTGCGCATCCGGGCGTCCGGGGCGGCGCCAGCAGGTCGAGCTGGTCGGAGTAGTGCATCGGTGTGCGGGCCGGGCAGTCTCGGAGACCCAGGAGGTGGGCGAGGTCTCGCACGGTACGGGGAAGCGCGCGCGTGGCCGGAAAGGGACCGAAGTATCGGGCTCCGTCGGCGATCGGGCGTCGAGTCGCCAGGAGTCGGGGTGCAGTCTCGCGGGTGAGCTTGATCCAGGCGAAACGCCGGTCCCTGCGGTGGTGCACGTTGAAGCGGGGGCGAAAGGCCCGAATCAGCCGAAACTCCTTCAGAAGCGCCTCGAACTCCGTGGGCACGTACTCCCATTCCACGCGTCGGGCCACCCGGAGGATCTCGAGCGGTTTTCCCCTTCGCGCCCGGAAGTAGGAGAGGAGGCGGGAGCGGACCCGCACCGATTTGCCGATGTAGAGGAGTTCTCCGCGAGGCCCGATGAAGCGGTAGATTCCCGGGCGATTCTCGGCCCCTGCCCGAACCTGCTGCCGGAGCTCGGGAGCGGGGTCGGGCCTCGGTGGTGTCCGTGTGGTGGGCTCGGCGAAGTCGGGCATCGGTTGGGGGGTTATTCGCTTTTTGTTCGGTATGGAGTCTACCGTTACGGGCCGCCGGCGGCAAGGCGACCGACCGGCTCGCGATCCATCTCGTGGGTGAGGCCGCTGCTCGCATTGCCCCGCCCCGCACTGCCGGATAGACTCGGAGTATGGACGAAGCCCAGCGAACCCGAATCGTGCGCGACCCCCTCTGGAATACGATCCGGGTCGACCCTATCGCGCTCAGGATTCTCGACACCGAGGCCTTCCAGCGCCTTCGCTATATCCGGCAACTCGGATTCGCCCACCTGGTCTATCCGGGTGCGACCCACACCCGGTTCGACCACGCCCTGGGGGTCTATCATCTGACCGGGGTGGCCATCCGGCTCCTGGACGACCGGGGCGCGCTCCCTGCCCGGGCCCGAAAGGGGGTCGAGCTTCTGCCGTACGCCGCCCTCCTCCATGACATCGGCCACTACGCCTTCTCGCATGCCCTGGAGGAACTCGAAGCCGACCGGCTGCCCGGCGATCACGAGGCCGTGAGTGCCCGATTCTTCGAGTCTCCCGAGCTCGCTGCGGCCCTGGAGCCATTGGGGCCGGGGGCCCCCGAAAGAATCTTCGCGCTGATCAAGGGAGAGTCCAGGCACCCGCTGCGGGGGCTGGTGAGCGGGAGCCTCGATCTCGACAAGATGGAGTACCTCCGGCGGGACGCCCGGTTCTGCGGCGTTCCCTACGGTGAGGTTGACGTGGATCGGCTTCTGCAGGGCCTGGCTCTTCTCGAAGATCCGCAGAGTGGAGAGATGGAGATCGGGATCCACGAGAAGGCGGTGAGTGCCCTCGAGTCACTGCTCTTCGCCAAGTATCAGATGTTCCGGAACGTCTACTGGCATCACGCGGTGCGGTCGGCGACCGCCCTCTACAAGCGGATCGTGAGCGAGGCGGTTCAGCTCGAACTGCTGGACTCCGCCGAACTGGTTGGGCCGACCGACGAGGAACTCCTCTACGAGATCCGTCGGCGCGCCGAGGCGATCGAACACCCGGTTGCGAGACGGATCGCCGAGCGCTGGATACCGGCGCTGCGGAATCGTCGCCTGCCCAAGCGGGCATGCGAACTCACCTCCGAGGCGCTCGCCGGGTTCGAACTCCCTGCCTGGGCCGGCCAGGACTCCCCGGAGCGACGGCTCGTCGAGGATGCACTGGCTAGGGACCTTGGGCTCGAACCGGGCGAGGTCTTCCTGGACTATCCGGGGAAGTCGAGGATGCTACGACTGGATCTCCTCGTTCGTCGCCGGCACGGAGGGGTCGAGCGCATCACGGACCGGGGGCTTCCCGGCCTCATCGACCTGCCGCGGCTGGCCGAGGAACTCTACGCCACGACACGGGTCATGCGCGTCTTCACGCTGGAGCGTCGGGAGCTTCGGCCCGAGCAGGTTCTGGAACGGGTCGAGGCGGCACGTTGATCAGGAACAAGCGAGGAAAGAGGGGTTAGGAGGAGCGCGGTCGATACGGGAGGGTCACACCCAGGGTCTGGACATGAGATTACACCACCCATACCTTCAAGGGCTGTGGACCTTGCGAATGCCCTCCGGGGTAATCAATCGGCTCACAACCACGCCGGTCCCTTCATCGACCGGCGGTGACGAAATACCGAGAAGTGCACGACACCGGAGTCCTCGAGGCAGACGCGCCTTCACTCCGCTGTCCACGAAGAGGAATAGATCGAGATGGCCAGCACCGCCCAGAAGAAGGGCCGACGAAAGAAGAAGGGTCGCTCCGGGAGTTCTCTTGGAGGATTCGATGCGAGCCTCGACGAGCAGTCTGCGCTCGATCAGTACCTGCGCGACGTAAGTCGCCACGAGCTGATCACGCCGGATCGCGAGAAGGAGCTTGGCGCGCTGGCCCAGGCCGGCGACGAGGATGCCGTGCAGGAGCTTGCTCGGGCGAATCTGCGATTCGTGATCAGTGTGGCGAAGAAGTACCAGAATCGCGGCGTGTCGCTCACCGACCTGATCCAGGAAGGCAACGTCGGTCTGGTCACGGCTGCCCGGAAGTTCGATC
>REBS01000117.1 GCA_007692605.1 Gemmatimonadales bacterium
CCTGGTCCTGCTCTGCCGCCATCATCACCGGCTCGTGCACCACGACGGCTTCCGCATCCGGCGGCTGCGCGACGGCTGCTTCAAGTTCTTCTCGCCCGAGGGCATCCCGCTCGGCGTGCCCCCGAGCCGGGATGGGCTCGGGCCGGGCGATGGGGCGTCCAGGATCATCCTCGACCCGCGACGCCGCGGCATCGTGCCGGAATGGAGCACGGCGGGGGCCCGCTACGAGCGGGAATCGGCCATCCCGAAGCCGAAGCTGCTCGCTGCCCTCGAGGCCATGGATTGAAGAATGTGGTGCCTTGTCGGGCGGTGCTACGGACGACCGATGGCCTGAGCGGTCGTGGGCGGGACTGGGTGATGGGATCAGCGCCCCGGCATCGAAGGGTCAGGTTGATGGAGCGAGCGCCGGGGCACGGAAGGGTCAACGTAATGGAATGAGCGTTTCGATTCGGGCTGGGCGAGACGGCGGATGGAGCGGAGAGTTATGATGAATACGCATGGCGTCGGATGAGAACCGGAGAAATTATCATGAAATCGCATAATCTGCCAGCCTCACGCCCTGCCCATGCGAAAACATCATAATGCGTGTGCTTCCGGAGCCGGCGATGGGAAGAGCGCAGCCCAGTATGATGTATTCATCATAAGCCTGTGCTTCAGGGATCCGAGCAGTCCCGCTGGTAACCACATTGCAGGCACTGGAGTTTGCAGTGCCGGTTGAGCATCGGGGCTCCGCACAGGTCGCAGTGGAAGGTCGCCTCCAGCTCGGCCGGGTCGCCCGCCTGGTCCGCCTGGCCTGGCTTACCCGGGTGGGCCCGCTCACCCGGTTGGTCCGGCTTCCGGATGCTCGCTCCCGCGTTGTCCGGCTTCGGGTCGGTGGAGCCGGGACTCATGAGCCGGGCGAACCTGATGGATCGGATCGGTCGGACGAGGCGGACGAGGCGGGCGGGTCGGACGGGTCAGCCGATTCGAATCGGTCCCCGGTGCCCGGAAAGCCGATCCGATCGATCCCCTCTCTCAGGTACTCCCGCGACAGGTCCCGATAGTGGCTCCCGCTTCGGGTCACCCACTCCGCCGCGGACCCGTCGAGGGTCTTGCGAACGCGACCCGGGACCCCGGCCACGACACTCCGATCGGGGATCTCCGCGCCCTCGAGTACGACCGTGCCGGCCGCCAGCAGGCATTCGCGCCCGATGACGGCCTCCTGGAGAATGACCGCGTTCATCCCGACCAGGGTCCCCTGGCCGATCTCGCACGACTCGAAGATCGCACCATGCCCCACGGTCACGAACGGTCCGACGATCGTGGGGCCCCAGTTGCCCACGTGAACCACCGCGCCATCCTGGATGTTGGCGCCGCGTTGGATCACGATCGGGTTCTCGGGGTCATCGCCCCGCAGGGTCGCACCGAACCAGACACTCGCCTCGGCCTCGACCCGCACGTCGCCGATCAGGACTGCGTTGGGCGCGAGAAAGGCGTCTTCGGCCACCTGCGGCCTCTTGCCGCGAAAGGGAATGAGAAGTGCCACGGTCTACTCGACCTCCTCGAGTTCGTCGGCCGTCGTCGGATGCGTCTTGGTGAGGCGGGCCCGCAGGACCTGGGTCTCGGTGGCCTCGATGATCTCGATCTCGATCCCCGGGATCGAAAGGCGCTCCCCCTCGGCCGGGACGTGCCCGAACTCCTCGAGCAGGTAGCCGTTCAGCGAACGGTGCTCCAGGTGGGGAAGCGAGACGTTGAAGACGTAGTTCACCTCGCGCAGCTCGATGCCCCCCTCGACGTCGATCTCGTTGCGCGAGATCCTGACGAAGCTCTCTTCGGCGATGTCGGTCTCGTCCTCGATCTCTCCGACCAGCTCCTCGATCACGTCCTCGAGGGTCACGAGCCCATCGGTGCCCCCGAACTCGTCGGCCACGATCCCCATGTGGATGCGCCGGGCCTGAAAATCCTTGAGGAGCCGGGGCAGGGTAAGGGAGCCCGGAATGAAGAAAGGGTCCCGCGAGAGCTTCGACAGGGGGAGGTCCTGCCTGCCCGAGGAAAAGGCCTCGTAGGCCTCCCGGATGTAGAGGATCCCGGTGATGTCGTCGATCCCGTCCCCATACACCGGCACCCGGGAGTAGGGGACGTTCCGTATCTGCGGCACGATCTCGGCGAGGGTCAGGGAGTCCGGCCAGCCGAAGATGTCGACGCGCGGGGTCATGATGTCGTACGCGGTCATCTCGTCCATGCGAAAGGCCCGCTCGACGAGCTGGTGCTCCTCTTCCTCGACCACCCCCTCGCGCCGCCCCAGATCCGTCAGCTGGCGCAGCTCGCGTTCGTCCGCGCTCGAGAGCCCGTCGCCATTGCGGCGCTGCAGGAGGTCGTCGAAGCGGATGAAGGGTTCGATCAGCGGACGAGTGAGCCTCTCGAGAAACAGGAGGAGTGGCGCGGTCAGAAGCGCCAGCCGGATGGAGCGGCGGGTGGCCAGCAGTCGCGGGACCCCCTCCGAGATGATGAGAAGCCCGAGCACGACGAGCGGGAGGACCCACGTGATCGCCATCGGGTTGAGGAAGAGGACGGCCCATGCACAGACGAGTCCGGCGACCGCGGCGTTCAGCGTCACGTTCAGCGTGAACATGGAGGCCTTCATCCCCCCCTCCACGTCACGAGCCCTGCGGAGGGTCTCAGCACCCCGAAAGCCCTCTTCGAGAAGGGTCCGGAGGCGGGATGCGCTCACCGAAAAGACCGCCGATTCCGCAGCGGAAAGGAGGGCCGAGAGGATCAGGAAGAGAGCTGCGAGAGCCAACAGGAGACCGCTCAACGCGGCCTCCTACTCGGAGGGTGGTCTTCGCCCTCGTTCGCTGACTCCGGATCGGATGTTCGAGTCGATCTCGCGTTCATTGCCTCAGGGGTTCCAGTGTCGACTTTCGTCCAGGATCCGGGCGACGATATCACGCGCGCTGATTCCGTCCGCCTCGGCTTCGAAGCTGGGTACGACCCGGTGGGCCAGCACCGACGGCCCCACCGCACGCACATCATCGAAGGTGGGGACGGGCTCGCCCCGTACCGCCGCCCGTGCCTTGGCCCCCAGCACCAGCGCCTGCGAGGCCCGCGGACCCGCGCCCCAGGCCAGGTATCGGGTGGCCACCGCAGAGGCCTCCCCGGTATCGGGACGGGTGGCCCGGACCAGACGGACCGCCAGCGCGGCGACCGAAGGAGCCACCGGGATCCGCCGAACCAGCGCCTGGAGTTCGATGAGCCGCTGCGACGAGACCACGGGATTCACCTCGGGAATGTGGGACCCGGTCGTCTGGAGCGCCACCGCCTCCTCCTCTTCCTTCGAAGGATAACCGATCCGGAGCTCGAACATGAAGCGGTCGAGCTGGGCCTCGGGGAGGGGGTAGGTGCCCTCCTGCTCGATCGGGTTCTGGGTGGCCAGAACGAAGAAGGGCTCGGGGAGCCGGTAGGTGTGGCCGGCGGCGGTGACCGCGTGCTCCTGCATCGACTGGAGGAGCGCCGCCTGCGTCTTGGGCGGGGTTCGGTTGATCTCGTCGGCCAGGATCACGTTGGCGAAGACCGGACCCTTCACGAATCGAAACGCGCGAGTGCCCGATGCTCGGTCCTCCTCCATGACCTCGGTACCGGTGATGTCGGTCGGCATGAGGTCGGGGGTGAACTGGACGCGCGAAAATTCGAGGTCGAGGGCCTCGGCCAGCGTTGAAACCAGCAGGGTCTTGGCGAGCCCCGGCACACCCACCAGAAGGGCGTGGCCATTGGCGAGGAGGGCCAGGAGGAGGCCGTCGACGATCTCCCGCTGACCGATGACCCGCTTGCCGACCTCCCGGCGTACATCGGCGGCCATGCGCGCGGCGTCGGCGAGGAGCTCGAGATCCCGGTCCTGCACAGTCGCTGCTTCGGCCAACGGTCTCTCCCTGAACGGTCGGTGTGTTCGGTTGTCTGCGATGTGTGCCGCCAACGAAGCGGATTCGACGCGTGTCGGAAGCGTCGATGTCGGAGCGACCTCTGAAGGTACCCACGGTCGGGCGGACAGGGTCCTCGGTCTCTGGGCGGGTCGGGTCCGCGGTGGCCCGCCGGGCCGGGTCCGCGGGCGGTTCCGCCGGGTTCGATGCGGTCGCACGAACGCCGAGATTATACCGGCTTCAGGGGGATGCGCCACCCCATGCCCGCGGTCGACGGGGGGCGGGTTCCGATCGCCCTCCCCGACCGCTTGCGAAATTTTTCACAAGCTCGTAGGTTAGCAGGCTGTGAGAAGCATGGGAGAGGCCTCGTGACGGGCGGCGAGAAGGAGCCGCCGGAAACGGAAGCCACACTGGTCACGATGGCCCGCTACTCCGGGCACGGGCTGACCCTGGCGCTTTCGGTGGGACTCTTCCTGCTCCTGGGCTGGTGGCTCGATGGCCGACTTGGGACAACGCCGCTTCTGACGATCGTGGGAGCGATGGTCGGGGCGGCGGCAGGTTTTTACAGTATGCTGCAGCATCTCCTCTTCTTCCCCCGGGAGGCCGAGGAGAAGCGGCGGAACGAAGAGGATCGGGAGTGAGGGGCTGGGTTCGCTACGCGATCCCCGCCTCGGGGTTGACGGCGCTGGTGGTGGCCGTCGGATGGCTGACGCTCGGGGCTGACGCTCAGCGCGGAGTCTTCCTCGCGGCGGGCATCGCGCTTCCCCTGCAACTTGCGATCTTCGCGCTCCTGAGAGCGCAGCGGACGGGCTCCATGGGGTTCCTGGCGGTGTGGGTGGGGAGCACGCTCCTTCGCCTGATGGCCGTGGGAGGCCTCGCCTGGTGGGTCGTAGGTCGGCAGGATGTGGACCCCATGTGGGCGCTGTTGACGCTCGCGGGGCTGTTGTTCGTGCTGCTCATGCTGGAGCTCGTGGAGCTTCGGCACACCGGAATCGGTTTGAACGAAGGAAGCGATCGGACATGACCGATAGGACCGCCGATGGAGCGGGCGTCGTCCAGGAAGCGACGGCAGAGGAGACCTTCGACCTGGGCGCCATGCTCATGGGGAAGGTCTCGGACAGCCGCTACCTGGACTTCGCGGGGTACAGGATCGACCTGCCGCAGTGGGACCCGATCCAGATCGGGGCCCTGGCGATCGACTTTTCGCCGACCAAGAACGTGGTGTTCATGCTCCTGGCGGCCCTTCTGTGCATGATCACCTTCGTGGGGGTCGCGCGCACCTTCGTGCGCATGAAGCCCGACGAGGCTCCTTCGGGCTTCGCGAACGCGGTCGAGTCGCTGGTGGTGTTCTTCCGCGACCAGGTGGTCCGGGCGAACATCGGGCACGGATCGGACGGCTACACGCCCTTCATCCTGACCCTGTTCTTCTTCATCCTGTACATGAACCTCCTGGGGCTCGTGCCGTTCGGGGCTTCGGCGACCGCGTCTCTGTCGGTGACGGCCGCACTGGCCTTCGTCGCCTTCGTCGTGGTCGAGATCTCGGGATTCAGGGCGCTCGGTCCGGCTGGGTACGCCCGCACGATCTTCTACGCACCACCGGGGCTGCATCCGGTGGGCTCCGCGATCATCCTGCTGATCATGACGCCGGTGGAGGCCCTGGGGAAGCTGACCAAGCCCTTCGCCCTCGCGATTCGTCTCTTCGCGAACATGACCGCGGGAAAAGTTCTGATTCTCGCCCTCCTGGGGCTGACCTTCATCTTCGCGGATGCGGTCGCAGTCCAGGCGGGTGTCGCGGGGAGCGCCGTGCTTACAGCTGCGGCGATCACCCTGCTGAAGGTGTTCATCTCGTTTTTGCAGGCGTTCATTTTCGCCATGCTCACGGCCGTGTTTATCGGCCTCATCCGACACGCCCACTGAGGGGCGTGCGGATTGTCGTCACCGGGCCGAACAGGGCCCGTGAGGTTGCCGCTCGGCGCATGAATACAGCGGTCGACTATATCACACTCCAAGACCAGACGGAGAAACAATGCTGAACTCCACCCTCCTCCTCCTCCAGGACGTCGCTGCGACGATGGACCCGGCGGCCGCGAAGGAATACCTGAGCCTCCTGGGCGCCGGACTCGGCGTCGGACTCACCCTGATCGGGGCGGGCATCGGGATCGGAATGATCGGCTCGTCCGCCATGCAGGGGATCGCCCGTCAGCCCGAGGCCGCAGGTAACATCCAGACCTCCGCCATCATCCTGGCGGCGCTCATCGAGGGTGCGGCCCTCTTCGCGCTGGTGATTGCCCTGTTGTTCAAGCTCATCTGACCCGGGGTCGGACGAGCGAGACACAGTTCGGGGTGCGCCGGTCCGGCCTCCCCGAGAAAACCGGCGTCGGCGTCGGGCCCCCACCAATTACCAGGGGCCCCGCGCCGAGGCTCCCACCACCGATGGAAGGTGAGACGATGAAGATTCCCGCATTGACAGCGATGGCGGCCCTTCTGACCCCACCCCCCCTGCTCGCACAGGGTGGGGGAGGAGGTCTTGTGAGCGTCGATCTCGGGATCGTGATCCTGACGATCGCCGTCTTCGGGCTCGTCCTGTGGGTTCTCGGCAAGTACGCCTGGAAGCCGATTCTGGGTGCGCTCGACGCCCGTGAGGCCGGGGTCCGCAACTCGATCGAACAGGCGGCCGCCATGCGTGAAGAGGCGCAGGCGCTGCTCGAGGAGCACCGTGAGCAGCTGGCCTCGTCCCGCAAGGAAAGCCAGCAGATCGTGGCCGATGGACGGGCCGCCGCCGAGAGGATCCGCAGCGAACTCGAGGAGAAGGCACGGGCCGAGGGAGACCGGATCCTGGAGCGGGCCCGAATCGAGATTCAGCGGGAGCGGGATCGTGCGCTCGAGTCGGTGCGCGAGGAGGCGGTCGATCTGGCCCTCGCCGCGGCGTCCAGTATCCTGAGCGAGAAGCTCACCGACGAGCGTGATCGTCAGCTGGTCGCCGGGTACCTGAAGGAGCTCCGACCCGACCGGGCGGAGGCCTGACGGTGACCGGAGAGACCATCGCCCGTAACTACGCGGATGCGCTCTTTGCGCTCGCGACGCGGGAAGGGGCCGTCGAGGACTTCGGCGCCGCCCTCGACCTCGTCGCGGAACTCGTCGAGGCCGAACCCCGCTTCCGCACCTTCCTGGATACGCCCCGAGTCGGGGTCGACGCCAAGAAGTCGGTGTTGCGGGAGAGTCTGGGAGGCCGAGTTCCAGCTCTCGTGCTGAACTTCGTTTTCCTCGTGATCGACCGCAGGAGGCAGCGCCTTCTGCCCCGGATGGCGGTCGAGTACCGCGCGCTTGTCGACGAGCAGATGGGTCGGGCGAATGTCGAGGTCTTGGTCGCCCGCGAGCTGGGAGAAGGCGAACTCGACCAGATACGGCAGGAGCTTTCACGCATTTTGAATCGCGAGGCCATCCCCCACGTCCGGGTACGACCCGAGCTCGTGGGCGGGATCGCCTTTCGCAGTGGAGATACGATTTTCGACGGGTCCGTCCGACGCCGGTTGCAGCGCCTGCGGCGGACGCTCATGACCACCGACGTCTCGACGGACCAAGGATAGAGAACCATGGCCAACTCCGAATCACAGCTCCGAGCGAGCGAGATCAAGGGCGTTCTCCTGAACGCCATCGACCAGTACGACGAGGTGCTTCACGCCGAAGAGGTGGGAGAGGTCCTCGAGGTGAAGGACGGAATCGCCCGGATCTACGGACTCACGAGTGCGATGGCCTCGGAGATGCTCGAGATCACCCCCTCGGACGGCGGCGACCCGGTGACGGCGCTCGCCCTGAACCTCGAAGAGGACAACATCGGGGCCGTGATCCTGGGGGACTGGACCAGCCTGCACGAGGGCAACGAGGTCCGACGCACCGGCCGCGTGCTCGAGGTTCCGGTCGGGAAGGGCTTTCTCGGGCGGGTGGTCAACCCGCTGGGTGAGCCCCTCGATGGGAAGGGCCCCATCGACGGGATCGAGGGCTCGCGCATGATCGACATCGTCGCTCCCGGAATCGTGGCGCGCCAGCCCGTGGGGGAGCCGCTGCAGACCGGGATCAAGGCGATCGACGCGATGATCCCGATCGGACGAGGGCAGCGTGAGCTGATCATCGGTGATCGGTCGACGGGGAAGTCGGCGATCGCGGTCGACGCGATCATCAACCAGAAGGACACCGGGGTGCTGTGCGTCTACTGCGCGATCGGACAGCGGGCCGGAAAGGTGGCGTCGGTGGTCGAGACGCTGCGCGAGAATGGCGCGATGGACTATACGATCGTGGTGACGGCCAACGCGGCGGACCCGGCGCCCCTCCAGTACATCGCCCCATATGCCGCGACGGCACTGGCCGAGCACTTCATGTGGAACGGGCAGGCCGCCCTCGTCGTCTACGACGACCTCACCAAGCAGGCCCAGGCGTATCGTCAGCTCTCGCTGATTCTTCGCCGGCCTCCCGGACGTGAGGCCTACCCGGGTGACGTCTTCTACCTTCACTCGCGCCTGCTCGAGCGGGCCGCGAAGCTCTCCGACGAGAACGGGGGTGGATCGCTCACCGCGCTGCCCATCATCGAGACGCAGGCCGGCGACGTGTCAGCCTACATCCCGACGAACGTGATCTCGATCACCGACGGACAGATTTTCCTCGAGCCGGACCTCTTCTACTCGGGAGTGCGGCCCGCGGTGAACGTGGGGATCTCGGTGTCGCGAGTCGGTGGTGCGGCGCAGATCAAGGCGATGAAGAAGGTGGCCGGACGGCTCCGTCTCGACCTGGCACAGTTCCGGGAGCTCGAGGCCTTCGCGCAGTTCGGATCCGATCTCGACGCCGCGACCCAGCGTCAGCTCGCACGAGGGGAGCGCACGGTCGAGGTGCTCAAGCAGGCCCAGTACGCCCCGATGCCGGTCGAGCAGCAGGTCGCGGTGATCTACGCCGTGACCAACGGCCACATCGACGAGATCCCGGTCGAGAAGGTCGCCCAGTGGGAGCGGGAGTTCGTCGACTTCCTCGACGCCCAGTACCAGGATCTGCTCGATGGGATCAAGACCCAGAAGGTCCTGACGGATGAGCTGGAAGAGAAGCTGAAGGCGGCGATCGCGGACTTCAACGCCCGCTTCACCGCGGAGCTCGAGGTGGCGACGGCCTGACGGCCCCGCCCCGCAGCGAACCCCGCCACCCAGACCCGAGGAGAGAGCCAGACCCGTGTCGCAATCCAGGGAAGTGAAGCGACGGATCCGCTCCGTCGAAAATACCCGGCAGATCACCCGGACCATGGAGATGGTGGCCACTTCGAAGCTGAAGAAGGCCACCGACCGGGTCTACGCCGCACGGCCCTACGGGGAGGCGCTCGACGAGATCGTCCGGAGTCTGCACGACGCCGGGCGGGCCGAACGGTTCCCGATCCTGCGGGTGCCCGAGACCAGGAGACGGGCCGCGGTGCTTCTGCTTACGGCGAATCGGGGACTGGCCGGCGCCTTCAACGTGAATCTGATTCGCGAAGCCCGTCGGAAGCTCGACGAGCTGGAGGGGCAGGGCGTGGACGCGGAGCTCCACGTGGTCGGGAAGAAGGGGATCGGGTTTTTCCGCTTCCAGGGCCGCGAGATGGCGCTGGAAATGACGGAGTTGTCGGACAAGCCGGCTCCCGAGGACGCGGAATCGCTGGTCGACCCGCTCCGGGTGCGCTTCGAGGCGGGAGAGCTCGATGCCGTGTACGTGGTGGCTTCGGAGTTCCGTTCGGCGCTCTCGACCCCGCCTCGCACGATCCAGCTCCTGCCGATCGAGCCGTCGGAGTCCGGGGTGGACCCCGAGAACTACATTCTTGAGCCGTCGCAGGACGAGATCCTGACCCGGCTGCTCCCGCTCTACATCAGAAACAAGGTGTACCGGGCGCTGGTCGAGAACGCCGCGGCGGAGCAGGGCGCCCGCCGCACGGCGATGAAGAACGCGACGGACAACGCCGCGGACATGCTGGAGCAGCTCAAACGTACGTACAACCGGGCCCGCCAGGCCCAGATTACACAGGAGATCGCGGAGATCGTGGGGGGAGCGGCGGCCTTCGACTGATCGAGGTCGCCCTCTGACCCGTGGCCCTCTGGCCGGGATGGAGAGACGGTTCGGTCCGGACACCAGACGCGTGTTCCGGAAACCCGATGGGAGATATGGAGATCATGGCTGAAAAGAATATCGGAAGACTGGCTCAGGTGATCGGCCCGGTGGTGGACGTGGAGTTCCCACCGGAGTCCTTGCCCGACATCTACAACGCGCTGCGGATCAGGAAGACCTTCGAGGACGGCCGCGAGGTCGACGTCGTGGTCGAGGTGCAGCAGCACATCGGGCGAGGCCAGGTGCGGGCCGTGGCCATGTCGTCGACCGACGGCCTGGTCCGCGGGATGGATGTCGAGGATACCGGGGCCGCGATCGCGGTGCCCGTCGGGAAGCCGGCGCTGGGCCGGATCCTGAACGTCCTGGGCGATCCTGTCGACGAGGTCGGGCCGGTCGGAGGCGAGGACGCCGCCGATGTCGAGCGCTGGCCGATCCACCGGGAGGCCCCGAAGTTCGCCGACCTCGAGCCCAAGACCGAGATCTTCGAAACGGGAATCAAGGTCATCGACCTGCTCGCCCCCTATGTGAAGGGCGGAAAGACCGGGCTCTTCGGAGGCGCCGGGGTCGGAAAGACCGTGATCATCCAGGAGCTCATCAACAACATCGCGATGCAGCATGGTGGCCGCTCGGTCTTCTGCGGAGTGGGAGAGCGGACGCGCGAGGGCAACGACCTCTGGCTCGAGTTCAAGGAGGCCGGGGTTCTCGACTCGACGGCCCTCGTGTACGGCCAGATGAACGAGCCTCCGGGCGCCCGCCTCCGGGTCGGCCTTTCGGGGCTCACGATCGCCGAGTACTTCCGCGACATCGAGAAGCAGGACGTGCTCCTGTTCATCGACAACATCTTCCGCTTCACCCAGGCGGGATCCGAGGTGTCGGCGCTCCTGGGCCGGATGCCTTCGGCGGTGGGGTATCAGCCCACCCTGGGGACCGAGATGGGTGAGCTGCAGGAGCGGATCACCTCGACCCGGGAAGGCTCGATCACCTCGGTGCAGGCCATTTACGTTCCGGCCGACGACCTGACCGACCCGGCGCCCGCCGCGGCCTTCACCCACCTCGACGCGACGACCGTGCTCTCACGGGCGATTTCGGAGCTGGGAATCTACCCGGCGGTGGACCCCCTCGACTCCACCTCGCGGATTCTCGACCCGCAGTTCCTGGGGGATCGTCACTACCAGGTGGTCATGGACGTGCAGCGGATCCTGCAGCGCTACAAGGACCTGCAGGACATCATCGCGATCCTCGGGCTCGACGAGCTCACCGAGGAGGACAAGATCATCGTGGGTCGCGCCCGCCGTATCCAGCGCTTCCTCTCGCAGCCCTTCTTCGTGGCGGAGCAGTTCACCGGTCGCCCCGGGGTCTACGTGAAGCTCGAGGACACGATCGAGTCCTTCGAGCGGGTGGCCGCCGGCGAGTTCGACCACCTGCCCGAGCAGGCCTTCTACATGGTGGGTGGCATCGAGGACGTCATCCGCCAGGCGGAAGAGATGGAGAAGGAGAACTGACGTGGCCGCGACGCTGACGCTCCGGGTGGTCTCGCCTCAGGAGATGGTGTTCGAGGGCGCGGCCGTCTCGGTGGTCGTTCCGGCTTGGGACGGAAAGATGGGTATCCTGCCCGGACACGCCCCCATGATTTCCCTTCTGGGAGGCGGCCGGCTGGCCGTGGACCTTCCCGGTGGAGGAAGTGAGCACTTCTTCCTCAACCGTGGGGTGGTGAAGGTCGAGAACGACCAGGTCACGATCCTCTCGGAGTACGCAGGGGCCGACGCGCCCCCGCAGTTCGACCCCGGGAGTGCCTGGCTGGACCCGGCGGATCCCGCAGAGCTGAGTACAGCGGGCAACCCGCTGGTCTGAATGGACCTCGACCTCCACCTCCACTCGCACGCGTCGGACGGGACGGTATCCCCCACCCAGGTGGTCGAGCACGCGCTCGCCGCCCGCCTGGATGTGATCGCGCTGACCGATCACGACACCGCCTCGGGCGTGGCCGAGGCACGCGAGAGGGCCAAGGGGGAATCCCTGCAGGTCCTGGCCGGGATCGAGGTGAGCTGCACCTGGGGGGAAGCCGAGATCCACGTCCTTGGATACGGGTTCGACCCCACCGACCGGGCGATACGGGCGCACGAGGGCTGGGCTGGCGACCGCCGCAGGGCCCGGATGGAGGGGATGGTCGACCGCCTCCGCGAGCAGGGCCTCGAGGTCACGATGGAGGCCGTTCGCGCGACCGCGGGCTCCGACGAGACGACGCTGGCTCGGCCCCACCTTGCCCGGGCGCTGGAGGAGGCGGGGTACGTCGACTCCTCGTGGGAGGCCTTCGACCGCTACATCGGCAACGAGCACCCGGCCTACATCCCCACGCGACTGCTCCCCGTCGAGGAGGGCATTTCGCTGATCCACGACGCCGGGGGAATCGCGGTCTGGGCACACCCTCCGACCGAGTATCTCGGGGAGCTCCTGCCCGTCATGGTCGACGCCGGGCTGGATGGCCTCGAAGTCTATCGTCCCCGCACCGCGGCGAAGAAGATCCGGCTCCTCGAGAGCCATGCCCGTACATCGGGGCTCCTGATGACCGGAGGCTCCGACTGGCACGGCCCGGAGCGTGGCGAGCTGGGTGAATTCAGGCTCTCGGCGCGCGAGATCTCGCCCTTCCTGGAAGCGATCGGTCTGTAGCGGATCCACCCCTTGACTCCGGGTAGGCCAACCCCTACCTTACTTGGCTCCGCTACTTGTCACGGCGATCTGCCGGCAGAAGCGGAGCCAACGTTTTTTGAAAGACCCTCTCCGACGACTCTGGTGATGGCTTTGGCCATGGATCAGGGACACGGATGTGCGTGGTTGGAGGGGACTGGGTTCAGGGTGAAGAGAAGCACCGAAAGGTGAAAGCCTAAGGAAGGGAGCATGCCTTTTAGGAGGGGTGTTCCTGCTTTTGGACGTGTATGAGTTGGAAGTCCGCGGGACTGGATACGAGCAGGTCAAGCGGATAAGTGCACACGTGTGGATGCCTAGGCACAGACCGGCGAAGAAGGACGTGGCAAGCTGCGAAAAGCTTCGGGGAGCTGCAAGCGAGCGTAGATCCGGAGATGTCCGAATGGGGAAACCCGGCTGGGGAGACTCAGTCACTCCTTAATTGGAGAGCCAACCCGGGGAACTGAAACATCTAAGTACCCGGAGGAAGAGAAATCAAACGAGATTCCCGGAGTAGCGGCGAGCGAAAGGGGAAGAGCCCAAACCGTGGGGGTGAGAGCTTCCATGGGGTTGCGGGACCTGACAGGATCGAGTGGAAAGGCTAGCGGAACGCGCCTGGAATGGCGGACCGAAGGGGGTGAGAGTCCCGTATGCGAAAGCCGAGTACGCGAGAGGTCGGGCACCCGAGTAGGGCGGGACACGAGAAATCCCGTCTGAATCTGGGGGGACCATCCTC
>REBS01000082.1 GCA_007692605.1 Gemmatimonadales bacterium
ATACGCCGAGGAGGGGGATCGCTTCGGCTGGCCGGCGGCGACGCCCTCGATGTTCGGTGCCCGCTCGGGGGGCAAGGGGGTCCTGCTCGATATCGGGGCGCATGTCTTCGACCTGCTGGTCTGGTGGTTCGGGCCGGAGCTCGTTCTCGAAGAGTATCGGGACGACAGCTTCGGGGGCTCCGAAGCGGCAGCCCATGCCCGGATCCGGACGGGTAGTACCATCATTCATGTCCGTCTGAGCTGGCTTGCCAAGCAGGCGAACGAGTACCGGTTCGACGGCTCGCAGTCGGGATTGGACTGGGCGGTCTATGATCTGGATCGGGTGCGAAGACGGGCCCCGGGCGAGGTCGAGGGTCGTGAGGTGAGGCTGTCGGGAGCACCGAAGAGCTTCGCTGGACTCGCTCCGCAGGTTCTCGAGGACTTTCTCGGCGCGGTGGAGCAGGGCCGTGCCCCCGCGGTGACCCCGGCCGACGTCCTTCCTTCGATGCGGCTGATCGAAGCGTGCTACGCGAGTCGTGAACGCTTCGAGATGCCGTGGCACGCCTTCACTGGAGAGTCCCGCGATGTCGGCTGATCGTCCACGAGTCCTCGTCACCGGCGCCGGGGGGTTCATCGGCGGACGGGTTGTCGAGGCGCTTCTCGAACTTGACCGGTTCGAGGTCGTTCCCGCGCTCCGCCGTTGGTCCACCGCCGCCCGAATCGGTCGCTACCCCATCGATCCGGTGCAATGTGACCTGATGGAGCCCGACCAGATCGCGGACGCGGTCGCGGGAATCGACTGGATCATCCACTGTGCCGTTGGAAGCCCGGAGGTGACCATCGAAGGCACCCGGAATCTTCTCGCGGCTGCGGTCGAGGCGGGCGTGGCTCGGGTGGTCCACCTGAGCACCATCGATGTCTACGGTCGGGCCGAGGGGACGATCACCGAAGAGACCCCGCATGCGGTGACGGGCCGTGCGTACGGTGACTCGAAGATCGAAGCCGAGGCGGTGTGTCGGGACTTTGCGGAGAGAGGTCTCGAGGTCGTGATTCTTCGGCCCACCATCGTCTATGGTCCATTCAGCGACTCCTGGACGATCCAGTTTGCCGAGCGTCTGGCTCAGGGATCGTGGCTCCTCCCGAAGGAGGCGTGCGCGGGGACGTGCAACCTCGTCCATGTGGACGACCTGGTGCGGGGCATCCTTCTCGCCCTGCAGACCGACGGGATCTCAGGGCGGGCATACAACATCAATGGACCGGAGCGACCCACCTGGCAGGCCTATGTCGAGGCGCTCAACCAGGCGCTCGGGCTTCCCGACCTGCGCCCGCCCCCCGCGGCCTCCGCAAAGTCGAAGACCCGCTTGGTGGAGCCGGTCCGTCGCCTGGTGAAGGCGGCCTTCTATCGGTTCGAGAAGCCGGTGGTCGCGGTCTACCAACGATCGAGGCTGGCCCGGGGCGTCATGAAGTGGACCCAGTCCACCCTGAGAAAGGTGCCGTCTCCGGCCGAGTATGATCTGTACGGCCGTGCGGTGGATGTTTCCACCGAACGAGCGGAGGCGGAGCTGCGGTATCGGCCGAGGGTCACCATGGAGGCCGGGGTCGACTTGAGTGCCAAGTGGCTCCGACATGAAGGGGTGGTCCGACCTCGTGCGTGACGACCGGGGCGACGGATCGCTCACTGTGGTGCACCTGTGCGCCCCTGCGGGTGTCGGAGGGCTGGAGCGGGTGGTCCAGGGACTCACGACGGGGCTCGATGCCCGGGGGCATCGGGTCACCCTGATGGTGGTGGTCTCGCCGGGCGTGGACCTGACCGATCTGCTCGCTCCGGTCCAGCGCGCGGGGGTTCGGGTGGTCACGATCCGAAGCCGGGGCTGGATCGGGACCCGCGAGATGCATGAGATCCGGACGGTGCGAAGGGAGTTGGCTGCGATTCGGCCCGATGTCGTGCACACGCATGGGTACCGATCGGACCTCCTTCATGGTTGGCATCTTCGCTGCGCCGGCATCGCGGCGGTCACGACTCTCCACGGCTCGAGCCGAATGGGGGGGCTTTCGCACCTCTTCGAGTATGCACAGCTGAGTGCCCTTCGGCACTTCGATGCCGTCATCGCCGTCTCCAGGCCCCTCTATGAAAAACTTCAGGACGAAGGCGTGCCCGGAAGCCGCCTCCATGAGATCCCCAATGCATGGACTCCGCCCACTGACCCCTTCGATCGTGAGACGGCCCGAAAGGCGCTGGCGCTCGAGGACAGCGATGACCCAGTCGCCATCGCGTGGGTGGGGCGCCTGATCCCGATCAAGGGGTGTGACGTATTTCTGGAGGCTCTCGCCGAAGTCCGTGCGGACGGGTGGGAGGTGCGGATCGTGGGAGACGGGCCCGAGCGCGCTGCTCTCGAGGCCCAGGCCGATCGGCTCGGACTGAGGGGACGGGTGCAGTTCATGGGCGCGATCCCCGACGCCGCGCGCTACCTTGCCGCCTTTGACCTTTTCGTCCTGAGCTCGCGGTCGGAAGGGACCCCCATGGTGCTGCTCGAGGCGATGGGGGCCGGACTGCCGGCAATCGCCACCGATGTCGGGGGCGTCCCGGATGTGCTTCCCCGACCGACCGACGGGTGGGTCGTGCCCTCCGAGGCTCCACACGCCCTTGCCCGGTCGATCGAACGGGTGGTTCGGTCTGCGGAGCTCCGGAAGGAACGTCGGTCGGCTTCGTTGATACGCGTGCACCAGGCGTTCGACTTCTCTGAATGGGTAGTTCGCCACGAGGTCACCTACCGGACTGCGGTCGCGGTTCGGAGTTCCC
>REBS01000179.1 GCA_007692605.1 Gemmatimonadales bacterium
CGTCGAACCGCGAATGCATAGCCCTCGCGCTCCACCCGTCGCTCCCAGGAAAAGCGAAGGAGGGGAGCGGACCCCCGCTGGCCCGCGACGAGTCCCTCGGGTTCTCCGATGGAGCCTCGTGATGCCGACGTCTCGAGGGTGTCGGTCCGCGCGAGGGTGTAGGTGGCCACCCCGAGGGTGTCCAGATCCAGCAGGTGCCGTCGCGACGCGGCCTCCCACAGGCTGAGGGCCTCCTCGGCGGTCGCCGTGCAGGTGGGGGCGGTCCCGAACACCTCGATGCCGGGAAGCGGAAGGGGCGAGTCGATCAGCTGGATGCGCAGCTCATCGGTGGGAAGGAGGTCGAGCGTCATTTCGAAGGTCTCGTACCCGAGCCGCTCGACCCGGAGCCGGAAGGGCCCGCCCGCTTCATCCGGGACGCGGAGGAGGAAGGATCCCTCCGAGTTCGACATCGCCGATACCAGGATTCGGCCGTCGGAGAGGAGCTGGACACGGGCGGCCCTGACGCCCGCGTCTCCCCGGTCGACGACCCACCCCCGGAGCTCCGTCGCGGGGGCGCATCCGGTCTCGCATCCGTCCCCGGGGCCGGGGGGAAGGCTCAGCAGGAGGGCGAGTCCACCCAGAAGGGAGACCAGCGCGCTGGCGGCACGGAGAGTCGAGGTTCGCATACTGAGGTGGTATCGCCGGCATGCTCGGGGAGTTCCCGAGCCCGCCCACTCCGGTCGGTCATGTCGGATTCCGGAAGAGGACGATCCGGGACAGGGAAGCCCAAAGGGAACGATCGGGGGGATCGGGGTAGAGGGCGGCGTAGGACATTGTGGCCCGCAACGGGCCCGGATGTCCTCGCAGGAGGGAGATGTCGGTCGGAAATCCCCGCGGGTTCGTGGATTACGGGCGACCGTTCGTCCTTTGATGACAACCTCTGCCGGAAGATCCGAGAGTGGGTCGCCCCGTTGGATTACGTACGGTATGTTCTCTGCACTGCAGCTAACCAGCAGTTCGTTCGTTCCTTGACGCCGCAACGACTATGGAGACTCTCATGAAACGCATCTTCGTTCCACTCGACGGCTCGGATTTCGCCGAGTCGGCGCTTCCCACGGCTTCGGCTCTGGCCGCCCGTTTCGACGCGGCCCTCGATCTGGCTTCGGTGGTATCGGACCTCCCGCCGGTGCCTCTCGCGACCGGGGATGGGGAAATGCTCACCCGATGGTTCGCCGAGGAAGAAGGGCGTGCCGAGGCGTATCTGCGGGAGCACGAGGAGCGCCTGCGCTCTAGTGAGCTTGGCGAGGTGAACACGCATGTGAAGAGTGGACCGGTCTCCCGCACCCTCGAGTCGCTCGCCACGAAAGCCGGTGTGGATCTCATCGTGCTGACCACGCACGGTCGGGGCGCCTGGCAGCGAGCCTGGCTCGGAAGTGTGGCGGATTCACTGATCCGCCGTTCCAGCCACTCCCTCCTGCTTCTGAGGAACAAGCGCACCGAGTCCGTCTGGGAAGGAGGGGTGCCACGCAAGGTCGTGATCCCCCTCGACGGATCGTCGCAGGCCGAGGTCGCGATCGAGCGCGCGCAGGCCTTGCTCGATCCCGAGGTGAGCGAGGTCAGCCTCGTCATGGTGATCCACGAGCCATTTCCCCTGGCGACGACGTACATCCCTCACGCCATCGAGGAAGGGGCTCTGATGGAGACCCGGAAGGAGAAGGCCGAGGCCTACCTCGCGGAAGTCGCGGGCCCGCTGGCTTCCTTCGCTCGGACCGTCGACACCCGTGTACGGGTCGCGAGCGATGCGGGCCAGGGAATCCTGGACCACCTCAAGGAAACCGGGGCCGATCTGGTTTCGGTCGCCACGAGAGGGCGGGGGGGCGCGTCGCGCTTCATCCTCGGCAGCGTGGCGGACAAGGTGATTCGGGGAGCCACGATCCCCGTACTCGTCTCCCGGCGCCCCGGATCGGACGACGAGGAGTAGACGAGGCTTCCCGGGTGACGATCCTGCGGCCCTGCAGGCTCGTCACCCGGGGCTGAAGGCCGGTGCCCGCTGGGCGGCATCCCCCTTAAGGGGAAGGGTGAAGGTGAACGAACTGCCTCGTCCAACCTCGGAGTCTGCCCAGATCCGACCGCCATGGGCTCGGACGATCCCCCGGGCGATCGACAGTCCGAGTCCGATTCCGATCCCTCGACCTCCGGGTCCCCTCCAGAAACGATCGAAGACGTGGTCGAGGTTCTCGGGAGCGATGCCCGGGCCCTCGTCGTCGATCCGAATCCAGAGTTCCGCTTCCCGGAGCTTAGCCGACACCCTCACCGTGGACCGTTCCGCGGTATGCTTCACGGCGTTCCCGACGAGGTTGGAAAGCACCTGCTGGATGCGGTCCCCGTCCACCGCGATGTTCGGGATCTCCGCCTCGTCGAAGTCGTTCTCGATCTCGACGGACTTCACCCGCGCCAGGGGATCGATGACGGCCAGGGCCTCCCGGACCAGGGGGCCAAGAGGCTGAGCTTCGGGTTCGAGCGTCAGATGCCCCGCCTCGATGCGACGGATTTCGAGCAGGTCGCGGATGAGCCGTTCCATCAGCTCTGCAGACCTCCGGATGGCCGACAGATAGTACTCTTCCTGTCCTGGATGATCATCGGCCCTGCGCGCCCGCTCTCTCTCGAGCGCCTCGAGTCCGATGAAGATCGCCTGCAGGGGGTTCCCGAGATCGTGGGAGACGATTCCCAGGACGTCGTCGCGAGCGAGAAGGGCCTTCTGCACGTCGTGGTAGAGGATCGAGTTCTGCAGGGCGAGTCCGGCTCTCGAACCGATCTCCGACCCGAGCACCAGATCGCTTTCATCGAAGGGGATCCGGTCTCCTCCCCTGGAAAAGACGATCGTGCCCAGCGTCTCGTCGCGGGCTCGCAGGGGAACCGCCAGATAGGAGCCTGGATCGAGGGCTCGGAGCGCGGCCTCGTGTTCCTCGCTCTGCGCCAGTTGGGAGAGGTGGGCGGCGCCGGCAGGTGACACGAGGGTGGCCATTCCCGACTCGTGGATCTGTGATCCCAGGTGGGGAGCAGAGCGGTCGAGCGGGATCGTCTGGAGCGTCCGGGCCGCCTCCTGACCGCCGGCGAGCCGATGTCGGGACTCCACGCGCCGCGTCCCCTTCTCCGGGGTGATGCGGTCGATGAGACAGAAATCGGCCCACTGCCGCGTCGTGATTTCGGCGACACCGCTGAGGCACTCCTTCTCGTCGAGCGACTGCGACAGGATCCTGCCGACCTCGGCCAGGACCCGCTGCCCTTCTTCATGCCGGACTCGTTCCGAGATGTCCCGAAGGACCACGGTGAAGATGCGCCCCCCCGGGAGGTCGAGCTTGAGAATGGAAGCCTCGGCCGGAAACTCCTCGCCACTGCGTCGCAGCCCCGAGATTTTCTGTCTCTGGGCCATTTGGCGTGCCTGCACGGGGGCATCGGCGAACCCCTTCACGTGACGCCGGTGCGCCTTCCGGGCCGCTTCGGGAAGTAGAATTTCCAGCGGCTCGCCGAGCACCTCGCTCTCGGTCCACCCGAAGATCGCCTCCGCGCCCCGGTTGAAGTGGACGATCGCATGCTCGGCATTGATCGAGATGATCGCGTCGGAAGCCATCTCGATGATGCCGGCGAAGCGAGCCTCGGATGCCTGGGTCGCCTCTTCGTGCGCGAGCCTCTCCCTCTCCTTCTGCGCGAGTCGGCGATCCCGATCCTCTAGCCGTCGCAGGTCGGTCACATCGGTACCGGTGGCCAGGACGGCCTCGGGACCCCCCGTGGCGTCGTGGAATACACGGTAGTGCCAGAGAATGCGCCGGTTGCCCCCGGCGGCAACGGTGACTTCGAGCTCCATGGGTTCGGTCTGCTCTCCCGAGACCACCCGCTCGAAGAGCCGGTGGGTCCGCTCCTCGCTTCCGGCCGGAAACACAGTGTCCCAGACCGCCCGGTCCAGAACCTCCTTCTGCGTCCGGCCGAAGATGGACTCGGCCGCTGCGTTCATGTACACGATTCCCCCGTCCGCATCGGTCAGGACGACCGGCCCGGGAAGGATGTCCGGAAGCGCGGACAGGAAATCGGCGAGACGGGGTCCGCCCGTTGTCATGTTGAAAGCCCCCTCGGTGAAGACGTATATGCCCCCCCAACCTATGTCCCGAAGCGTCCCGCCAACAGGCTTCCGCTCGTGTCGTTCCGTCTCCGTCATGGGACAATATGACCGCGATCGCCGGGGTGGTCGCTCGTCCCTCGGGCCGCAGTCCGGCCTCCCGAAGGCCCGGAAGCCCCGGTCCGACCCGCCTGGAGGCCGGATCGACCGTGGGATTCACGAGACCGGAATCCGGCATGGAGCTTGTACCGTGTCGGACCTGCCCGGAAACGGGTTCTCGGTTTCATTCCGATGCACATTCAGGAGACCTGCGATGAAAAGTGTTAGAGATATCATGAAGACCGATGTGGTGACGGTGAGGCTCGGCACCACGGTACAGGAACTGGTTCGGACCCTCGATGACGAAGGGATTTCCGGCGTGCCGGTGCTCGACCCGGTCGGCCGCATCCGGGGCGTCGTATCCAGGACGGATGTGATCCGCTTTGCCGCCCGGGAACCCGAACTCCCCCTCGAGGGTGCGTTCTGGGAGTCGATCTCGACCGACGACGGTGGAGAGGAAGGGTACTTCGTGTCTCCCGAATCGGCCGCGATGGTGCTGCCCGGGCTCGGTCTGGATCGGTTTACCTTTCAGGACCTGACCGTGGACGAGATCATGACCCCGGTCGCCTTTACGGTGGACCCGGAGATGCTGATCTGGGAAGCGGCCGAGTTTCTGGTCCGTGGACGGATTCATCGGGCGCTCGTCATCGAAGACGAAAAGCTGGTCGGTATCGTGACGGCCTTCGATATTCTGCGGGTGATGGCCGGCGACGCGAGTCCGAGCTGACGGGAACGCCCCGTCGCGGTTCCCACCGGTCCGGCCCGCGGGCCCGACTACTCGACCCCCACAGGAGCGAGCAACGTGCAATCACTCGATCAGAGGTCCGGCGAGGACCGGGAGTCGGACCCACCAGGGACTGGTCCCGAAGGAGCCGGCCCCCGGGTTCTCGTCGTGGAGGACGAGGAGGTCCTCAGGGAACTGCTTCTCGGAACGTTGTCGGGTGAGGGATACCGTGTAACCGCGATGTCGTCGGGGGAGGAAGCCCTGCGAATCCTCTCCTCGACGCTGTTCGACATCGTGCTTCTCGATCTGAACCTTCCGGGGATGCACGGCCTGAACGTCCTGTCGGCCGCGCCGGCCACGCAGACCGACGCCCAGTTCGTCATCATGACGGCCTTCGGGTCGGTCGACAGCGCCGTCGAGGCGATGAAGCTGGGCGCCTTCGACTATATTCACAAACCGTTCAGGACCGAGGAACTGCTCCTGACGCTTCGTCGGGCGTTCGAAGAAACCCAACTCCGCCGGGAAGTGGCACAGCTTCGGTCCATGGTCGGCACGGGGGTACGCGAGCAGATCATCGGAAAGACCGCGGTGATGCAGCGCGTCTTCGACCTGATCGAGCGAGTGGCCCCGACGCGGGCGACCGTCCTGATCCAGGGGGAGACCGGTACGGGCAAGGAGCTGGTCGCGCGAGCGGTCCACGAGGCGTCCGACCGGGCCCGGAAGCCTTTCGTTCCGGTGAATTGCTCCGCGATTCCGGAGACCCTCCTCGAGTCCGAGTTGTTCGGACACATCCGGGGCGCCTTCACGGGGGCGGTCCAGTCGCGCCGGGGGCTCTTTGAGACGGCCCAGGGCGGAACCCTGTTCCTGGATGAGATTTCGACGATCACTCCCTCGATCCAGGTGAAGCTTCTTCGCGTACTCCAGGAACGGCGGATCACCCCCGTGGGTGGCTCGGAATCGATCCCCGTCGATTTTCGACTGGTCGCCGCGACCAATGAAAGCCTGACCACGCTTGCCGAACGCGGTGATTTCCGGGAAGACCTCTACTACCGCCTGAATGTCTTCCCGATCGAAATCCCCCCATTGAGGAATCGTCGGGAGGACATCCCGCTGCTCGCCAACGCCTTCCGGATCCGCTTTGCGGAAGAGAACGGCCTCGAGCCCCCGCCCATCCTGCCGGAGACCCTGTCTCGAATGATGGCCTACGACTGGCCGGGGAACGTCCGGGAACTCGAGAATTCGATCGAGCGAGCTCTCATCCTGCATCATGGGGCCCGCTCACTCCCCTTCGAGACCACGCCGGGAGCCGGCACGGGGTCGCAGCGTGCGACGCTCGATCGGGCATCGGACGAGGAGTGGTCCCTCGAACGATTGGAGCGGGAGCACATCCTCAGAGTCCTCGATGCACAGGGCTGGCACCAGGGAAACGCCGCTGAGATACTCGGAATCAACCGCAGGACGCTTTACCGGAAGCTGAAGAAGTACCGCGAGGAGGGCCTCCTTCCCGACTCGGCCCCGGAGCCCGGCTGAACCGGAGCCGTTGCTCCCCGCCCCCTGTCTGCGACATCTTTGCCGCCTCATCGTGCTGTGCCCCGGCGGGGCGCGGTGTCGGAACACCGAGGGCGGACGAGGCGGGCCGATGCGGAAGGAAACCATTCATGTGATCGCCAACCCCCATGCGGCCAGCGGCCGGGGCAAGCGGGTGATCCGGGAGCTGCGGGTCCGGCTCACGGACTGGCCCACCCCGGTGATCATCCACGAGACCAGCCGTCCGGGGGAAGCCACGGAATGGGCGCGGGATCTGCCCGAGGAAACCCCCTCGGGTCCCATCCTGGTCGTCGGGGGCGACGGGACCCTGCACGAGGTGGCGAACGGTCTCCTGCAGCGGGACGGGGCAGAGGCATCCCGACGTCCACTCGTCCTGCTCCCGGTCGGGACGGGAAACGACTTCAATCGGATGCTGCGGAGTGGGGATTCGATCGACGATGCGCTCGGACTGCTTCGGCGCGGATCCCCTCGGCCCTTCGACGTGGGACGGGTTCGGTATTCCGGCCAGGTTCGGTATTTCGTGAACCTGCTCGGGGTGGGGATCGACGTGGCCGTCCTGCAGCGACGCCATCGATTCGCGCTCCTTCCTGGCCTTCTGCAGTATCTTGGGGCGCTGCTCTCCGCTCTGCTGCGCTTCCGGCCACTTCCCACGACCGTCCGATATCTGGACGCCAGGGGGACCGAGCACCACCTCGAGGGTCGGACCCTTCTGACCGCGGTGACGGTAGGCCCCTCGGTGGGAGGTGGATTCCGGATCTCCCCCGACGCCCGCCCCGATGACGGTCTCCTCGATCTCTTTCAGGTGGAGCGGCTTTCGATCGGTGAGATCGCGCGGATCCTGCCTCGGGTGGTTCGGGGCACCCAGAAGGAAGGGCGACGGGTCCACATGCGTCGGATCCGCTCCGGCACAATCGCGCGATCCGATCAGGGACCGCTGACCTTTGAACTCGATGGAGAACTGATGACCGCGCAGACCATGAGCCTCGAAATCGACATCGTTCCGGGGGCGCTCACCCTTCTCGATGCGCCCGAATCCCTCGAGGTGACCGCGTCCGAGAGAACCGGGGCCATTCCGGGTTCGGATGAGGTCCCGGTGGCGGGAAGCCCGGGGGAGGATCCATGAGGCCAGTCTCCCGGTGGTTCGTCGGAGTGGGGGCGGCCCTGATGGTTCTGGTCTCGGCCGCTCCGGCGAGTTCGCAAATCGAGGAGATCCTGCCGACCGGCGACGGTCCGGCCGAAGAGGATGTGGTCCGGGGTCCGGTGTCTCCGGCCGGCGCGTTCGGCCGGTCCCTCCTGGTTCCCGGCTGGGGGCACTTCGCGAGTGAATCCCCGTCGCGCGGCGCCTTCTATGTCGCGGCCCAGTCGGCCACGATGTGGATGATCTTCAAATCGGCATCGAAGCGTCGTTCCGCCGAGCGCCTGCGGGAAGTCGAGCGTGTCGCGGTGAAATCGGAGCTTCGCCTGACCGGTATTCAGAACCCGGACTCCCTTCGCTTCCTGTCCGACAGCGATCCGAGGGTACAGGGTTGGGACGATCTGCGGGAGACGCGCAGCCAGCAGGTCGAGGACTGGATCTCGCTCGGGGTCTTCCTGACGCTTCTGGGTGCGGCGGACGCCTTCGTCGCCGCGCATCTCGCCGATTATCCCGAACCCCTCACGATCAATGTTCTTCCGGGACTGGGCCCCGGGGAGGTCGAGTTTCGACTCAGCTACCCCTTCGGTCGGATCCCCGGGCGCTGGGAGTAGGTCCGGAGGGGAACGCCGGCCGAGCCGTCAGGGCGTCGGACCATCCTGCTCGTTCAGGGCACGAAGTCGTGGGGCTTCACCGGGTGCGATCTCGATCCAGGTGCAGTGATGGATCCAGTCCCCCGAGTTGAAGTAGTAGCGACCCGGACCCACTTCACGCTGTTGAGGCTGGTGGGTATGACCCAGGAGGACCAGGTCGAGGTCATCGTCCTCGAGGAGGCGATCACGAGCCCAGAGGTCGAGTGCCTTCACCCGCTCTGCGGACGGGGGAGGGGGGGCCAGGTCGCGGGTCCGGGTCCGGGAGACCTTCCGGGCGATCAGGGCACCGACGTCGGGATGGATCCAGCGGAATCCCCACCGGGCGACCTTGCTCCGGAGGGTCTGCCTCAGAATCCGGTATCCGAGGTCTCCCTGACCGAGTCCGTCGCCGTGCGCGACGAGCGCCGTCCAGCCTGCGAGCTCCAGGCGGACGGGATCCTGGTGAAAATGCACGCCGATCTCGTTCTCGAGGAATGAGCCGCCCCACCAGTCATGGTTGCCCCCCAGAAAGTCGATCCGAATCCCGGAATCGACCATACGGGCAAGAATCGCCAGAGTTCGGGTATATCCCCTTGGAATGACACTCCCGTATTCGAACCAGAAATCGAAGAGATCCCCATTGATCACGAGATGCCCGGTGCGTGAGGCCGCTGCCTCCAGCCATGAACGGAAGCGAAACTCCCGGTCCGGAGGAATCGCTCCCAGGTGCACGTCACTGACCACGATTACAGGAAGATCGGTCATGGCGGCGAAGGTAGCCCCGGCCCCCGGGGAACGGAAGTGGGGGCGGGTGGCCCACCGGCGTCGCTTCGTTATCTTGTCGATGCCGGGCTCGACCGGTGCCGACCCACATCCAGCCGGGACCCTCGTCCTTTCAGACCTGTGAATTCAATTCGACGATCGAACCCGTCCCCGGTACTCGCGCCGGTCCTCATCATCTTCGGTGCGCTCCTGAGCGCCTGTGCATCCGCTCCCGCGGAGGAGGCACCCCCCGTCGACGCGGGGCAGCTCGGCCAGCAGGCGGAGCAGGCGTCCGTCCTGGACGGTTCCTACCGGCTGGTCTTCCAGTGGACGCTGAACGAACCGGGTGTCCGCATCAGCGGACGCGGGGTGGCGCGGGTCGAGGGACCCTACCGTGCCAGACTGGACCTCTTCACCTCGAACGGGGAGCGCATCGCGGCCGCCGCACTCGTCGGTGATGACCTGCGCATTCCGGCCGGGATGCCGAACATCATCCCCATGTCCTCGATGCTCTGGGCTTCACTCGGTGTCTTCCGCCCCGGTCCCGGGATGGCGCCGGCCGGAGCGACGCTCGATGGGCCGGAGCGCTCGCAGATCCGCTATCGGGTGGCGGGTGGCGGGGAATTGCGGGCCGACCTCCTGAGACGAAAGCTCGAGCACATGGAGATGCGGGGAGCGGACGGTGTTCGCCAGGAGGTTCGGCTGAGCCTGCCGGCCGGCGAGAGATTTCCCCGCGAGGCAGTGTATCGTCATCATGGAGATGTACGTGAGCTCAGGATGACCCTGGAACAGGTCGAGCATGTCGAAACCTACCCTTCGGATGTCTGGAATCCCGGTGCGTAAACGGTCCGGGCGTCCTGCCGTGCTGGTGGTGCTGATCGCCGTCGGGCTCCTCGGGGTCGCGGCCGGCTGCAACTACACCTTTCAGGCGGGCTCGGGCTTTCCCCCGCACGTGCGGACCGTGGCCGTCGAAACGTTCGACAACGAGACGGATCGCTTCGAGGTCTCGCAGGAACTCTATGAACAGATTCTGGAAGAGATCCCGCGATCCTTCGGATTGACCTCGGCGGGCGAGGAGTTCGCGGACGCGATCATCCGCGGATCGGTGCGCCGGTACAGCGTCGACGCGCCCTCCTACCGCACGGGACAGGACGGCAACCCGCAGGTCGTGGAAAGACAGGTGGTGATCGGGATCGAGGTCCAGGTGATCGACCGCGTGAACAACGTGATCCTCTGGGAGAACAACTCGCTCTCCGAACGCGGTGAGTATCTGGAGGCGAGTGAACTCGAGGAGACGGGGCGCGAACTCGCGATCGAGCGTCTGGTTCGCGCGATCGTGAACGGGCTGCAGTCGAACTGGTGATCAACGATGAACAGGGGAGAGAGGTCGACGTGACGTCATTGCGGCTGGGCACCCGGGGATCGCTTCTCGCGACGACCCAGAGCGGAACGGTGGCCGAGGCCATTCGGACCGAAGCGGGATTCGACGTCGAGCTGGTGATCATCAAGACCACCGGGGACCGGATCCAGGATCGGCCGCTCGCCGAAATCGGAGGGCGGGGCCTCTTCACGAGAGAGCTCGATGAAGCCCTCCTCGAAGGCACGATCGACCTAGCGGTCCATTCCCTGAAGGATCTTCCGACGGTCCTGCCCGACGGGCTTGCGCTTGCCGCCGTGCCTGAGCGTGAAGACAGCCGCGATGTACTCATCGCCCCGAAAGGTTCGGGACTCACCTTCGAGTCCCTGCCTCCGGGGGCTCGGATCGGAACCGGATCCCTGCGTCGGCAGGCCCTTGCGCTCGGGCATCGCCCGGATCTCGCGATGGCTCCGATTCGGGGGAATCTGGACACGCGCCTGCGAAAGGTGGACGAAGGCGAGTACGATGCGATCCTGCTCGCGGCTGCGGGAGTCCGCAGGCTCGGTTGGACCGAACGGATCTCCGAGGCGATGGACCCGGGGGGATGGCTCCCGGCGCCGGGCCAGGGGGCGCTGGCGATCGTGGTCCGCGAGGACGATCTCGAACGCAGCCGGGAGTGGGCGGACCGGCTCGAGCATGCACCGACCCGTGCGGCGGTCGAAGCGGAACGAAGCGTCCTCCACAGGCTCGAGGCCGGCTGTCAGCTGCCGGTGGGTGCACTCGGGATTCCCTATGGCGGTGGCATGCGTCTGCGGGCGATCGTTGCGTCTCCCGACGGGACCCGGGCCGTGCGCGCGGAGGCGTCGGGAACCGAAGCCGCCGCATGGGAGCTCGGAGAAGTCGTGGCCGATCGACTGCTGACGATGGGAGCAGACCGGATTCTGGAAGGGATCCGCGCCCCCCGCCCCTGACGTACCACACACCCCCTGAATTTGCCGATTCCAGCCAATTGTTGACTCCAGGTAGGTCATCCGACATGTCCAGTGCCTCCAGCAGAAATCGGGCGGTCGACGCCCTGCGTCCCCTCACCATGGAGCCCGGTTGGGCACCGTATGCCGAGGGCTCGTGCCTGATCGCAACGGGCCAGACCCGCGTGCTCTGTACCGCATCGGTCGAAGAAAGAGTGCCGCAGTGGCGGGTCGGGAGCGGGCTCGGCTGGGTGACGGGGGAATACTCGATGCTGCCTCGTGCGACGCACACCCGGACGGGACGGGAGCGAGACGGCCTCAGGGGGCGGACGCAGGAGATCCAACGGTTGATCGGCCGCTCCCTGCGGTCCGTGACCGACCTGAGGCTGCTGGGCGCCCGCACGATCACCCTCGACTGCGACGTGCTTCAGGCCGACGGGGGGACGAGGACCGCCGCGGTGACCGGGGCCTGGGTCGCCTTGGCTCTCGCGACCCGAGCCCTGCTCCGGGAGGGCGTGATCGAGGCGAATCCGATCCTCGGGCAGGTGGCCGCGGTCAGCGTGGGGCTCGTCGAGGGGCGGGCACTGCTCGACCTGGACTACGGCGAGGATTCGAGCGCCCAGGTCGACATGAACCTGGTCGGCACCGAGCGCGGGGCGTTCGTCGAGGTGCAGGGAACCGCCGAGGGGGCCCCCTTCACCCCCGAGGAGTTGGAGGTGCTCATGGCCTTTGGCCTTGCAGGGATCCAGACGCTCTGCACGGCGCAGCGCGAGGCCGTCGAGTCTGCCGCATGAAGGTCCTGGTCGCGACCCGCAGCGCCCACAAGCTGCGCGAGATCCGTGGAATCCTGAGAGGACTGGCCGGGGTGGAACTGGTCTCCCCCGAAGGCCTGGGGCTGGTCTACGACCCGTCCGAGGAGGGGATCGAGGCGTTCGAAACCTTCGAGGAGAACGCGCTGGCCAAGGCCCACTGGTTCCACGAGCGGTCCGGCCTCCCGGCGCTCGCCGACGATTCCGGTCTGGAGGTCGACCTTCTGGATGGGGCGCCCGGAGTGCATTCCAAACGGTTCGCCCCACAGTCCGATCCCACCAACGCGCAGGATCGGGATACGCTGAACAACGAGCACCTGCTCACCCTCCTGGGAGACGCCCCCCTCGCGGAGCGAACCGCTCGCTTCGTCTGCGTGGCCGTGCTGGTCGATGGGACCAGAGAGCCCCTGGTCGCCCGCGGTGAGGCGCCGGGGCTGATCCTGGGTCGACCCCGTGGACGGGACGGCTTCGGGTACGACCCCCTCTTCTTCGACCCGGATTCCGGTCGGACCTTTGCGGAGCTCAGTGGCGAGGAGAAGGCCGCGCGCGGTCACAGGGGAAAGGCCTTTCGCGAGATGTCCGGATTGATCCGAGAATTCGTCGTTCCCGGGGACCATGGCTGACCTGCCGCGAGAGGCCACGGCTCCGGCCGAGATCGGTCCCAACGCCGACGGGACCGCCCTTGTGATCGAATGGAAGGACGGACATCGTTCCACCTTCCCGCCCCGCCTGCTCCGGCTTTCCTGCCCGTGTGCGGGGTGCGTTGATGAGATGACGGGGCAGAGGATTCTCCGTGAGGCGGACGTCTCCTCCGATGTCTACCCCCGGGCGATCGAGTATGTGGGGCGGTACGCGCTGCAGTTCGAATGGAGCGACGGGCATCGAACCGGCATCTACCCCTTCGAATTCCTCCGCAGGCTCTGTCCCTGTCCCGACTGCTCGGATCACTGATCCTTCCCCTGCGTCGACACCCCGCAGGAGGCATCGGATTCCCCGGGAGTGCGGCCAATCTGAGTCAGGATCTACACCTGTTGGTTCCGATTCTCTATCTTCCGTGCCGCGCGGGGCGTGGCGCAGCTCGGTAGCGCGCCTGCTTTGGGAGCAGGAGGTCCCCGGT
>REBS01000076.1 GCA_007692605.1 Gemmatimonadales bacterium
AGGGGCTTCTCCGAGAGCACTGGAATACCCGCTTCCACAAGGTCACGCGCGATCGGGACATGGGTGTGGTGCGGAGAGGCGATGATCGCAGCGTCCACGCGACCCTCGAACTCTCGATGCGAGCGTGCGTACTGAGACGTTCCGTGGACTTCTGCAAGGGCTCGGGCACGGGACTCGTCCGGGTCCACCAGGACCAGGTCGAGCGAGCCGTCCCGAACCTGTCGGAGCGCGGGAAGGTGGAAGGACTCGGAGATGGCTCCGCAGCCGATCAGGGCTACCGTCTTTATTGCGTTCAATCGTTTGCCTTCTGTTTCAAGGTAGAGATCAAGTGATCGCTCACACTGATGTACTCCACCTTGCGAGTGATGCTGCCGGACCGGCCGTTTCCAAGGCTCGAGAGTGCTTGCAAATTCGCACGGACCATGCCACCAACCTGACGCACCTCTGCCCGAGCCTGGTGAAATACCCTGCTTCCCAGTCAGCGGCCATCCAGAACCTCCCCGTAAAGGGATTCATACCGACGAGCCACGGTCGAGATTGAGAAATGGCGCTTCACTCGATCCCGACCGGCGCGGCCCATCGACTTTCGCAGCGCCGGGTCCCCGAGAAGCTTGACCACGGCGCTTCCGAACGCCTCCGGATCCCCGGGTGGTACGAGGATCCCGGTCTCTCCATCCTCGACAACTTCTGGATTCCCCCCGACCCGGGTTGCCACGACCGGCAGTCCATTTCGCATGGATTCCAGAAGGGTGATCGAAAGCCCCTCCGAGAGCGAGGTCAGAACCGACACCGTCATCAGGGGATAGAGCCGATCGACATCCGACCGGAAGCCCGTGACGATCAGACGATCCCGAACGTCGAGGGCCTCGGCCCGCTCGAGCAACGGGTCGAGGCCTTCCGTGTGGCCCACCAGGAGAACCCTCGCTTCCGGACATTCCCGAGCGATGATCGGAAGCGCCTCGATCAGGTATTTCCCGCCCTTCACGGACCTGGCAAGGTTCGCCACCATCCCCACCACCGGTTGATCCGGCGACAGACCGAACTCTGATCGCAGGGCCTCGAGATCGGGGGCTTCGTCGCCCATGTCCGGAATCGGGATCCCGTTGGGGATGACCACGGTGCGGGCTTCCGGAGTCCCTTCCCTTTCCAGAACCGTGTCTCGCACCGAATTCGATACACAGATGATTCGATCGGGAATCCCTGAGGTCAGGCGAAGGAACCGGTACTCCATCGCACCCCAGTTGAACCCCTCGTCTTCACGGTTCTCGACGAGATGAGAGACCACACCCAGCCGCTTGAGCAGTCTTGCGTAGAAGATCGGCCAGAAGAAGTAGGTGTGGACGATGTCCGGCCGCAGCCTTCGGACGGACCTCCGAAACGTGCCCAATTGCCTGACCTGAGTCCGTGGAAAGCGGCTCCCATGCTGGCTCGCGGTGTCATCGATCAGCGTGACGTCATCCGGAACCGGATAGTTGAAGTGGCCGTTGCACAGGACCCCGGGGCTCCAGCGATTCCGATCGAGTTCGGTCAACAGCCCGTTCAGATGCGAGCCGGTTCCGCCCCCGAACGCGCTGATCACGTACAGAACGCCTTGCTTTACCCCGTCGCTATGCGTGCCCGATTCCTGCATCGCCTTCCATCGTTTCAGGTCCGCCTCCCCTCGAGGAGGGCGCAAGGTTACCTTGCGATTCGCTTGAACGTTCGCACCCGAGAAACGCGGGCAAGATCCGAGCCCGCTCCTGGCCGCATCCACTCCACCGATCGACCCTTCGATGACTCATCCAGCCATGACTGAATTCAAGCGGGCCATCCGGCGGCTCCTCGGGTCGTCGCTTGTCGGAACGGGACTTCATCGGGGCCTCCTCCGGGGTCGACACACGAGCGTCCTCTTCCACCGGGTGGATGATCGACTCGACCGCAATCCGATCTCCTGCACTTCCCGGGAGTTCCGTGAATTCTGCGACTTTTTTCAGAAGTACTTCGAGGTGATTTCGCTCGGCGAGCTCTGTCGGCGACTCCGGTCGGGAGAGCCCATCGGGGGGACGCTCAGCATCAGCTTCGATGACGGGTATCGCGACAATCGGACGATCGCGGCTCCCATACTTTCGGAGCGAGGATTGCCCGCGACCTTCTTCGTCACGACCGGATTCATCGGGACCGACCGGGTGACGCCGTGGGATCGCGAACTCGGGATCCGGTCGGAATGGATGAGATGGGACGACGTCAGGGACCTCAAGGAGATGGGATTCGAGCTGGGCGCCCATACCGTCAACCATGTCGACCTGGGAAAGGTACATGGTCCGCTGGCCCGAGAGGAAATCCTGGAGTCGCGCGCCCGGATCGAAGCGGAAACCGGAGCCGAGGTTCGGTCCTTCAGCTACCCCTTCGGCGGAGTCCAGCATTTCACCGAGGCGAACCGCGAACTGGTGCGGGAGCTGGAGTTCGAGTGCTGCCTTTCCGCGTTCGGTGGCATTGTCGGGCAGGATACCGACCCCTTCCGCCTGCCGCGACTGCCGGTGTCGCCCTGGTACCGCTCCGCTGCCGAACTCGGCTTTCAGATCGCCCTGGGCAACAACCGACGCATCTGAGCACAGGCTCACCAGGACGGTCGGGGGGGACCGATCCTCCGCCCTCTACCGCGCCGGCTGACCGCCCTCGACCACCTCCACACTCCCCGGCATCGGATACCCCTCTCGCAGCGCCCACTCGAAGCGCCGCTCCTCCCCTTCCCCACTCCCCCCA
>REBS01000079.1 GCA_007692605.1 Gemmatimonadales bacterium
CCAGCAGGTTGAAGATCTCGTTGTCGTCGAGCGGCTCCGAGTCATAACCTTCGTGCTCGCGCAGCACCGCCGCGGCCAACCCGGTGTAGGCGTCCTGCACCTGGCGGACCTCCTCGGAGTCCTCCATCTCGAAGAGAGTGCACTTCATCAGGCGACTCCGCCGGATCGCGTCGACCATCGGGAAGACCGCCATCGTGTCGAGCCCGACCCGCTCGTTGAACTTGTCGATCTGGTCGGTGTCGTCGGAGCGGTTCGCGATCACCCCGCCGAGCCGCACCTTGTAATTGGCCGACTTGGCCCGGATCGCAGCCACGATCCGATTCATGGCGAAGATCGAGTCAAAGTCGTTGGCCGTCACGATCAGGGCGCGATCGGCGTGCTGGAGGGGTGCCGCGAACCCACCGCAGACCACGTCGCCCAGCACGTCGAAGATCACCACGTCGGTGTCCTCGAGCAGGTGGTGCTGCTTCAGCAGCTTCACCGTCTGGCCCACCACGTAGCCCCCGCACCCCGTTCCGGCCGGAGGTCCCCCGGTTTCGACGCACATCACCCCCGCGAACCCCTCGTAGACGAAGTCCTCGGTGCGCAGCTCCTCGGTGTGAAAGTCCACCTCGGCCAGCGTCTCGATCACCGTCGGGACCATTCGCTTGGTCAGGGTGAAGGTCGAGTCGTGCTTCGGGTCGCACCCGACCTGCAGGACCCGTTTGCCCATGAGCGCGAGGGCGGCGGAAAGGTTCGACGAGGTCGTCGATTTCCCGATCCCCCCCTTCCCATAGACCGCCAGGACCAGCGCGTTGTCGATCTGATCCGACGGATCCATGTGGACCTGCAGGCTTCCCTCGCCGTCGCCGGCCGAGGTCGATCCCTTCTTCGCAATCGGTAGAACTCCACTCGTGCTCATGCCGCCACCTCCGTTTCGATTCCTTCAAGGCGATCATCCAGCTCGTCGGCCGCATCGCGCAGCGCGTCGAGCGTTTCGTCATCGGGGCTCCAGTATCCCCGGTCCGTGGCCTCCAGAAGGCGCTGGGCCATCCGGGACGACGCTTCGGGGTTCAACTCCGACAGTCGTCGGCGCATCTCGGGGTCGAGGACGAAGGTCTGCCCGACCTCGCGGTAGACCCACTCGGGCACCGCTCCGGTCGTGGCCGACCACCCCACCTGATTCGTCACGCGCGCCTCGATCTCGCGCACCCCCTGGTATCCGTGCTCGAGCATCCCCTCGATCCAGCGGGGATTCAGGATCCGCGTGCGGGTCTCGAGGTCGATCTGCTCCTCGAGGGTCCGCACCTTCCCCTCGCCGCGGGTCTCGTCGCCCACGTAGGCGGGTACGGCCTCGTCGCTTCGCCCCGCGCGCGCGGCCCTCGTCAGCCCCCCGAGCGAGTCGAAGTACTGGTCCAGGTCGGACACGCCGAGCTCGACCGACTCCACGTTCTGATAGGTCAGCGTCACCCCCGAGAGCGCCTGCCGGAACAGGTCGTTCGAGGCCCGACCCCGTCCGTCGCGTCCGTAGGCGAAGCCCTTCCGGTTGACGAAGCTGTTCCCCAGTTCGTCCTCTTCGGCCCAGCTTCCGGCGTCGACCAGTTGGTTCACCTGCGCTCCGTAGGCCCCGTCCTGGTTCGAGAAGACGCGGTGCGCGGCCTCTTCCATCGAGCATTCGAGCGCCGCGGCGTGGGCCAGGGTGTGCTTGCGCACGAAGTTCATCTCGGCAGGTTCATCGGCCTGGGAGGCGAGCCATGCGGCCTCGGCCAGCACCCGCATCTGCAGGGGCAGCAGGTCGCGGAAGATCCCCGAGGTGGTCACGATCACGTCGACCCGCGGCCGACCCAGCTCCTCGAGGGGCACCAGTCGTGCGCCGGCCAGGCGCCCGTAGTGATCGAAGCGGGGTTCGGCGCCCATGAGGGCCAGCGCCTGGCCGATCGGCGCACCCTCGCGCTTCAGGTTGTCGGTTCCCCAGAGCACCATCGCCACACTTTCAGGGAGGCCATGCCCGCCGTCCGCATGTTTGCGCAGAATCGTCTCCGCCTGTCGCTTCCCTTCCCTCATCGCCCACGCCGACGGCACCCGCCAGGGGTCGAAGGCGGTGAGATTGCGACCGGTCGGCAGCAGATCGGGTGTGCGCAGCAGGTCGCCGGCAGGCGCGGGGGGCAGATAGCGCCCGTCCAGCGCGCGGACCATCCCGGGCAACTCGCCATTGTCGCGCAGGCCGGCGTCGAGCCGGGCCGCCCTCGTCAACAGCTCGACGGCGACCGCCGAGTCGACGCCTACCCGCTCGAGCAGGCCCGCCGCTCGGCCGGCCCGGCTCTCGGGGGTTCCCTCGGTCGATTCGGCCACGTCGAAGACCGCACGATCGAGCGCCTCGATGAAGGCCGGATCGTCGAGACGTTCGGCCGGGATCGTCGCGGGATCCGTGTCGGAGAGCTCGCCGGTCGGGGGCGGCGCGTGCAGCACCGCGGCCCGCACCATCTCGGAGCGCTCCGAGGCGGGCGCCCGTCGGCCGACCACGTGCAGCCCGTGCGGGATCAGCGCCTGCTCCAGCTCGATGAGCCGGTCGTGCAGGGCGCCCACGAAGTCGTCGGGCGTCGCCTCGATCTCGAGATCCAGCGCGGCGGCCAGATCGCGCGCCGTCTGGAGTCCCTCGGCCAGCTCCTCGGGGTCGGGATCGGGGCCGAGCGCGCGCAGCCGGTCGACCGTCCCGCGCAGGTCGAGCAGCCCGCGATAGAGCCCGGCCTGCAGCACCGGAGGGGTCAGGTGAGAGACCGTGACCGCGCCCCCGCGCCGCTTGGCCATCGTGCCCTCGGAGGGGTTGTTCGCGGCGTACAGGTAGAAGAGGGGGGTGGAGCCCAGGAGCCGCTCCGGCCAGCAGGCCTCGGAGAGTCCCACGTGCTTGCCCGGCATGAACTCGACGGCCCCGTGGGTGCCGAAGTGCAGGAGTGCGTGCGCCCCGAAGTCCTCGCGAAGCCAGCGGTAGAAGGCCGAGAAGGCGTGCGTGGGCGCGAATCCGCCGGAAAAGAGGAGCCGCATCGGATCGCCCTCCCAGCCGAAGGGCGGCTGGATCCCGACAAAGACGTTGCCGAAGCGGACCCCCTGCACCAGGAGGCTCGCGCCGTCGGTCAGACTGCGACCGGGGGCCTGGCCCCAGACGGCCTCGATCTCGTGGAGCCAGGGCTCGCGAGCCACATGATCGTCGACGGGAATCCGGTGGTGCACGTGGGCCGGCGTCCCGAACCGGTCGCGGTTGCCGCCCAGCACCCGCTCGCGGAGCGCGTCGGCGGTGGCGGGCAGCTCGCCCACCGAGTAGCCGGCCGCCGCCAGCTCCCGCAGCGTCGCGTACAGCGAGGCCCACACGTCGAGGAAGGCGGCGGTGCCGACCGCGCCCCCGTTCGGCGGGAAGTTGAAGAGGACCACGCCGACTTTCCGGTCGGCGCGCCGGGCACGGCGGAGTTCGACCCACTGCTCGACCCGCCGGGCCACCCGCTCGATCCGCTCGGGGATCGGAAGCGACGCCCCCGCTTCTCCCCCGATCGAGCGACCCCCGAAGACGGTGGGGGCGATCGCGCCGTCGAGCTCGGGAAGGGCCACGTTGAGGGCGCCCTGCAGCGGAGTCAGTCCGCGCGGATCGGCCTCCCAGGCCTCGATCGTCTGGAATTCGAGCGGCTGCAGCGCCAGGTAGGGCACGTCGAGGCGCTCGAGCAGCTCGGTGGCGGTGCGGGCATCGTTGTAGGCCGGCCCGCCAACCAGCGAGAATCCGGTGAGCGAAACCAGCACCTCGATCCGTGAGCCCGCCGGGTCTCTCTCGTCGGGAATAAACCAGCGCTCCACCACCGGCGCATTGTCGAGCCCGGCGGCGAAGGCGGGGATCGCGCGAAGCCCCTTCGACTCGAGGGCCCGGATCACCGCGTCGTAGTGCGCGGTGTTTCCGGCGAGCAGGTAGGACCGCATCAGGAGCACACCCACCGCGGGTGCGTCGGCGCTCACCCCTGCCGGCGTCGGGAGCGATTCGATCGAGTCGGTAAGCCCCACCCCGGGAAGGTCCGGATGGTAGAGCCCGGTCTCGAGGTACTCGCGCGCCTCGCCCGGATCGGCCTGGATCTCGACCTCGCCGTAGCGGGAGAGGACCATCCGGAGCATCGCCTCGAGGTTCTCTTCCGACCCCGAGAGCCAGTACTGGAGCGCCAGGAAGTAGGCGCGCAGGTCCTGGGCCTTTCCGGGAATGAAGCGCAGGATCCGGGGAATGCGCCGAAGCATCCGGAGCTGTCGCTTCCCGGAGTCGCCCCCCGAGCCCCCGGCCGTGCGGAGCTTGCGCAGGATCCCGCGGAACCAGCCTCCCATGCGGCCGCCTCCGTCCTCGTCGCCGTCGCCGTCCCCACCCATCGAGAAGCCGCCCATGCGGGTGAGCCGGGTGACCGGTCCCTCGCTGAGCAGGCAGATCAGGGCCCGGAAGTCGTTTCGACGGGTGCGCAGCACCGGCAGGATGACCCCGGAGTGCTGAGGCATGAACATCTGCGTGACCACCGCGATGTCGGCGCGCTCGAGCGCGATCTCGCACGCCCCGGCGGCCCCGGGGTCGCCCTCCCAGTCGGCCGCCACGTGGAGCGAGAGCTCGAGCCCCGGCTGCTCGGCATGCAGCCGCGCCGCGACCCGGTGGAAGGCACCGGTCAGGTGGTGGTCGAGGGTGACGAGGGCGAGGCGCATCGGTCTACCGGCCCCCGAAGTGGGCTTTCGCCTCGTAGAGGGTGTCGACCGAGATCTCGACCACGCCCTGCTCGCGGGCGAAGCGCTCGGTGTTGCGCCGCGCCTTGCCGCGCACGAAGAAGGGGATCTTTCCGAGCTCCTTTTCGGCCTCGGCGTTCCACTCGGGATCGATGTCGCCATCGGGCTCGGCCGCCGGATCGGACTCGGGGACGGCGGAGTCGGCAGAAGCCCCGGGCTCTGCCGCGGTGATCGCCGGAGCCGAGCCGGCGGGGGACCCGCCGTTCGCGGTCGCCGGGTCGTTCGGGACCTCGGCGCGCAGATGCGAGGGGAGGGTGTCGTTTCCGAACTCGAAGTCCTCCTGGAACATGCCGAGCAGGTGCTCCTCGAGCCCCATCATGAGCGGGTGCACCCAGCTGTCGAAGAGCACGTTGGCGCCCTCGGGCCCCATGAGGGGCGAGTAGCGGGCCGGGAAGTCCTGTACGTGGACCGGCGCGGAGATCACCTGGCAGAAGATGCCGAGCCGCTTGGCGATGTGCCGCTCCATCTGCGTGCCCAGGATCAGCTCGGGGGCCGCCTCGCGGATGGCTTCTTCGACCTCGAGGTAGTCGTCGGTGATAAGCGGCTCGACCCCGTACTCCTTCGCGGCCGCTCTGACCTCGCGGGCGAACTCCCGGTTGTAGGCACCGAGCCCCACGACCTCGAATCCCATCTCGTCGCGAGCGACCCGGGCGGCGGCCACGGCGTGCGTGGCGTCGCCGAAGATGAAGACGCGTTTGCCCGTCAGGTAGTTCGAGTCGACCGAGCGCGAGTACCAGGGCAGCTGGGTGTGCATCCGCTCGACCAGGCTGTCGGCCTCGAGCCCGGCGACCCCGGCGACCTCGCGCAGGAAGTCGCGCGTGGCGCCCACCCCGATCGGTACCGTGGTGACCATGGGCTGCTTGAAGGTCCGCTTGAGCCAGGACGCCGCGGCGTGGGCCACCTCGGGATAGAGGACGACGTTGAAGTCGGCCTCGCCGAGTCGGGCCAGCTCGTGGGCGGTGGCCCCGAGGGGAGCGACGACGCGGACCTCGACGCCCACCGCCTCGAGCAGGCGCCGGATCTCGGCAGTGTCGTCGCGGTGACGGAAGCCGAGCGCGGTCGGCCCCAGCAGGTTGCACGACGGCGCCTGGCCGGCCGGCCGCTCGGGGCGGGGCTCGGCCGGGGGCGGCGCGTGCGGAGCCGCGAGCGCCCGCACGAGCTGGTAGAAGGTCTCGGAGGCACCCCAGTTCTCCTTGCGCTGATACGCCGGGAGCTCAAGGGGAACGACCGGAATCGGGAGTCCGAGGCTTTCGGCGAGCCCTCCCGGGTTGTCCTGGATCAGCTCCGCGGTGCACGAGGCCCCCACCAGCATGACATCGGGCTTGAAGCGCTCGTGGGCCTCGCGGACCGCGGTCTTGAGGAGCTCGGCGGTGTCCCCGCCCAGGTCCTGGGCCTGAAAGGTCGTGTACGTGACCGGGGGCCGGTGGTCGCGCCGCTCGATCATCGTGAACAGGAGGTCGGCGTAGGTGTCTCCCTGCGGCGCGTGCAGCACGTAGTGCACCCCCTTCATGGCGGTGGCGATGCGCATCGCGCCCACGTGGGGCGGCCCCTCGTAGGTCCAGATCGTGAGTTCCATTCAGACCTCCAGCAGCTCGCGGCGGACCAGGGGGCGGGCGAAGAGCTCCGCCAGATCGCCCGCCTGCTCGTAGCCGTGGATCGGGGTGAATACGAGTTCGATCGCCCATTTGGTGCTCAGGCCCTCGGCCTCGAGCGGGTTCGCGAGCCCCAGGCCGCACACGACCAGATCGGGCTGGTCCGCGCGGCAGCGGTCCAGCTGCCGATCGACGTGCTGGCCCTCGCTGAGGCGGGGGGTGCCCGGAAGAAGCGCGAGTTCACGCGCCATGTGGCCTCGGTGCAGGAAGGGGGTGCCGACCTCGAGGAGACGCATTCCCAGCTCCCGGCCCAGGAACCGGGCCAGCGGGATCTCGATCTGCGAGTCCGGAAAGAAGAAGATGCTCCGATCCTCGAGGGTCGCGCGATGACGGGCGACGGCCCTCCGGCCCCGCTCGCGCGCGGCCGCGGTGACCTCCAGGACCCGCTCCCTCCCGACTCCCCACTCGGCGGCGGCCGCCACCAACCACTCGGTGGTCCCCTCGACGCCGAAGGGGAAGGGCGCGTCGATCCGCTCGCAGCCGCGCTGGGCGAGCGCCGCCATGGTGTCGTTGACCCAGGGCTGCGCCATGAGCATCCGGGTGCCGGGACCGATGGGCGGCAGCTCGGCGCTTCGCCGCGGGGGGAAGAAGTGGACCGGGCCCACGCCCAGCTTGCCGAAGATGCGCTGGAACTGGTCTTCGACCACGTCGGCGATCGTGCCCACCACGAGAAGGGACGTGGGAGGGGCGGGTGCGGTGCCGGGCTCGGCCTCGCGCGTGCCCGTCGACCCGATCGTGCCCCCGGGCCGGCTCGCCGAAGGTTCGGCGCCGGCGTGCGGGGGCATGTGCGGGACCATCGAGGTCAGGCAGGTGTCCTCGCCCTGGGTGAAGGTGGTCTCGATTCCACTGCCGGAGTAGGACAGGACCCGAACCTCGCCGCCCGCCTCGGTGTCGAGCCGCTGGGCCGCGCGGGCCAGGTCGAGCTTGATGACCTCCGAGGGGCAGGACCCGACCAGGAAGAGGGTGCGGATCTCGGGGCGCCGGTCGAGGAGCCGCGTCACGACCCGGTCGAGCTCCTCGTTGGCGTCGGCCATCCCGGCCAGATCCTTCTCTTCGATGATGGCGGTGCCGAACCGGGGCTCCGCGAAGATCATGACCCCGGCCGCCGACTGCATCAGGTGCGCACAGGTGCGCGAGCCGATGATCAGGAAGAAAGCGTCCTGCATCTTCCGGTGCAGCCAGATGATCCCGGTGAGCCCGCAGAAGACTTCGCGCTGGCCCCGCTCCTTGAGCACCGGCAGCTCTCCGTTGGTGGCCCCCGTGCCGTTCGCGAGGCCGGAGCCTGCTCCGTCGCGCGTGCCGGCGGGGGGACTCGCGCACCCGGGGATCGTCGGAGTCGAAGGGGTGGACCGGTTCATGAAAGCCCTCCCTGTAAGGCTGGAGTCCCACGCTGTCCCGCTTCCTGCAACCGCGCCGCACGCAGCTTCAGGACGAACTGGATCGCGTTGACGGTATAGGCCGCGTAGGCGACCAGGGCCAGCCAGGCGAGTGCCACCGGGCCACCCCATCCCATGAAGACCCCGGCCACGTAGGCGGTGTGGAGGAGGATCACGCCCATGCTGACGACGTCCTCCCAGAAGAACGGTTCGGCAAAGAGCCACTTGCCGAAGACTTCACGCTCCCAGATCGAGCCGGTGATCATGATCAGGTAGAGCAGTCCGGTCTTGACCAGGACCGAGGCCGTCGCGAGCTCGATGCCGGCGCCCGTCATCAGGTAGCGCACGAGGAGCCAGGCGCTGACGAGCATGACGAGAAACTGCAGCGGGGCGAGGATCCCCTGGACCAGGGTCCACGGGGATTCGTCGCGGCGGCGGCGTTCCTCCGGGGTGTAGAGTCCCCTTCGCACCTCGCCGGGGTCTCCCTGCCGTCTTGCGCCGACGGCGATGGGAGTCCCGTCGTGCGGGAATCGCGCGGTATGTGGGTCCGGGTCCGAGTGCATGATGATCCGGGGTGTCCTGTTCGTGTCGGTGAGTCGTTCCGGGTTTTGGCGCCAACATAGGGGGCCTCGAAGGGATGTGTCAAGAAAGTTTGACGTCAAGGCTACGAGACAGTATTAAATGAAGGGCAGGAGGTCGTTCGAGGGCGGCGGCGGTCGGTCTCGAGCATGTGCTTGACCTGAGGCATGGAGGCCGCATACGATGGAAACCGAAACGAACGTCCAGGCTCGGAGCGCTGAACGTTCTTCCCACCGTCCCTCTTCAGGAGACCGAGTCCAGATGCGTCCGCCCACGCCCGATCCCCTGTCGACGGACCACTCCCGATCCACCCGCGGCCAGGAGTTCTTCCTGGACCGCAGGAGGGGGACTGGCGACGGGGGACGCTCGCTCATGTTCAGCCGGACGCAGGGCATCCGGACGGGGCCCGCCACCGAGGTCCCGCTGCCCCAGCCCACCACCTCCAACCGCCTGAACCATGAACTCGCGGTCGGAGAGCGAGCACGGTTTCTGGAGTTGATCCGGCGAGTCGAGGAAGCTCCGATCGAGGCCTTTATCGAGACCCTCGTCGAGCGGGGGGTGAGCGCGGAGCGTATCCTGCGGGATCTGGTCACGCCCACCGCGCGGACGATGGGAGAGGAGTGGACCCAGGACCGCTGCACCTTCGTCGATGTCACCCTGGTGACGGGACGACTGCAGCGGATCGTTCGCTCGCTGGCGCAGATCGACCCGCTCGGGCAGGACCAGCCGGAATCGAGCGCCCCGGCGGTACTCGTCTCGTCCCTGCCCCGCCAGCAGCACACCCTCGGGCTCCTGGTGGTGGCCGAGTTCTTCCGGCGGGCCCGGTGGCAGGTGACCGTGGGGCCACCGGTGGGCCCCGCCTCGCCGGGCGATGTGGTCGCCGGGCAGCACATCGACGTACTGGCACTGTCGTTGCCACTGATCGAACTACTGCCCCTCGCACGCAAGGAAATCCGGAAGCTTCGGACCCTGTCTCGGAACCCTTCGATCGGAATCGTGGTCGGCGGACCAGTCCTTCTCACCAATCCCGGGGTAGTGGACGATGTGGGGGCCGATGCCTCCGCCCCGGAGGCCCATCTGGCGCCTGAGGTGGCTCGTGCCTTCCTGTGATGCCTGAACGCCTTACCTTTGATACTCCCGGTTCCACCCGAGAGTCCGAATCTGCGAGGGATCGCATGAAGTCCCAGGTGACGAATTTCTTCCAGCCCCCCGGGGAGCCCCACGAGGGCACCCTGGATGCGGTGCTGAATCGCGTCGTTCATGCCTCGGCCGACCTCGCCCTGCGGGTCTCGGGGGATGGTGTGATCGAAGAGGTCTTCCGCAGGGGGGTGTTCGAGTCGGAAGAGCTTGACGCCTGGGTCGGCCAGCCCTGGGCCGAAACCGTCATCCCGGATACCCGAGAGAAGGTGGGCCAACTCCTCGCTGACGCGGACCGCGTCGGAATGGCTCGCGAGCGGCAGGTCAACCACCGGCTCCCCAGCGGCCGGGAGGTCCCGGTGGGATACAAGGTCATCGCCATCGCGCCCGACGAGGGGTTCCTGGCGATCGGAACCAATCTGCAGCCGCTCTCCGACCTTCAGCGTCAGCTGATCGAGGCGCAGCAGGCACTGGAGCGGGACTACTGGCGCCTGCGGCAGGTCGAAACCCGCTACCGCCTGCTCTTCCAACGGTCGATCGAGGCGGTACTCCTGCTCGAGGCGAGCACCTTCAAGGTGCTCGATGCGAATCGCGCCGCGGGCCGGGTCTTCGGCGTTCCGGCCCGGAAGCTGTCGGGCAGCACCTTCCCCGACGACGCCCCGCTCGATGCGGATGCTCGGGACGAAGTCCGTTCCCATCTCATCGGAGTCCGGGACCGGGGACGGTCGGAGACGCTCACCATCGCCTTCTCCGGAGGTGAAAAGTGGCGCATGGAGGCCTCTCTCATCCGGGAGGAGCGCGACGGGGTCCTCCTTGTCCATCTCTCGGATGTCGCGCCCAATCGGGTCCGCAGGGACCACCCGCGTGGGGTTGATGTGCTCCGGCTCCTTCAGCAGGCGCCCGACGCGTATGTGGTGACCGATCGGAGCGCCCGGATCCTGATCGCCAACCGCGCCTTCCTGCAACTGGTCCAGATGAATTCCGAGGAGGACATCCTCGGCCAGAGCCTGGGACGCTGGCTGGGACGCCCCGGGGCGGACCTCACCGTCCTTCTCACGAACCTCGAGAAGTTCGGCGAAGTTCGGCTCTTCCCGACCACGATCTACTCCACCCTCGACCTGGAATCCGATGTCGAGATCTCGGCCGTTCTGACCGAAGACCAGGAGCCGCCCTGTATCGGAATCACGATCCGAAATGTGAGCCGACGAATCGGCGGCGGGGAGCCGACCACCAGTCGGGAGGTCTTCGAAGCGCTCGAGAACATGACCGGCCAGATCGGGAAGGTGTCCCTGAAGGAACTGGTGCAGAACACCGTCGCACTCGTCGAGGAGCATTTCATCGAGGCGGCGCTGAACCTGACCGATGGAAACCGCACGGCGGCCGCCGAGATTCTCGGTGTCAGCCGGCAGTCCCTGTACACGAAGCTCCGGCGCTACGATGTCGATGCCCCCGACCCCTCCTGAGCGGCTACGAACCCCTCGGGGTCGTGAGGGCGGGTTTTTTTTACCCCCTACTGTCCAACTTTCTTGACGAATCAATCTGTAAGTCAAAGATTACACCCTGAGAGTCGGGCGCTTCCACAGCCCGGGGCGGTGCTGGAGTTGTTCAAACCCATCACCTGGTTCCCCCCGATGTGGGCGTTCCTCTGCGGGGCGGTCTCGTCCGGAGTGTCTCCGGGTGAACGGTGGCCGATCGTCCTGCTCGGGGTGGCCGTTGCCGGCCCCCTCGTCTGCGCGACAAGTCAGGCCGTCAACGACTGGTTCGACCGGAGAGTCGATGCGATCAACGAACCTGAACGACCGATTCCCTCAGGCCGGATTCCCGGCCGGTGGGGACTGTACCTCGCCATCGTCTGGACGGTGGTATCGGCGGGGGCCGGCTGGTTCCTCGGGATCTGGGGGTTCACGGCCACGTTGGTGGCGCTCGCCTTCGCGTGGGCCTACTCCGCCCCGCCCTTCCGCCTCAAGCAGAACGGCTGGTACGGCAATCTCGCCGTCGGGATCTCATACGAAGGAATCGCCTGGTTCACCGGGGCGGCCGTGCTCCTCGGGGGAGTCCTTCCCGGGTGGCCGATCATCGTGGTGGCCCTCCTCTACAGCCTGGGAGCGCACGGGATCATGACGCTCAACGACTACAAGGCGATCGAAGGGGATCGGCAGATGGGCATTCGTTCGCTCCCTGCCGCGCTCGGGCCGCAGAGGGCGGCGCAGGTGGCGAGCGCGGTCATGGTCCTGGCCCAGATCGCCGTGATCGCGCTCCTCGTGTTCTGGGGTCTCCCGGGATACGCGACCGGAGTCGGGCTCCTGCTCGCGGTGCAGATCCCCATGCTGGCCCGCTTTCTGGCGGCCCCGACCGAGCGGGCACTCTGGTACTCGGCTCTGGGGGTACCCCTCTTCGTGAGTGGGATGATGGTCACCGCCTTCGGACTTCGGGCGGGAGGGCTGTAATGAGCACCGCGGCCCGCTCCCTGACGTGGTCCAGCATCGCCCGCCTGGCACTCGTGCAGGTTGCGATCGGCTCCGTCATGGTGCTGATGACCTCGACGCTGAACCGCGTCATGATCGTCGAGCTCGGGCTCGCCGCCGCCGTGCCGGGAGCCCTGGTGGCCCTGCACTTCGCCGTCCAGCTTCTCCGGCCCCGGATGGGGTTCCACTCCGACGTGGGCGGGCGCCGGATCAACTGGATCGTCGGAGGGATGACGCTGGTTGTCGTGAGCGGATTCGCGGCGTCGGTCGCGACCTCGTGGATGTCGGTGAACCGAACGGCCGGGATCACCCTGGCGCTCGTCTCCTTCGTGGGACTCGGTGCGGGGATCAGCGCCTCGTCGACCCCCCTGCTCGCCTACCTCGCCGAGCGGGTCGAGGAGCATCGGATGGCCGCGGCGGCCGCGCTCTTCTGGATCCTCATGATCGCAGGGATGATCGCAACCGCAGGGATCGCCGGGACCTTCCTGGACCCCTTCACCTACCCGCGGATGATGGCGGTCACCGGCGGGGTCTGCGGGGTCGCCATGCTCCTCACCCTGATCGCGGTCTGGGGGCGACGCGACGGCGTGGTCGTAAACCCCCTGCGCGGTACGGGCGAGAGCGACCAGTCCCGCGTCTCTTTTCGCGATGCCTTCGCGGCCATGTGGGCCGATCCGCAGTCCCGCCGCTTCGCCATCTTCGTCTTCGTCTCGATGCTCGCCTACAGCGCGCAGGAGATCATCCTGGAGCCCTTCGCCGGGTCGATCTTCGGCCTCACTCCGGGAGAGTCGACCCGGGTGGCGGGACTCCAGCACGGGGGGGCCCTGCTGGGGATGGCGGTGGGGGCGATCGGTGCCTCGCGCTTCAGCACTCTGCCCCGCTGGTCCGCCGCCGGCTGCATCGGGTCGGCGCTGGCCCTTCTGGCCCTGGCCGCGACCCCCGGGCTGGGGTCGGTCACCGCCATGAAGGCCTCGGTATTCGCGCTGGGTGTGGCGAACGGGGTCTTCGCCGTCGCCGCGATCGGCGCCATGATGGGGCTGACCGTGAAGGGGAAGGCCGGCGGGGCCGGACTCCGGATGGGCTTCTGGGGGGCCGCGCAGGCCATGGCCTACGGGGCCGGAGGGTTGATGGGCGCGGTGCTTTCCGACCTTGCCCGGACCCTGCTGGGATCGCCGGTGATCGGCTACATCT
>REBS01000181.1 GCA_007692605.1 Gemmatimonadales bacterium
GAGCGAGGTGCAACGCGGCCAGGGTGGATGCAGCGGCGGTCGAATGCCACGGGACTTTCGAGACACTACACTAGAAGCCTTTATTTCTTCAATAGCCTTCCAACCGGGCTCACCCTTCCAGAAGGGGATTCAGGATCCAGATCACCACCTGGAAGTAGATCAGCAGTCCCACCACATCCATCACGGTCGTGATGCCGGGGGACGAAGTGAGCGCGGGATCGATCCCGAATCGCCGGAAGAGGAAGGGGAGGGTCGCACCCACCAGATTGGCGGTGAACGAGATCAGCACCATCGTGATGCCCAGGGCGACCGCGATCAGCGGTTCGGCGCGGAAGATCAGAACATACCCGGTCATGAAGAGGCCGAACGCGACCCCAAGGAGGCTCCCGGTCACGACTTCCTTGCCCAGCACGCTCAGATAATCCCGAAGCTCCAGGTCTCGGACCGCCAGCGCTCGAACCACCAGCGTCGCCACCTGCGACCCGACATTCCCCCCGGTTCCGATCAGGAGCGGAATGAAGGCCGCCAGGATCACGACCTCCTCGATGACCTGCTCGTACGCCGAGATCACGTTGAAGGTCAGCGTCATCGACACCACGAGAAGCACGAGCCAGGACGCCCGCTTCTTGAAGAGGAGCCAGGGCCCGGCCCGCACGTAGTCGATGTCGATCGGGGCGGCACCCATCCGGTGAATGTCCTCGGTGGCCTCTTCGGCCACCACATCCAGGACGTCGTCGATCGTGACGATCCCGACCAGCCGCTCCTCGTCGTCGACGACCGGGATGACCGAGAAATCGTAGTCGGCCATGATCTGGGCGACCTCCTCCTGGTCGACGTCGGTCCCGATCGAGATCACGTCGGGGTCCATCACATCGCCCACCCGGGTGTCCGGTGAACTGATGAGGAGCTGACGAAGCGAGAGCACCCCCTTGAGGCGCCCCTCGCGGTCCACCACATACAGGTAGTAGATCGTCTCGGCGTCGGGAGATGCCTTGCGGAGAAAGGCCAGGACCTGCTGGACTGTCATCGTGGCCCGAACCGAGATGAATTCGGGGGTCATGAGCCCCCCGGCCTCCTCCTCGTCGTAGCCGGTCAGCGCGTCGACGACCGCGAGCGTCTCCGGGTCGAGGAAGGTCTTGAGCTCTCCGGAGCCCTCGGGGTGGTGCGCGTCGAGCGCCTGCAGCGTGTCGGCCAGGTCGTCGGGGTCCAGCTCCTCGAGCACTTCGGCCGCGCGGGGGAGGGTCAGCGTCTGCAGGAGTTCCGACTGCTCCTCGTCGGAAAGCATCGACAGGAGCTCGGCAGCCGTTTCGGGCGATGCCGCCGACAACACCCGTTCCTGCTCGCCCTCGTCCAGATCGTACCAGAACTCCAGCAGGACCTGGGGCCGCAGCTCGGCCAGGGCTGCGGGCAGTTCGTCCCGAGAGAGCGTGCTCAGCCGGGTCCGCAGCTCATCGGGGTCGATGGGTGTGTGAATGGTGCTCATACAAGGACCTCGGCGCCCCGGGTCAGCGGGCCGCTCGGACGGAGGTGGGAGGATTCAACGCGAAGCCGGCCGGAACACCAGCGGCCCCTCCGCCCTGTAGGATAGATCGGAGCGGGCTTCAGCACTACTCCGCGCCGTCCTCCACGATCCAGCCGGCTTCGCCGAGCGCATGCAGGCGCGCCGCCGGTCCGTCCGTCTCACCCACCCGCACGGTCGCGGGCGGGTCGGCCTCACGCCGGACCATTGCGAGTCCGATCCCCTGTCCGAAACGGGGCGAGTAGACCGCGCTCCGCACCTCGCCGCCGGGGCGATCGCGTCCGTCGATCCAGAGCTCGGTGCCGGGCTCGGGAAGGGGGCCTTCGCCGAAGAGCAGGCCGCGCAGATGGCGGTTGACCCGCCCTCGATCGCGGATCCGGACGATCACCTCCTGCCCGGTGTAGCAGCCCTTCGCATGGTCGATCGCCCGTGGGTCCAGGCCGGCCTCGGGAGGCAGGGTGTCGCGGTCCAGCTCGACCCCGAACTCGGGGCGGCCCCGTTCGATTCGCAGAGTAGTGCGGAGGGCTTCATCGCCCTCGACCGCCCCGGCTTCGAGTAGTCGCTCGCGGAGCGCCGAGGTCGTTCCGGCGTCGGCGATGACGTCGAAGGAGGGGGAAGTCGCCGCCGCACTTCGGACGACCTGAATCCCGACCGGCGAGCCGTCGAGGAGGATGCGCAGCTCCCCCTCGTCGAGGGCGTCGAGCTCGGGGGCGTCGACCCGGAGGCCCAGGGCCTCGCGGGAGAGGATCGAGGCGGCCCCGGGACCCACCACGGTGAGGGCCCCCAGCGGTTCGGTATGATCGTGCGCCCGCGCCATCCGGGGGGGCAGGTACCGGGCGAAGTGCTCGCGAAGGCCTTCGAATCCCGCCACCGGAAGATCGAGGAGAAAGGCGTCGGGGTCCCGGGCGCCCTCTTCCGCTTCGGAATTCGGAAGACGAAGGAGGCGGAGCTCGGTGATCAGCTTGCCCTTCGGCGTCAGAACCGTGGAGGGGTAGGCTCGCCCCGCCAGGACCCCGGGCTCCACCTTGCGGAGCGGCGGGGGCATGGTCCCGGAGAGGATCCCGGTGAGCATCTGCTCGGGAGCGCGGCCTTCCACTTTCAGGCGAGTGCGGCCGGCTCCGGAATCGATCAGCGCCACACCGTCGTGGGCGGCGGCGTATCCGGAGGGTTCGGTTATCGTGCTCATCCTCGCGATCTCTCTCCTCCATTTCCCCTGATGTCGTCGACCAGTTCCTGGATGCGTTCGGCGTCGGCCGCTTCCGGGGCGTAGTCCAGGTACCACTCGAGCTGTGCCAGCGCCTCGTCGGTACGACCCATCCGCGCCAGAAGCGTTCCCCGGTCCCGAATTTCGGTCGGCGCCGTCGGATGGATGACCAGGATTCGCTCCACCGCCGCCAGCGCACGGGGGTGGTCGTCGACATTCAGGTATACGCCCTTCAGATTCGTGAGGAGTCGCACCAGCATGTCGCGCCGTCCCGCGGTGCGCAGGAAGGCCGGCTGCACCCTGACCATTCCGCCGTACACCCGGTCCAGGAGCTCCTGCGCCTGCTCCTCGAAGCGCACCTTGCCGGCATCGAAGGGATCGGCGAGCAGGGAGACGGCCTCGCCCTCGAAGCGCACCAGGAAGTGGCCGGGAAAGTTGACGCCCTGAAGGGGCAGGTCGAGCCGCCAACCGACCTCTAGGAGGATGATCCCCAGGGTGAGCGGGATCCCCCTTCGGCGATCCATCACATCGTTCAGAAACGAATTGCGGGGATCGTAATAGGCGTCGCGGTTCCCCTGGAAGCCATTTCGGACGAAGAGGGTCTCGATCAACTCCTGGAATACGACCAGGGGGGCCGTCTCATTGGCGAGACGGTCCTGGACCTCTTCGGCCAGCGCGTCGAGACGCGACAGGTACCGCTCGACCGAGAGCTGTGGATATTCTTCCTGCGCCACCAACAGCGCGGCCTCGGCGAGATTCACCTTGTGATCCGGGTGATCGACCGCCGTGGCAAAGCGTCGCCGGGGGGATGGAGTGGGTGCGGACACTGCCTCTCCCGGTTTCAACAACCTGCTCTGATGAAGCTGCATTTCCCGCAAGGGGCGGGGACCCTACATTGTTCGCGACCCGATGTCGACGTCGGCGCGGGTCGTGTATCCCGTCGCCTGAGCCCGAAGCGGGACCCGGTCACAGCCGGGCAGCGGAAGGAAGGTGACCTCATCTCCAGGCCAAGCGAAAGGGAGTCGGCCATGCGTACCCTGATCGTCCTTGCGGTTTCCCTCCTCCTTGTCGCCTGCGGTGAACGTACGCCGGAGCCGGCCGTTCCGGAAGAGGCCGCGACGCGAGAGCACCAGTTCGACGACCCCGAGGTCACCCGGATCCACACGCGCATGATCGACGCCATGGCCCCCGACGACGGCTGGGACCGGACCCGGTACCTGGAGTTCGACTGGGGGGTGAATCGCGAGGGCGGTGCACTCGTCCGCTCGCACCGGTGGGATCGCTTCGACGGAGTGGCCCGCTACGAGGCGCCGTCGAACGACGGGATCATCGTGGCGATCTTTCCGACCGATGCGCCCGAGGAGGGCCGCGTCTGGGTGAACGCCGAAGAGCTCTCGGGCGACGAGGCGCGGGAGCGACTGGCAGCCGCGCATCGGGCGCACATCAACGACGCCTACTGGCTGCTCATGCCCTACAAGTGGTCGGACCCGGGGGTTCAGACCCGATACCTGGGGACCGAAACCGACGACGACGGGACCGAGTGGGAGGTGGTCGAACTCTCGTTCCAGCAGGATACCGGGCTCACGCCGCAGAACCTGTATCGCGCCTTTATCAACCCGGAAACCGGGATGATGGAGCGCTGGCACTTCATCTCGAACCCCGACGCCGACCCCTCGCCGAGCGACTGGACCCAGTGGACGCGGGTCGGACCGATCTCGCTGGCCCGCGACCGCGTGGTCGATGGCGAGGTCCGCATCTTCTTCTCGCAGCTCGACGCCCGGGAAGAAGTCCCCGAGGGAGCCTTCGACCCGCCGGTGGAGTAGCGGAGGCCCCCGGATCGCACCCGTCGCCGTCGGACTGCGGGAACCGCGACGAGCCGCGACGAACTACGCTTCGATCGGAGCCGTCTGCTCCCCTCCCGAGGTCACGCCGGCCACCCGAGGTGGGGTGGCCGGCCCCTCGGCCAGGGCGATCTTGATCACATCGTCGAGTTCCTTGACCAGGTGGATCGTGAGGGTCTCGCTGACCGCCTCGGGAATGTCCTCGAGGTCCGCCTCGTTTTCGGAGGGGAGGATGATTTCGGTGATTCCCGCTCGCACGGCACCCAGCACTTTCTCCTTCACCCCACCGATCGGAAGGACCCGCCCGGTCAGGGTGAGCTCCCCGGTCATTGCCACATCGCGTCGAATCTTGCGACCCGAGAGGGCCGAAACGAGCGCCGTCGCCATGGTGATGCCGGCCGAGGGTCCGTCTTTCGGAATCGCTCCGGCCGGAACGTGGATGTGCACCTCGACCCCTTTCATGAGCTTCTCGGGGATCTCGAAGTCGCGATGCGAGGCCTTGGCGTAGGACCAGGCGGCCCGCCCGGACTCCTTCATCACGTCGCCGAGCTGTCCCGTCAGGACGAGGCCCCCTTCCCCGGGCATCACACTCGCCTCGACGAACATGATGTCTCCGCCCATCGGGGTATAGAACATCCCCGTGGCGACCCCGATGGTGTCATGGATCCTCATCTTCTCGGGGTGCACGCGGGGGCGCCCCAGAAGCTCCCGGATCTCCTCGGCGGTGGCGTCGAAGGTCTCGACCTCGTCGCCGGCGATCTTCCGGGCGACCTTGCGGGCCACTTTACCGAGCGTCCGCTCGAGCTGTCGAACTCCGGCCTCCCTCGTGTACTGCGAGATCACTGAGCGGATGGCATCGTCATCGATATTCAGCTCGTCCTCTTCGAGTCCGGCCTCCCTGCGCTGGCGCGGGAGGAGGTAGCGGCGCGCGATCTCGAGCTTCTCGCGCTCGGTGTACCCCGAAAAGTCCACCCGCTCCATCCGGTCGAGCAGGGGGGCCGGGATGCGGTCGGCGTAGTTGGCGGTCGCGATGAAGAGCACCTCCGAAAGGTCGAAGGGGATCCCGAGATAGTGATCGGTGAAGGCATAGTTCTGCGCCGGGTCGAGCACCTCGAGCAGCGCTGCCGACGGATCTCCCTGGAAGGAGACTCCGAGCTTGTCGATCTCGTCGAGGAGGAAGACGGGATTCTTCGTCTTCGCCTGACGCATCCCCTGGATGATCCGTCCGGGCATCGCGCCCACGTAGGTGCGACGGTGGCCGCGGATGTCGGCTTCGTCGCGTGCGCCTCCCAGCGAGATACGCACGTACTTGCGGCCGAGCGATCGGGCGATCGACTGCGCGATCGAAGTCTTCCCGACCCCGGGAGGGCCGGTGAAGAGGAGAATCGGTCCCCGGCCGATCATCCGGTCCTCTTCGGTCAGCTCCGGGCGGTCGAGGGGAACGTCGGGATCCTTTTCGGGGGATTCGGCGGAGTCCGTGGGCTCGGGCGCCTCGGGATCGATGGCCTCCTCCAGAGCGTCCTGCTCGCCGGAAACCTCCTGATCGCCGTTGTGGTCCGACTCATCCGGCTCGACGACCTCGACCGGCGTTCCACCCTCGGCCGACCTGGCCTTCGGTGTCTCCGGCTCCGGGGCACGATCGAGCTGCAGCTTCCGGACGGCCAGGAACTCCACGATCCGGTCCTTCACGTCTTCAAGACCGTAGTGGTCCTCGTCGAGGATCTCGAGGGAGCGGGACAGGTCGATCTTGTCGTCGGTCCGGTCCGACCACGGCAGCTCGGTGATCCATTCCAGAAAGGTGCGGATCACCTGATACTCGGCCGATTGCGGGCTCGTGCGCTCCAGTCTCTTGAGCTCCCGCTCCACCTCGGTGCGCGCGTCGTCTTCGAGGTCCAGCGCCTCGATCCTCTTTCGAAGCTCCTCGACCTCCTTCTTGTCGTCCTCGTCACCGAGTTCCCGCTGGATCTGCTTCATCTGCTCGCGCAGGAGCATTTCGCGCTGCCGCTCGCCCAGCTCTTCCTGAACCTTGGCCTGGATGTCCTCCTGCGCGTCGAGTCGGGCGAGCTCCCGTTCGACCGCCACCAGCGCTCGCCGCATGCGCTCCTCGTCGTCGAGCACCTCGAGCAGCTTCTGCTTGTCGGCCGTGGGCAGATCCAGGTAGAAGGCCACGAGGTCCGCGAAGGACCCCGAGTCGTCGACCCCCGTCAGCAGCTGGTTCAGTGCTTCGGCCGGCACCCCGCGCCGGGTGCCGAGTTCGGCGGCTCGATCGCGGAGCTCCTTGTCGAGCGCCTGGAATCCGGATTCGTCGGGATTGCGGGGCGGGAAGCGGCTGAGCGGAATGAGAGATGCCTGGAGCATGGCCTCCCCGTCCGGTCGATAGCTCACCGACTCGGCCCGTTCTTCTCCCTGCACCAGGAGCTGAACACCGCCGCGCACCCGGTGGGTCTGGATGATCCGCACCACCGTTCCCACCGAATAGAGAATTTCGGGAGTCGGGTCGTCGGCGTTCTCACGCTGTGCGACCGCAAACAGACGTCGGTCCCCGTCGAGGGCGGCCTGGACCGCCTCGACCGTGCCGGGCCGACCGGCCGAAATGGGTACGGCGACGCCGGGATAGACCACCGTGTCGCGCAGCGGAAGTACGGGAAGGGAGAAACGCTGTCCCATGTATCATCTCCTGAAGGCCGGGGGTCGGGCCGCCCCTGATGGGGTCGGGCCGTCCGCGGCATCATGAACTGTCGAGTTTCCGGATAAACCGGGCCAAGGTCCAAGTTGCAGGAAGCCTGCCACCCGTCGGGTCCCCGGATCGTGCCGCTCCGGCGGGGCACTCCTGCCAAAATGGCCCGTATGGTCCCGAAGGCCAGTGGATTGTAGCTTTTCTGACGGCCTCCCCGGATCGCCAATCCCCGTATCCCAGCCTTGATGGCCCACACTCCCATGGACCAATCCAACCCCCCGACACCACCCCGGCAAGGCGAGAGAGCGTCGGCCAGGCGTCGCCCTCCACCCCAGACCGGCACCCTTTTCTCCGGAGTTCGCCTGGGAAGTGTGTCGGGGTTCGAGATCGTCCTGGACTACTCCTGGTTCATCATCTTCTTTCTGGTCCTCGGGAGCTTCGCCGGTGCGGTCTTCCCCGCCCACCTGCCCGAGCTGGATCGGATCACCTATCTCTGGATGGGCTTCGCGAGCGCGGTCCTCCTCTTCACCTCGCTCCTCGCACACGAACTGGCGCACGCCTTCACGGCCCGCCGCCGGGGGATCGAAATCGAGGGCATCACCCTGTTCATCTTCGGGGGAATGGCCCGGACCCGCCAGGAACCCGCGACCCCCGGGGACGAATTCCTCATCGCAGTGATGGGGCCGGTCGCCTCCTTCGCCATCGCGATCTTCTTCTACGGGATCGCCGCCCAGGGCCCGACCCTGGGTCTCGGGGAGCCGGGGCAGGCGGTGGCCGAGTACCTGGGATTCCTGAACATCCTTCTCGCCGTATTCAACCTCTTTCCGGGCTTTCCCCTGGACGGCGGGCGGATCCTCAGGGCCACTCTGTGGAAGGCGACAGGCAGTCTTCGGCGCGCCACCCGGATCGCCGCCGGCGCGGGTCGCCTGCTGGGCTGGATGATCATCGCACTCGGTATCTGGGGACTTCTGGTCGGTGGCTCGGTCATCGGAGGCCTGTGGCTCATCTTCATCGGATGGTTCCTGGGGCACGCCGCCCGGGCCTCCTACCAGCAGGTCATGCTGCAGAAGCTTCTGGGGCCGCTCACCGCACGCGAGGCGATGTCGCCCGATCCCGAAACCGTGTCGCCCGATCTTCCCATCGACCAGCTCATCCACGACTACTTCCTGCGACGGCCCTACAACTCCTTTCCGGTGACCGACGACGGAGTGATCGTGGGGCTGATCACCCTCTCTCACGTGAAGGGACTTTCTCGCGACGAGTGGAAGGGGAAGATCACCGCGGACCTCATGACGCCTCTCGAGGATACCCTTCTCGTGGATCCGGACGCACCGATGATGGAGATCCTCGAGAAGATGCGGCTGAAGGAGGTTCGGCGAGTCCTCGTGGCCCGGGAATGGGAGCTCATCGGAATCATTTCGACTTCGGACATCGCCCGCTGGATGGAGCGGGTGACGCTGGTCGAAGAAGAAGCCGCCGTGTAGGGTGCCCACCATGACGAATTCCCCGGACTCCCCCGACCATTCGGACGCACCGGACCCGGTGGACACCTCGGAATCCGAGCTGGCCTCGAAGGCTTCGGAAATCCCCCTTGAACGCCTCCCCGAGGGCTTCGCTGACCGAGTACGCTCCCCCGGCACGCCCGCCTCGCCGCGCCCGGCCGCGACCATCATCCTGATGCGTCCGACCTCGGGAAGTGAGCAGAGCCTCGAGGTGCTCCTCCTGCGTCGGGTGCGATCGGCCGGATTCGTGCCGGGGGCCTGGGTTTTTCCGGGGGGGCGGGTCGACACAGGGGATTCGGCGCCGGGACTTCTGGAGCGACTGGGACGGTCGGACGGGTCCGAGAAGGCCTCCCCGAACCCATCGTCTCACCCGCCGGAAGCCCTCGTGGCCGCGATCCGAGAGGCCTTCGAGGAGACCGGGATCCTTCTCGCTCGTGACGCTCAAGGAGTTCGTGCCCCGTCGGCGGGAGAGGATTCCCAGATGGATGCACTGCGGACCCGGCTGCTCGACGGGGCGATGAGCTTCGGAGAGATTCTCGAGCACGGTCCGTGGTGGATGGATCCGGGCGCCGTGGGGTATATCGCACATTGGATCACCCCGAAGGCAGAGCCCCGGCGATACGACACCCGGTTCTTCGCCGGTGCCGTGCCCGAGGGGACGTCTGAGCGCATCCACGAGGCCGAAGCGTCGCACTCCGTCTGGCTGAGTCCCGTAGAGGCGCTGAAGCGCCATTCCGAAGGGGAACTGCCGATGATCTTTCCGACCATCAAGACACTCGAGGCACTGCGCCCCTTCGATCATCCCGATCAGGTGCTCGAGCATCATCGAGACCTCGAGATCCCGACGATCCTCCCGAGACTCGTGCGGACTCCGACGGGAGTCGGGATCCGGATGCCCGATGAGGAGGAGGGATGATCGCCTCCCCCGCAACGCAGGCCGGCTGGAGCCTCCGGTCCGCCCGTGCGCGCACCCTGCTTCCGGCCGTCGCCCTGATCGCAGCCGTGTTCTGGAGCTGTGCCCCCCCGGCCGAGAGCGCCGTCATCGACCTCGACGAAGGCCCGGCCGCCAGCGCCCCTCGAGTGTCACCGGAGCGCCCCGACGACCCGATCACGGGTCTCCTGCACGAGACCCCGATCGGCCGGGAGCTCGAAGACGAGCTCCTGGACGCACTCCGCGACGCGATCGGGCTCGTCCGGGACGAAGAGTCGGTCCGGGCCGCACATCGCGCGGATTCTCTGATGGCCCGGATCCCCACCCTGGCGGACTGGCGTCCCCTGATCCGGGCCGAACTCCTGGGCATGGCCGGAGACACCGCGGGTGTGCGCGGGGCCCTCGACGACCTCGACCCGGACACCGAGTTCCTGGAGCGGTGGGGGTGGGGGTTTCATGTGGACGCCCTGCTCACCGCCGGAGATTCGGCACGGGCCGTTTCGGTGTCCCGGGCCGCCGGTGCGGAGTTCGCGGCCGCGACCCACTCCGCCGGGGCGGGAGCCGCCGCCCGCAACCGGGCGGGAACCATCGCTCTCGCGCTCGGGGACACGGCCGCCGCGATCGAATCCCTGACGCGGGCACTCGAAACCGGACCGGACCATCCCGCCGGCCGCTCGGCCGCCCGCACCCTGGAGAGCATCGACGGGAAGAGCCCCGACGATCGCTCGCTCCGGGAGCGGCTCGATCTGGGTCGGGCACTCCTGGCGTCGGAGCACTGGGGCCGCGCCGAAGCCCTCCTCGGACCCCTGATCGACGACCCCTCGACCGGCGAGTTCCTCACCGCGACCGAATGGGCCGAGCTTCGACTCGCCATGGGCCGGGGTCATGTGGAGCGTCGGCAGCTCTCCGAGGCCCGCCGTCTCCTCGCGCCCCTGACGGGCAACGAAATTCCGAACGAGGTGGCGGCCCCCGCCCTCTTCTGGACGGGGCGTGCGGCGCTCGCGGGCGGGGATCGAAATGGGGCCGAGGACGCCTTCCTCGCCCTCGCGCGACGCGCTCCGGAGGATCGTCTCGCCGAGGAAGGCCTCCTCCTGCTCCTGGACGACGCCGGAGGGCCCTCGCGTGCGGGGCGCGGGGCCCGAATCCTCGAGGAACTCCTCCGTGCGGGCGTCCGCAGCGCCCCGGCGGAGCTGATCGCGGTCCGATTCGGCGCCGACCACTACCTCTCGGGAGACTACGAGGCGGCCGCGGTGACCTTCTCCCGCTATCTCGAGGGGTCGAGGCGAAGTGCAGCGCGGCAGCAGGCCTCGTACTGGGGCGCGCTCACCCAGGAGCGACTCGGCGATCCGCATCGCGCGCGGGTCTACCTCGAGGAAAGCTGGGCCGAAGACCCCCTCTCCTTTTACGGGGTCTTCGCCGGGGAACGGCTTGGCCTGCCGGTCCTGCCCGCGGACCTGGACCCGGGCCCCACCCCGGTGCCCGGAATCGAGACGGAGCTGGCCAACGCCATGACCCGGCTGCGGGTTCACCAGATCGTGCCCACCTCGGGCTCCTTCAACCACGAGCTCGCCCGTCTCGAAGATCACTTCTTCCGGCGGGGGGACGCGGCGTACGACTTCGCCGAGCGCCTGATCGCCGAGGAGCTCCCGATTCAGGGCGTGGTTCTCGGCCGTGAGATCCGGGCCCGCGAAGGGGAGTGGAATCTTCGGCTCCTTCGCATCGTGTACCCGTTCCCCTACCGCGAGTCGATCGTCCGGGAATCCCGCGCACGCGGGCTCGACCCGTTTTTCGTCGCCGGGCTGATTCGCCAGGAGTCGCTCTTCCACCCGACGATCGAGAGTTCGGCGGGCGCCGTGGGACTGATGCAGCTCCTTCCATCGACCGCCCAGGAGGTGGCCCGCTCGCAGGGGCTCCGGTACACCCGCGCCCAGCTCGGTGACCCCGACTACAACCTGCGGCTGGGCACCCAGTTTCTGGCGACCATGGTCCGGCGCTACGACGGCCGGGCCGAAGATGCGCTTTCGGCCTACAACGCGGGCCCCGGCCGAATCAATCAGTGGAGACAGCGCCCCGTGTATCGCGACCGCGACGTCTTCATGGAGCACATCCCCTTCCAGGAGACCCGCCACTACGTGAAGGTGGTGCAGCAGAACACGCGGATCTACACCGCACTCTACGGGTGTCCCGGATTCGAAGCCTGTCTGGGCGACTCCTATCAGATTGCCCGTGCCCGCAGCCCGTTTGCGGGTGGGGTTCCCGGGTCGTCGCTCGCGCGCTGAGAGCCCGGGCCGCCGCACCGGCTCGAGGCGCGGCTCATATCGTCGGCGGCCTGACCCGGGTGCCGTCTATCCGGCGCCCTGTTCGGCGGCGGGGATGAGCAGGTCGGTCACCATGTCGTGGATCGTTCGGGTATGCCCTCCCGCCCGAGGTCCCGTGGGATTCGAGGTGGTCACGACCGTCATCTCGAGTTCGGGCACCACGAAGACGTACTGACCCCCGTAGCCCCAGGCGAAGTATACGTCGTAGCCCCGCCGATCCCGGATCCACCACCCCAGCCCGTACCCGTGTCCGTTGAACGACGAGGTGCCCCGCTGGATCCAGGATCGCTCGATCCAGGCCTCCGAAAGAAGTCGCTCGCCCTCGTGCACCCCTCCCCTCCGGTACAGCTCACCGTACGTGAGCATCTCCTGTGGACGCAGACCCATCTCGTTACCCCCCATGTAGATCCCCTGGGGATCTCGCGTCCAGGGAGACAGGCTGATTCCCATCGGGGCGAAGAGCACGTCCCGCGCATAGGCGAGCGTGCTTCGTCCGGTCGCCTGCGTCAGGATCGCCGAGAGCAGGTGGGTGCTCCCCGTGCTGTAGACCATGGCTCCACCCGGCTCGTCGACGAAGGGCCGGGTGAGCTGATCGCGCACCCAGTTGGAGCTCGCCGCCCAGGCCCCGTAGTTGCCGAACGAGGTCGACTGAAGCCCCGACTGCATCGCCAGGAGGTGCTCGATCGTGATCTCGTGGATCCGGGGGTCGCCGTTCTGCGAACTCCACTCCGGAAAGAAGGGGGCGATCGGCTGGTCCACCCCCTCGAGGTGGCCCTGGTCGATCGCGATCCCCACAAGGGTCGAGATCACACTCTTCGAAGCCGACTTGATGTTCGCGACCCGGCCGGGAGGGGTGCCGTTGAAGTACTCCTCACGGATCATCTCGCCGTGCCTGGCCACCAGAAGGCTGTACAGCCTCGGAAGCGAGGCGGCTCGTTCAAAGGCCTCTTCGAGGAGCAGGGAGTCCAGTCCGATCGTCGGGGGGGCCTCGGCGGTGTTCGGAGAGGCCGACCCACCCCCCGGGGGTGCGTCGAGCGCCAGGGCCGTCGCACCCCGGGCAGCGAGGTCGTCACCATCAGCCCCTCCCTCCG
>REBS01000001.1 GCA_007692605.1 Gemmatimonadales bacterium
GCCCTCCCGCGGACATCCTTCTCACCTTTCAGGTGCAGCCCCACCGCTTCTTCCGACGGGAAGGACTGGATGTGCACGTCACGGTGCCGATCAATGTGGCCCAGGCCACCCTGGGGTCGCGCATCCGGGTCCGGACGATCAGCGGAAAGCACGTGGTGCTCCGGGTTCCCCCGGGGACCCAGAGTGGGACCCGCTTTCGAGTTCGCGGTCAGGGAATTTCGAAGGGCGATCGGACCGGCGATCAGTTCGTCGAGGTGCGCGTCGACATCCCCGATGAACTCTCCGCCTCGGATCGGGAGGCCATGGAGGCCTTCGCCCGCAGCGCCGATCTCCGGTACTGATCGTCGTTCCGGGCTCCCTCGGGGTCCGGGCGCAGCGTGCGTTCGATCCGTCCACCCCCGAGCAGCCGTGATCCACTGAATACGACCGCCGACTGGCCCGGGGTCACCGCCGGCTCGGGCGATCGAAAGCGGCACGTCCAGCGACCCTCGTCGATCGATTCGATCCGAGCGGGGATCCCCCGACCACGGTGCCGGATCTGGACCTCTACCTCGGCGTGGGGCTCGGGTTGATCCGCGATCCAGTTGGCGCCCGTCGCCTCGAGTCCGTCGACGGTGAGTTCCTCGCGGGGGCCGACCACGACCTCCCGGCTCTCCGGTCGGATCTCGATCACGAAGTAGGGTCGGGGGAATCCACCCCCCAGACCGCGGCGCTGACCGACCGTGAATCCCGCGTAGCCGTCGTGCCGGCCCACGACCTCTCCGGCGGACGTGACCAGGTCCCCGGGCTCCAGCGCCGGGTGTCGGGGGCGCAGCTTCCGGGAGAGGAACTCCCGGTAGTCGCCAGAGGGCACGAAGCAGATCTCCTGAGACTCGGGCTTGTCGGCGGTGATGAATCCCCGCTCCCGGGCCAGCTCCCGGACCTGGGGCTTGGTGAGAGAGCCCAGGGGGAAGTGCAGCTGCGGGATCATCGCCCGGGGGAGGCCCCAGAGGAAATAGGCCTGGTCCTTCTCGGAGTCCTCTCCCCGCAGAAGGTGTGAGCCCTCTGCCGAATGTTCGGTCCGGACATAGTGCCCCGTCGCGATCCCGTCGCACCCGAGGGCCCGGCCGCGGGCCAGCAGATCCCGGAACTTGGTGTTCGAGTTGCACCGCACGCAGGGGTTCGGCGTCCGCCCCGCGGCGTACTCGTCCACGAAGTCGTCGATCACATCGCGGGTGAACTCCTCTTCGACATCGAAGACCAGGTGGCGGATTCCGAGTCGGTCCGCGACCGAGCGCGCGTCGAGGATCCCGTCGAGTCCGCAGCAGGTCCGCGAGGGCCCCTGGGTCTCGTCATAGCAGAAGGTCTTCATCGTGACCCCGATGACCTCATGCCCGGCCTCGACGAGGAGCGCGGCCGCCACCGACGAATCGACCCCTCCGGACATGGCGACCAGTATGCGTCGACTCATCTGCCTTGATTCCCCACTGAAGTCTCCCGTGCGTTCCCTTCGAACTCGAGCATCCGAGCGATCACCGATGCGATCCGCGTACCGGCTTCTTCCACCTCGGCGGCGGTGGTGTTCCATCCGAGAGAAAGGCGGAGCGAAGCGTGATTCCCGGCCGCCTCTCCGTAGAGGGCTTCCAGCGTCGGTCCGGGGCCGGGCACGCCGCTTCGGCACGCGGAACCGGCGGAGGCGGCCACGCCCTCCATGTCGAGAGCGGTCAGGAGGAGTTCGGAGTCGAGCCCGGGAATCCCGAGGTGCAGGATGTGGGGCGCTCTGGGGCCCTGCGCGGCATGCACCCGGATCATGGGAAGGGCCTCGAGGAGTCGGGTCTCGAGGCGCACCCGCAGCGCGGTGAGCCGCTCGGACTCGCTCGTGCGGGTGTCCACGGCGATCGAGAGAGCCGTTGCGAGGCCGACCGCCGCCTCGACGTCTTCGGTCCCGGGTCGAAGCCCCCGCTCCTGGCCTCCACCGAACAGGAGGGGCAGGGGAGCGACCGAGCGGGGGACGGTCAGGACGGCCGACCCCCGGGGCCCTCCGAGCTTGTGGCCCGAGAGCGTCATCAGGACCGGGGAGAGTGGGTCTCGCAGGGGGGGAAGGGGAACCCGCCCGATCGCCTGTACCGCGTCGATGTGGACCGGAATGCCTCGAGCGCTCGTCGCCCTCAGCACCGGTTCGAGGGGGAGCAGGAGTCCGGTCACCGAGTTGACGCCCTGGACCGAGACCAGGAAGGGGTGAGCAGAAAGAGCCTCGTTCAGGGCATCCTCGGCGAGTGTGCCGTCCGGTCGAATCCCGAGACGGGTGACCTCTACGCCCATGGCCTCGAGCGCATCGGCCGGCTCCGATACTGACGAGTGCTCGAGTGCCGAGATCACGAGTCCGCCCGGTGGCGCAGCCTCGGAAGGCCGTGCAGCCCTCCGCCAGAGCCCCTGGATCGCGAGGTTGTTGGCCTCGGTACCGCCTCGCACGAAATAGACCTCCCGGGGGGAACAGCCCAGGATCGAGGCCACCCGCTCCCGGGCGTCGTCGAGCGTCCTTCGGGCCCTTCGCCCGGGCTCGTGCCGGGCGGACGGGTTTGCCCATGCGACCCCACGCGCCTCCTCCATTGCCGCGAGCACGTCGGGGCGCAGGGGAGAGGTGGCGGCGTGATCCAAATAGAGCATCGGCAGGGCAGGGGGTTGAGTGGGGGGGTGGAACGC
>REBS01000150.1 GCA_007692605.1 Gemmatimonadales bacterium
CGGTGGAGCGGAGCCGACCGTCCTCCACCACCTCCGGCTCCAGGGCCTCGACCATTCCCTCCAGCTCGTGGTCCATGCGGCTCAGCGACCTGGCCTCGCCGGTGGCTTCCTTGAGGGGCTTGCCCATCTCGGCGGTCATGAGGCGGCCGTGCTTCTCGGCCCGCTCGGCGAAGATGTCGGCGGCCTGCCTGAGCAGGTTGGCCCGGCCCTGGGCTCCCAGGGCCTCCCACCCGGGTTGTGCGGATCGGGCCCGTGCCACGATGCCCGGGATCTCGTCGGCCGGGGTGACGGGCACGTCACCCACCACGTCACCGGTGGCGGGGTTGTGAGACTTCAGGAGTTCCATGAGTCAGCCGCCTGATCTGTGGTGAATCGCGGTGGCGAGGTTCGAATCATCGATCGCCGCTAGGTCCAGTAGCGCGAAACTATCGCTCGCCCTCGACGTCGGGCAAACGAGAGCCGCCTCGCTTGCCCTGCTAGGACGCCTTCGCCATCGGAGTCGAAAGCCCTTCGTTCGTTCCCGAGCGGCACGCCTTCGCTCGGTGGTGGGGCGATCAGACAATCGGGTGAACGGTAGGACGGAGAGGCGCCGTCCGGCGACACGGAATCGGAAACCCGCAAAGTTATCCGATGCCAGGCCGTTCGTCGGTCGATTCGACACCGACATTCGGGCTCCGACGCTCCAGAAGGACCACATCCCTCCAACGACCGTTCAACCTTCCCAGTCGCTCCCGCACGCCCACCTCGCGGAAGCCAACCCTCTTGTGCAACCGGATACTCGCCTGGTTCTCGGGAAACACTCCAGCCTGAAGCGTCCAGATACCGTACTTCTCTGACTCCTCGATCAGCGAATCCAGAAGCACTGCTCCGATGCCCTTTCCCCGATGCCCACTCTTCACATAGACGCTCACCTCGGCCACACCTTGGTAGGCACACCGATCCGACACTGGAGAAAGCGCCGCCCAACCCACGATCTGACTTCCCTGCTTGGCTACAAGACGGGGGTGGTTTCCATGCCCTGTACGCCAGGAATCCCAGTCTGGCACCTCCGTCTCAAACGTGGCCTGACCAGTTGCGATCCCCTCTGAATAGATCTCCCGCACCCGTCCCCAATGTTCAGGGAGCAACGGACTGACAAGGATTGAGTTCGTCTCCATTTCTTCAACCGGGTCTGGTTTTGCATAATGTTCCAGCCTTTCCGAACATGCATCAGGTACCCGACGGGCCGTCCGCGACCCACTCAACCACCGTCTGCCAAGGGATTCGCACTGCGTACCAGATGCTGAACGTCGAATTCATCCTCCCAGACAGATACGATTTCCTGGCCTTGAATGAACAAGGGCAGCACTCGTTCCGGGAACGTGATCGTGGCGACCCTGCGGTCCTTGTCGTAGACATCCCATAGAGTCCCGAAGCCCCGGATCCCGGATTCCAGACCGAACTGGGCAACCCAAAGCCTTCCGTCGGGGTCACAGAGCATTCTGGTTGGGGGTAGGACGTCGGGAGACTGGGTGCGCATATCTTCAAATGCCATCCGTTGCAACCGCTCTCGATCGGCTGGCAGGAGCTCGAGGTCTGCTTCCCGGATCTCGTAATCGAGCCGAAGTTCCGCATACCGCCTCACGACCTCATCGTCCAGTCGCCGAACGTTCAGGGGGATCTGAAGGTGCTCTGAATTCCCCTCTGAATCGATCGAAACGATCGCACTGTCCATAGGATTCAGCACCTTGATCGTCCTACCCATACAGACCGACCAGAGTGGCGCCTGCGCGAAGATCTGCGACCCGTCGGGAATCTCGTCGAGCCGCAACGAATCGTATTGAATCAAGGTGTCGAACTCGGAGCCACCATCCTGCGTCGCGACCAGTCGACCCCTCCAGAGGCCGGCAGGGCTAGTGATCTGTCCTGCCGAGTATGTCTCGAAAACCCATCCGTCTGCAAAAGGTTCTGCCCGGAGCGGCTCCCCGAAACTTATCTCCGAGATCATATTCAGGACCGTTCCCTCGGAAGGCGGTGCCATGATCGTTGCGACCTGCTCACCCTCCAGGGAGAACACTTTCACGCTCCGTGACCCCACACCATGGACACCGACACCTCTGGCATCGTCAATCAGGTGCCAAGGGTTGCGCAACTCCCCTGGACCCTGCCCACTCGGGCCGAACTGTACGTCGATGGCTCCGTCTGGAGAAATACCCGTCAAGTGCGGGGAAAACCGCGATAGTACCCAAAAGCCCCCGTCCTGCCGTGCTATTGCGTCCCTAATATCATGGATTTCGCCATTGTGGAGTACCGCCCGGATATCGGAGATCTCAACCTCGGCCGGACCGTCCCCCAGCTCTCCACTCGGCCCCTCGCAGGAAAGGGGGATCAGGCAAAGCAAAGCGATGGGGAGCGCCCGTACTCTATCTGTTTTCAACGTCTTTCACCCTCAACGGATCGTTTTCAGAAGGCCTGTCGGGTAACGTTCCAGCCTTTCCGAACTTACCCAGGTGGCGCGGGTCGTGCGAATGCACGAGCCGTGAGACCCTGGGGAAGGTGGGACGGACGGCCCGTCAGGGCCCGGAGCCGGTAAAGCCTGAGTTAGGCGCTTTTGCTCCGACTGAGTAGATTTATCCATCACTGTGACACGGCATTTAAAGTGCTCACAACACAATATAACATTCCATCCGTAGTCATCTCGCC
>REBS01000034.1 GCA_007692605.1 Gemmatimonadales bacterium
GGTCCGGGCGGCCCTCGATCACTACGCACCGGCCGATCCGGCGGCGATGCACCTGCTCCTGGGGATCGGGCGACTTCGCGACCGCGACGACGCCGAGCGACTCGTGGAGTGGATGGGTGGAGCCGAGGACTGGCGAATTCGGGTGAACGCCGCGCGGGCCATGGGGACCACGCAGCTGCTGGAGACGCCCGGAGTTCGCGACGCTTTGTGGGAGCGGGTCGAGGTCGACCCCTACGAGCACGTGGGAGTCGCGGCGGCGATCTCGCTGCTGTCGGGATTCCGGGTACCGAACACGGTGCTGGAGCGGTCGCGCCGATGGGTCGACGAGGGGCCGGACCGCTGGCCGACCAAGATTCCCTTCCTGGAGTTTCTGGCCGAGGTGGGTGAGCCGGAGCCCGTACTGGCCTGGGTCGAGGAGAATCGAGGGCACTCCGACGCGCTGGACCGGCAGTTGCCCTTCCTTCTGGGGCAGTCGATGGCCGACGACGCGATGCTGAAGGTCAGGGAGTTCGCGGACCATTCGGACCTTCACGTGCGGGTGGCCGCGCTCTCGGTGCTCTCCGAGCGGTGGGAGTTCGGGAACCCCGGGCCCGAGGTGCAGGAGGAGTTCTTCGACCTGTTCGTCCGAGCGCTGCGAGAGGGGCATACGTACGAGGCGGTGAAGGCCGCGGTGGGTCTTTCCGACCCTGCATTCCACCCCTACGGTTCGGTGGGCGAATTGGAGGAGGGATACCGGGCGCGCTTCGAGAACGGTGTCGAGGCGGAACTGCCGGCCCTGATCGCGATCCTCGAGGGGCTCGCGCGGATCGGGGACCCCGCCTCGCTCCCTCTCATCGAAGAGGCCCTGGAGTCCGAGGACTTCCGCCTGCGCAGGGCGGCCGGCGAGGCCTTCGAGACGATGACGGGTCAGGAGATCCGCGGGCTGGAGATTCCGGATCCCCAGGTGCAGCTCGACGTGGAGTACCTGCGCCAACTGGGGCCGAACCCGCGCCTCGTGCTCGAGACCGATCGGGGGACGCTCCGGATCCTGCTGGCCCCCGACGAGGCCCCCCTCACGGTGCAGACGATCGCCCGGTATGCCGAGGCGGGACACTACGACGGGGTGATCTTCCACCGGGTGATCGGAAATTTCGTGGCCCAGGCGGGGGACTTCTCGGCGGGGGACGGCTCGGGGGGACCGGGTCTGGCGATCCGCAGCGAGCTGACGCGGATCCCCTTCCGTCGCGGGGTGATCGGGATGGCCTCATCGGGCCGGGATACCGAGGAGAGCCAGTTCTTCGTGACCCATTCCATGCAGCCCCACCTGGACGGTTCGATCGACGAGGGCGGGCAGTGGCAGGCCTATACGGCCTTCGGATGGCTCGAGGAGGGTGAGAACGCGCTCGATCAGCTGATGGAGGGGGATCGGATCGTCAGCGCCACGGTGGAGCGGGACGACGGGGCCGAGAGCTGACCGCTCGGCTCCCCTGGCTGGGAATCCCCCGCGGGTTCCGCTACATGGCGGCGGGGGCCCTGGCCTTTTCGGTCATGAGCCTCCTGGTGAAGGTCGTGGGTGCCCGGCTTCCGACCATGGAGGTCGTGCTGGCCCGTTCGGTCATCACTCTGGCGATCACCTTCTGGCTCCTCCGGGGGATGGGGATTCCGCTGTGGGGAGAGGCCCGACGACTCCTCCTGCTCCGGGGGCTCCTGGGATTCGTGGCGCTCTCGAGCTTCTACTACGCGGTGATTCATCTGCCGCTGGCCGACGCCACCGTGATCCAGTACACGAACCCGGTCTTCACGGCGCTCCTGGCGGCGCTCTTCCTGAGTGAGCGGGTCGCGCCCCGCGCCGTATTCCTGTCGCTGGTGAGCCTGGGAGGGGTGGTGATCATGGCGCGACCGGCGTTTCTCTTCGGGGGCGCGGCGTCGCTGCCCCCGATCCCGGTGGCGGTGGGGGTGACCGGCGCGGTCTTCAGCGCGGCCGCCTACACCACGGTCCGGCGGCTCGGGAGCAGCGAGGCGCCGCTGGTGATCGTCTTCTATTTCGCCCTGGTCAGCACCGTGGGGGCGATCCCCTTCGCGGCGATCGACTTCGTCATGCCCCGGGGAGTCGACTGGGTCCTCCTGCTCGGCATCGGGGTGAGCACGCAGCTCGGACAGCTCTTTCTGACCCTCGGCCTGCGCGACGAGCGGGCGGGCAGGGTCATGCCGGTGGCGTACCTGCAGATCGTCTTCGCCGCGCTCTGGGGGCTCTGGTTCCTGGGAGAGATCCCCGATCGATGGACGCTCGCCGGGGCCGCCGTGATCGTTTGGGCGACCTGGCGGCTGTCGCGTCGCCCCTCGGAACCTGGGGCCGGGTCAAGTGAAGAAGTCAAAGAAGCTTGATCCGTTATCGAACGAGAGGAGATACGATGGAGCGTAGACGCCCCCGATTCGCCATGATCCTGGCTGCGGCCTTCCTGCTTCCCCTTCTGGCCCTGGCCTGCGATGTGGGCGAGCCCGAAGAGGAGCGTCCCGCCGATCTTCCCGACGCGGCGGTCCCGGCGCTCGAAGGCGTCGGGCCGGTCGACATGCAGTTGGTGCCGCGCACCCATGAAATGAACGGTTTCGCCGTGGCATTCAGGGGTGACTTCATCGTCACGG
>REBS01000144.1 GCA_007692605.1 Gemmatimonadales bacterium
CGGGGCGCTGTCGTGCCTGCTGGTGATGTTCCTCATCAACGCCGTCGCCACCATCGTGGCCGCCATCTTCGTCATCACCATCTTCATCTGGCTCAAGCGAAGAGGACTGGCCGGGGCGTGGGGCGATGTGCGGAGTGGGATGTGGCTCGCCCTCATCCGAATGGGACTCCTCAGACTCGGCGAGCGTGACGACGCCCGGAACTGGCGTCCCCATCCCCTCGTCCTCTCCGGCGCTCCCACCCGACGATGGCCCCTGATCGAGTTCGCCGATGCCATCACCCACAACCGGGGCCTGGTGACCATCGCCAGTGTCCTTCCCGAGGGCGCGCGCGAGAGCGGACAGCAGGCCGAAGTCGAGACGAAGATCCAGGAGTACCTGAAGAAGCGGGGGGTGGAGGGCTTTGTCCGTCTGGTCACCGCTCCGGATCCCTTCACCGGGGGGAAGCGGCTCGTCGAGGTCTACGGCTTCGGACGTCTCATCCCGAACACGGTGATCCTCGGCTCCAGCGAGCACCTCGACCGGCGGGACCGCTATTGCGAGATGATCGAGACCTTCCACCGTAAGGAACGGAACGTCATCATCATCCGGGATCCAGAGGATGTGGGCTTCGGCAACCGGCGTCGGATCGATGTCTGGTGGGGCGGTCTCCACGCGAATGGGGGGCTCATGCTGGTGCTCGCCTATCTCCTGCGCACCAATGTGGACTGGCAGGATGCCGAGGTCCGACTCAAGCTCGCGGTGCCCACGGAGGAGGTGGCCCGGGATGCCCGTTCCGACCTGGAGGGCGTCATCGAGGACCTTCGGATCGGAGAGGTGATCCTCGACATCCTGGTGGCGGGCGAGCGTCCCTTCCCGGAGGTGCTCCGGGAAGCGTCGGCCGATGCCGACATCGTATTCCTGGGGATGGCGGCGCCGGGGGGAGAGGGCGCACCGGATTTCCGGGCCTACTACGATCGACTGCAGGAGATGTCAGCGGGACTCCCGGCCACCGCATTCGTGCTCGCTGACGGAACCCTGGAGTTCTCGGAGGTGCTGGTGGATCGAGCCTGACCTGAATGCCGAAAGGCGCGATTCCTCTTTGCATACGGGCGTTTCCAAGGAACTCTCGACCCCGCTTCCGGTGCTTGTGTCGGGGCCGGGAGGGGACGTGTCGGGCCCAGCAGCAGGCTCTTTGCGAAATCAGGACTCCTTCTCGCTCCGATGTTCAGCGTTTCCTCGCAAGAAGGAGCGATTCGTATGGCATTGGGAGAACTGGGTAAACGCATGAAGGATGGGTTGGACGGCACGATCAAGGGAGCCGGCGATGTGGCCGGCACCACCGTCAGTACCGTGAAGAGCGTCATGGTCAGTGCGCTGAAGGGAACCGGCGACGTGGCCAAGACCCTCACCGAAGTCGTGGGAGATGTCTTCCAGGGGGCCATGGAGTCAGCCCAGCAGGTGGGTACCTCGGCCGGATCGATCGTGAAGAATTTGGTGATCGGTGTGGTCCGGGGCGTGGGAACCGATCTGGGTCAGACGGCCAGGATGGCCATGCAGGGTACGCTCCGTGGAGCCCGCGAGGTGGGCGATGATGCCATGAAGGCCGTCGAGGGCACCGCTCGCTGACTGGTCCAGGGGACCGCCCGGGTCGGAGGGGACGTGGGTACGGTGGCCCGCAGCGCCGTGACCGCAGCCATCGCGACCTCGAAGGAACTGGGACTCTCGGCATCCGATGCGGCGTCCGCCGCGGTGACCGGCGCCCTGCATGCGGCCCGCGATGTGGGGGAGTCGGCCGTCACTTCGGTCTCTTCACTCCTCGACACCACGATCGACGGCGTGAAGGTCGTGGCCAAGGCGCCCTTCAAGGGGGAAGGGAAGGAAAAGAAGGAGCAGCCCCCCCAGGTGGGATCGGGCGACTGACCCCGGTCCACTGAATCGGGAGCATCTGGTGGTGGGGCGATCGAACGTTCGGTCGCCCCACCACCGGTTTTTTTGTTCTTCGGCCTGCCTGCGTCCGTGGAGTCGATCCCTGCCGCACTCCTTCGAGTGGCTTCCTGAACCCTTCGAGTGGCTTACTGAACCCTTCGAGCGGCTCCCGCACTCCTCCGAGCGGCTTCCGCACTCCTCCGAGCGGCTTCCGCACTCCTCCGAGCGGCTTCCGCACTCCTTCGAGTGGCTTACTGAACCCTCCGAGCGGCTTCCGCACTCCTTCGAGTGGCTTCCGCACTCCTTCGAGTGGCTTCCTGAACCCTTCGAGCGCCCAGCGTATGTTCTTCTTCGACGTGAAGGGAGCGGCTGGTGGGGCCGAGGGGAGTTCGGTGGCTGGCGGTGGAGGAACCCCTTCTCCCCACTAGACAGATCGTTTGTGGGCGCTCACGCTCAAAAGCGTCGTATAGACCGCGAAGTCCACAACCGTCGATTCCGGCGAGGAACGATCGTGGAGTTCGGCTCATATACGACCCGTTTCCGTGCCATCGTCCCTCGAAGACCCATTGAGTGTGGACTTTTGGTTCCTGCCATCAGCGGAGCGGGTCCTGTCGCTGGCGGAGCGGGGCCTGTCGCTGGCGGAATGGGTCCTGTCGCTGGCGGAACGGGTCCTGTCGCTGGCGGAGCGGGTCCTGTCG
>REBS01000099.1 GCA_007692605.1 Gemmatimonadales bacterium
CGGGTGCTCGCATACTCGGGTAACGTGGCGGGCGCCCTTCAGCACGCTCGCATTCATGAGCTCCTCCTGGAGGAGGAGTTGGGGGTTCCGCCCCCGGCCGAGGTCAAAGAGCTGGTGGAGGAGCTCGCTGCGGTTGGGGCGTTCGGCCCACCCGGCGCGGCGGGCTCGGGAACGACGGACACCCCGGTTCCAGAGATCGATTCAGGCGCGGGTCGACCGAAGGCACCCACCGTATCGACCGACACCACTGCCACGCCGGCGGAGGGTGGCCCGCGGAAGCACTCCCGGGCGCCCGGGCCAACGGCGGAGCTTACCACTACCGGTCCGGCGCCGGGCCGGCGAGAAGGACCCACGACCGCAAGGGGGATGGGTCGCCGCCGTCTGGCGACCGGGGTACTCGCCGTCGTGGCATTTTTCATGATCGGTGGCTGGGTCGTGGATCGGCTCCTGGGTAGTGGCGAGGCCTGGGTGCGGGCCCACGCCATCCCCGAGATCGAGGAGCTCGCGAGGGCGGGGCTCTACGACAGCGCCTGGACGGTGGCCCGTCAGGCAGGGGAGGTCGCCCCCGAACACCCCGAGCTGGCAAGGCTCCTCCCTCAGTTCACCTGGCTGTGGCCGGAGCTTCGCACCGATCCGCCGGGAGCCCGGGTCTTTCGCCGGCCCTACGGCAACCTCGGGGCAGCCTGGGAGGAGCTGGGTACGACCCCCCTCGATTCCTTCCGCCTGCCCCTCGGGGCCACGGTCCTGCGCCTGGAGCTGGAGGGGCACCGCCCGGTCGAGATCGTGCCCGATCATTACCTCGAGGAGTTTCCGACCCTCACTCTGGATCCCCCGGAACGGCTTCCCGAAGACATGGTGCGCATTCCGGGCTGGACCGCAGTGATCGGGGACGAGCGGTTGGAGCTTGCCGACTTCTTTATCGGGCGTTATCCGGTGACGAACCGGGAGTACCTTCGCTTCGTCGAAGCCGGCGGGTACCGGGACCCCTCACACTGGGAGTATCCCCTGGTGTTCGAGGGCGACACGCTGTCGTGGGAGGAGGCCATGGCCCACTTCACCGATCGGACCGGTCGACCGGGGCCCAGCACCTGGGAGTTCAGCAGCTATCCGGAGGGCGAGGGGAGCTACCCGGTTGGCGGGGTGAGCTGGTACGAGGCGGCGGCCTACGCCGACTTCATGGACAAGGCGCTGCCCAGCGTCCATCACTGGCGCCGGGCGTACGGGTCGGAGTTCTTTCCCGAGCACGTCATCCCGAAGAGCAACCTCCGGTCGGACGGTCCCTCGCCGGTGGGGGAGCACCAGGGGATGGGCGCCTTCGGCACCTTCGACATGGCGGGCAATGTGAGGGAGTGGTCCTTCAACGAGCGGGGCGATGCCCGGATCATTCTCGGGGGTGGCTGGACCGATCCGGACTTCATCGCCATCTCCGCGGTCGTCGGACCCCTGGACACCCAACCCGCCTTCGACCGCTCGCCCACCAACGGAATCCGTCTCGTCACCTATCTGGAAGACACGGACAGAACTCTGGCCCGGGCGTGGGCGCCGGTGGAGCCTCGCCCGGAACCGGACTTCCTCGGAGAGGCCTCCCCACCGTCCGACGAGGAGTTCGAGATCTACCGCCGCATGTACGCCTATGACCCGACGCCGCTGGAGCCACGGGTGGAGGTCATGGATACGGCACGGCACTGGGTGCGCGAGACGGTCTCCTTCGCCGCGGCCTACGAGGGGGAACGGGTCCTGCTTCATCTTTACCTTCCCCGGGACGCTCCACCCCCCTTCCAGGCGGTCCTCTACTGGCCTGGCGCGGGTGCGATGGCATTCCCCTCCATCGATCAGAAGATCGAACTCCACACCGGGTTTCTGGTCCGGAGCGGCCGGGCGCTGGCCTTTCCCGTCCTGAAGGGGACACTGGAGCGGTTGGACGACGTCGAGGAGGTCCAGCCGGCCTGGGAGAGCCTCCGGTTTCGCGACCGTACCATCGCGCAGGTGCAGGACATGCGGCGGACCGTGGACTACCTCGAGACCCGTGCCGACATACGGTCCGACCGGCTGGGGTTCTACGGGTGGAGTTGGGGCGGGTGGCTGGCGCCCCTGGCCCTGAGCATGGAGCCGCGCTTCGACGCTGCCGTCCTGCATGTCGCGGGGCTCGTGAACCCGAGCATGGTCCCAGAGGTGAATCCGCTGAACCATCTGTCCAGGGTCACCGTACCGGTGCTCATGCTGAACGGCCGCCTGGACGCGACCTTTCCCCTCGAGACCCATGCCCGCCCCTTCTACGAGCTCCTGGGCACGGCGCCCGAGCACAAGCGCTTCGTCGTCGCAGAAAGCGGCCACTTCGTGCCTCAGCCCAAGCTCATCCGGGAGTCCCTCGACTGGCTGGACCGCTATCTGGGGCCGGTCGAGGAGCATTGATCCCGGAACAGGGGTCGCAATCCCCCAACGGTGGCGGGCATCCCACATCCCCTGCGCAGGTCGAGGTGAGGGGGAACGGTTGTTCTCACCCATGAGATTCGCTCACGATGGAGGGTCCTTCGATGTCTGCCCGGTCCTTCTGTGCCCGGTCCTTCTGTGCCGGATTCGCGCTCGTTGGCCCCGAACGAAGTCCTGCGGTCGGAGCTTTTCTTCTTGCTCTCCTGCTTGCGGTGACGGGGTGCGACAGCGACGGCGATCCCGCGGTGCCCCAGGCCGATACCACAGTCGTGGCCGTCGAAGTCGACCCGCAGAGCGGGGCGCTGTCCGAGGTGGGCCAGACGATTCAGCTCAGCGCGAACGCCCGAAATGCCGATCATCGCATCGTGACCAACAGCGCCGGTGACTTCACCTGGAGCAGCGCCGCACCCGAGGTGGCATCGGTCGACGCGCAGGGGCTGGTCACAGCCCAGGGCGAAGGGGAGACAGTGGTCACGGCGTCGCTCGACGGGCAGAGCGGGGGTGCCGTGATCACCGTCGATCTGGCGGTGGCCGAAATCGAACTCACCCCCGTTGCCGATACCCTCCGCACCCTGGGGGCCAGTCGGCAGTTCGCCGTCGAGGCCCGCACCTCGCTGGGGGGACTCCTCACCGACGATCCCGCCGACTTCACCTGGGCCAGTTCGGATCCGGCTGTGGCCACGGTCGACGAGGCCGGCCGGGTCACGGCCGAGTCGGCCGGCAGCGTCACCCTGACGGCGGAGCTCGACGGGGTCACGGGCGAGGCGACCGTCGTGGTCGATGCCGTGGCCCCGGGCGAATTCCCGGACGGGCAGCTGGAGTCCGCGGTGCGCCAGGCGCTCGACCGGCCCACGGGAGCCATCTCCGCCGAAGATCTCGCCGCACTCACCGTCCTGGACGCCCGGCAGATGGGGATCCAGAAGCTGACCGGACTCGAGCACGCCGTGAATCTCGAAGAGGTGGATCTGGCCCAGAACGAGATTCAGGAGCTGGGGCCGCTGGGCCGCCTGTCGCAGCTCAGGGAGGCCGATCTCGCGGCCAACTCCATTTCGGACATCTCTCCCCTCGAGGGCCTCGAACAGCTCGAGCTCCTGAATCTCGCCGGATCGACGTTGACGGAGGGACTCGAGGTCCTCGCTGCTCTGCCCGGTCTTCGGGACCTGAGGATCACCGGGACAGGGGTCTCGGACCTGAGCTTTCTGGCCGGAGCGCCCGTCCTGGAGAACCTGCAGGCTTCGGCGATGCCCTCGCTCGCCGATCTGTCGGGGCTGGAGGAGGTCGCAACCCTGGAGCGGCTCCACATCACCAACAGCAACGTGGCGAACTTGACTCCACTCACCGGGCTCACCGGCCTTCGGACCCTGGCGGCCAGGGGCAACCCGATCGAGGACCTGGCCCCGCTCGCGGATCTCACGGCTCTGGAGTTTCTGACCCTCGGCGACATGCAGACCAGCGACATCTCTCCGCTCTCCGGGCTGGTCAACCTGACCAATCTCACGATCCAGAACGTCGTTTTGCCGGGGATCGAGGCGGTGAGCGGAATGGTCGCCCTGGAGTCGATCATCCTGAGCGAGAACGAAGTCGCCGACCTGTCCCCCCTCGAGGGGCTCGAGAAGCTCAACCAGGTCTTCGTGGTCCACAATCTGGTCGAGGACCTCGGTCCCCTGGTGGCGAACCAGGCGCTGGGCGAGGGCACCATGGTGCAGGTGAGCGAGAATCCGCTCAGCCAGACCGCGCTCTGCCAGCAGATCCCGGCCCTCGAAGACCGCGGTGTCCGGGTCTTCCACACCGGAAGCTGCTGACGCCGGGGGCGGCATGAATCAGGCCCCGGCCCCTGGGCGTCACTGTCATCCCCGGGGTGCGAAGTGTGCCATCGATCGGCTTTCCCTTCGATCGGTATCGGCGGCCACTCCGGTGGCACTGCTCTCGATCCATGGAGTATGGATGCAGTCCTGCCAGGGGTTCACGCGAGCTGGAACGGGGAGGCCGACCATCCGGAAACGAACGAAGCGAACCCGGGAGCTTCTGCAGGACACCATTTCACTTTGGTCGTCCAAGCACGCCTTCCAGTTCGCGGGGGCGATGGCGTTCTATACCGTCTTCTCGCTGGCGCCCCTCATGATCCTTCTCGTGTCCGCGGCGGGCATCTTCTTCGGGGAGGAGGCGGCCCGGGGCGAAATCGCCGCCCAGATCGAATCGCTTGTGGGATCTCAGGCGGCCGAAGCAATAGAGACCGCCGTCGAGCGTTCGAGCATCGAGCAATCCGGTATCCTTCCCACGGTACTCGGGTTCCTCGCCCTCCTCTTCGGGGCGACCACGGTGTTCGCACAGGTCCAGGCCGCCCTGAACAACCTCTGGGACGTGAGGGCCGAGCCATCCCGGAGCGGGCTCCTCAACTTCATCCGGACCCGTCTCCTCTCGATGGGCCTCATTCTCGTGATCGGGTTCCTCCTCGTCGTATCGTTCGTCCTGTCGGTGGCAGTCGGGATGATCGTGCGCTTCGCTGCCGACTGGGTTCCGGTTCCGAATCTCCTGGTTCTCGGCGCCGATCTGACCCTGACCCTTGTCGTGGTCACCCTTCTGTTTGCCATGGTCTACAAGGTCCTCCCCGACGTGCACCTGGGGTGGCGGGACATGTGGAACGGGGCGTTCGTGGCCGCCGCCCTCTTCACGGTGGGGCAGTATGCGATCTCGTACTACCTGAGTCAGACCGCACCGGGGTCGGCCTACGGAGCGGCTGGGTCGCTGGTTCTCGTGCTGATGTGGGTGTACTACTCTTCGCTCATCCTGCTTTTCGGTGCCGCCTTCACGCGCGTCGCGGTGCGGGAGCGGGGCGACGTGATCCGCCCCCGGGACATCGCCGTGCGGGTGCGAACCGAGGTGATCGAGGAGGAAGAACCGACCTCGGATGTCTGACCCGGCGGAGTCCGTGCGAACGCCGGGACTTCTGTCCGGACAGACAACCTTCCTTGATGGGTGGCGCGTCGAAGGCTCCCTTCGGCCTGGAAGGAGGCGGGCGCCGGTCTAACCCGGCTTCCCACCCCCTTCGTCAGACCCCCCGGCGCCTCCGAGCTCAGTCGCAGCTCACATCGGGGTTGAAGGGAGCGAAGGTTCCACTCGGGTTGTCCTTGTGCACCCAGACGTGGAGGCTCCAGTGCGCGACGCCGGCTGCCGTCAGCGGCGGCACGCCTCCCACGTCGAAGGGGTGGTCGCCGAAGTGCGGGTGCGGCTGACCCACATCGATCACGATGTACTCGACACCGACCAGCTCGGGGTTGTTGCCGTCCCTCGGCGCGTAGAGCAGGGCTTCGGGCTCGAGCGGGTCGAAGACCGGATCGATGAGAGCTCCGTTCACCCAGTGCATGCCCATCCCACCGAGTTCGGGGTGTGCCACGCAATCGAGATTGGCCGCGTACCCGGCCCGAAGGGCCTGCCGGCTGGCGTGGAAGTGGGCGGTGCTCTGTCGAACGGCCTTCAGCAGGTCGCCGTGGGCGGCGTGCGCGCGTGCCGCACCCCGTTCGGCCGCGGCATGATGGTCGATGTGCGCCGAGAGGTGGTCGTCGGCGGCGGGCGCGGCTGGAGATTGCTCGCATCCCGCGGCGGTGACCACGAGCGCCAGCAGGAGCGGAACGGATGAGAGGTGGGGGATTCTGCGCATGACTCGATACCTCGAGGTTCAGTGGATGAATGGTGCCTTCATTCATCCCTGCGCAGAACCCCGCCAAACGGGGCAACGACCTTCTAAAGGATCCGGTTGAACCAGACGAAGGAGAGGGTCGCCGAGAGCATCATCAGGAGCGCGGCCAGTCCGGAGAAGAGCGCCGTGACCTCGGTCTCCTCGCGCTCCATCACGAACTGCGAGCTGAGCTCCTGGTAGACCTCGGCCAGGTCGGTCCCCGTGGCCGCGTGGAAGTACCGGGCCCGTGTGACCTCGGCGATCTGCCGGAGCATGTCCTCGTCGAGCTGCACCCGCATCGAGCGCCCTCCGAATCCCACGATCTCACCCGACTGTGACCCGAAGCCCACCGTGAACACCCGGATCCCCCGGTCCGCGGCGAGCCTCGCCGCCTCGACGGGGTCGGGGCCCGTCGTCGGCTGTCCGTCGGTCATGAGGATGATTGAGGCGTTCGTGTAGCTCCCCGGCTCCACGGCGACGAAGTCATCCTCCTGGTCCGGACCGGAGTCTCCGAGCGCGGCACCCCTCGGCTCCTGGCCCCGGAACCGATTGCCCAGGTCGAACTGCGCCTCGGGAAAGAGGGTCTGCAGAGAGGTCAGGATGGCGCCCCCCAGGTTGGTGCCCCGCTGGAGCTGGAACCGCTCGATCGACTCCAGGACCGCGGCGCGATCCGTGGTCGGCGCCTGCACCAGCATGGCAGTTCCGGCAAAGGCCACGACCCCGATCCGGGTCTGGCCCGGCTGGGCCTCGACGAACTCCGCAGCCGCAACCTGGGATGCGATGATCCGGTTGGGATCCACGTCGGCGGCCCGCATGCTCCCCGAGACATCCATCGCCAGGATCACGGTGTTCTGCTGCGAGGGCAGGGTGACCATCGTCGACGGCCTTGCGGTGGCGAAGATGGCCGTGGTCCACGCGAGCAGCAGGAGGAGGGGAGGGATGTGCCGCCGGAGCCCCGGCCCCTTTCCCATTGCTTCCTTGACCAGGGTCAGGTTGGCGTACCGGATGGCCGACTTCCGGCGCCGCCCCAGCAGGTACAGGTACAGCCAGATGAGCAGTGGGACGCTCAGGAGCAGCCAGAGCATCATTGGCCACGAGAAGGTCATCGTCCCACCTCCAGATGGGTGGGCAGCGCCCGGTGGCTGGCCACTCGATTTCGAGTCTTGCGAAGGTCCGCAAAGCGCAGGATCGCTTCGACCGGATCGTCGGCGGTCGACAGTTCGAGCGCATCCACACCCGCGTGAGTCAGGGTCTCGCGGAGTTCAGCCTCGCGTGCGGCGGCGGCCTGCCGGAAGCGCTCGCGGAAGCCCGGGTCGTGCGTGTCGACCAGCACCTGCTCCCCCGTTTCCGCGTCCTGCATCACGACGAGCCCCAGATCGGGAAGCGCCATCTCGAGGGGATCGAAGAGGCGCACCGCCAGGACCTCGTGGCGTCGGGCCAGGTTCATCAGGGGTGGGCCCCAGCCCGGTTGGCTGATGAAGTCCGAGACCACGAAGACGTACGAGCGCCGCTGCATGATTCGTCCCGCTCCGGTCAGCAGCGCCCCCAGGTCCGTCACCTCGGCGTTGCCGGGAGTGCGGGGTGCGTCGAGCCGCTTCAGGATCTGCAGCACGCGGGTCCGTCCCCCACCCGGGGGGATCACCGATGCCAGTTCGGAGTCGAAGAAGATTGCGCCCACCCGGTTCCCGTTCCGGGTCAGGAGCCGCGCGAGGATGGCGACGAACTCGACCAGAACGCCCTCCTTGTTGCGATCCTGGGAGCCGAAGTCGACCGAGGGGCTCACATCGAGCAGAAACCAGGCGGTGATCTCCCGGTCTTCGTGGAATTCCCGCACATAGGGGGTGCCCAGGCGGGCCGTCACATTCCAGTCGATATGGCGGACGTCGTCGCGCGGCTGGTATTCGCGCAGGTCGGCCAGGTCGAGTCCCTCTCCGCGAAAGAGGGTCCGGTACCCGCCCTGGAAGACGCCGTCGAGCCGGCGCAGGATCGTCCATTCGATCCGGCGCAGGATCGCTTCAGGATCTTGCTGTGACATGGGCGCGCCTCTCGAGGGGGGCTTCCGGGGGCGAAATTCGATTCATGATCTGCCGCAGGATCTCGTCCGCGCTCAGCCCCTCCGACAGGGCGTCATAGGAGAGAATCAGGCGATGCCGGAGCACATCGAGCACCAGGTCGGCGACATCGTCGGGGAGCAGGTAGTCGCGCCCGCGCAGGTGGGCCATGGCCCGTCCGGCCTCGATCAGGTGGATCGTGCCGCGCGGACTCGACCCCCACTGCACGTACCGGGCGAGCTCCTCGAGCCCCGCCCGGGCGGGGTCCCGCGTCGCCGCGACCAGCCGGACGGCGTAGCGGATCAGCGACGGATCCACGTAGACCGCCCGGCACTCGCGCTGAAGCCGGAGCAGGTCATCGTTCGAGGCCACGGCCGCGACCTGCGCACCCACCCCCGTCACCCGCTCCACGATCACGAATTCCTCGTCGGGGTCCGGGTAGTCGACGAGCACCTTCATCATGAAGCGGTCGACCTGCGCTTCGGGCAGAGGGTAGGTCCCCTCGCTCTCGAGCGGGTTCTGGGTGGCCATCACCAGGAAGGGGCGGGGCACCCGGTGCGTCTCGCCCGCGATCGTCACCTGGTACTCCTGCATGACCTCGAGCAGGGCGCTCTGCACCTTGGCGGGCGCCCGGTTGATCTCGTCGGCCAGGAGCAGGTTCGTGAACACCGGGCCCAGCGAGGTCGAGAACTCCCCGGTCGCCTGGTTGAAGATCCGGGTCCCCACCAGGTCCGCCGGCACCAGGTCGGGGGTGAACTGGATCCGCTTGAAGTTGCCCTGCACCGTCTGCGCGAGCGTCTTGACGGTCAGCGTCTTGGCCAGCCCGGGCACCCCCTCGACCAGCAGGTGCCCCTGCGCGAGAATCGCCACCAGAACCCTCTCCAGGAAGCGATCCTGCCCCACCACGACCTTCTTGACCTCGTACAGAAGGCGTTCGGTGAGTCGGGTGTCGTCAGAGGCCGTCCGGGTGCCATCGATCATCTTGGTTTCCCTGTCGCTGTCGTTCATTCAGGAAGGTTCGGGTCGGGGAGGCCTCAGAAGGGCGAACTCCCGACCGCCTCGGCGGCCTCTTCGATCGGGACGGCAAAGCCGATCCCCACGAAGGAGCGCTGGTTGTTCGGATTCAGGATCGCGGTCACGATGCCCACGACGAAGCCGTCGACGGTGACCAGGGGGCCCCCGGAATTGCCCGGATTCGCGGCCGCATCAAACTGGATCAGGTTCGAAAGAAGGCGATCGCCCTCGGGCGTGCGGTACTCTCGACGGAGGCCCGAGACGACGCCCGAGCTCAACGAGGGACCGATCCCGAAGGGGAATCCCACCGCGATCACGCGGTCGCCCACGCGGAGGTCGGCCGTGGACTGCAGGGTGGCCGGAAACAGGTCGTCGGGCAGGAGGTCGGCCTGGATCACGGCCAGATCGTGCTCCGGCCTGACCGAGATGATCCGGGCCGGCGACTCGGTTCCGTCGGAAAAGACCACCCCCAGGCGCTCGATCCCGATCACCACATGCAGGTTGGTGAGGATCGTGCCGTCGTCGACGATCACGACCCCCGTCCCCACGCCGGTACCGTTTCTCCGGCGCTCGCTCTCTTCCGACCCGGGTTCGAAGATGTCGCCCCCGGCCTCGAGCTCGTCGTCGTCGATGTCCAGGCTCCGTACCTGCACGATCGAGGGACCGATCACCCGGTAGGCCTCGGATTCCAGCGACGCGGGCCGGGGCTGGTTCTCGAGCGAGTAGAGCACGGCCCGATCGATGTCGCGCTGGGTGAGGTGAGGGGTGTCGGAGCGGAAGGCCGCGACCAGTAGAACGATGAGCACGGCCGCCCCCCCGAGGGCCATCAGGGCCGTGCCCCGATTCCAACCGGCCGGCGCACCGAGCCCGACGCCACGCTCGGCCGCCCGCTCCCCCTCGCCGGCCCCACCCTCGGGCTCGCCGGGTCGACCCGGCGAGGTTCCATCAGCCCTCCGGCGGGTCGAATCCGACCGCGAGTAGAGGGGTGGACGCTTCATGGGGCGCTTCTCCGCATGGCGACCCGAACCCGTGGGATCCGGATGCGCGTGGACGTGGTGGTGCTTCGTGCAAACCCTCGGGCCGTCGATGGCGTTCCCGCCAACGTCGGCGGGGCTCGGCCTGGCGGGAGTGTGACGCCCTGGTGTCCTGAATCAGGGAATCGTCGGCATTCGCGCGGCCCCGCGCTTCAGGCATTTGATGCATATAGGGGAGGCCGGAGCCGGCGCCACCGTTAAAAGGAGACGGCTACCCAGCGGTTTGCGTCCACGATGCTCATCCAGACGATCTCGCAATGGGTGTCGGCCGCAGCGCTCCAAGACGCCGGACCCAGGGCGCCGGACCCAGGGCGCCGGACCCAGGGCGCCGGACCCAGGACGCCGGATGCGAAAGTCCACACGCATCGGGTCTCCCAGGGACGGTTGTGGAGAATCGCGTCGTATGGGAGACAAAGTCGACAATGGTCGCTCGCCGGAATCGACGCGTGTGGACTCAGCGGTCTATATGGAGACGCAGAGCGCAAGCGTCCCCGGAGAGCCGTCGAGTGTGGAGAAACGGTTCCACACCGCGAAGGCCCGGACTTCCCCCCCCCGCCTGGCTTGACGCACTTGCCCCGGGACGGCCCGGCCGAATGCAGCGTCCGAAGCGGGCATCGCGGGCATCGCGGGCATCGCGGGCATCGAGGGCATCGCGGGCATCGCGGGCGCTTGCCCCGCCCCCTCTGCTTCACGGCGATGCCCGCGCGATCAGCGCCGGCTCCCCGAACGTGTCACCGCGGTGACCCCGGCGGTGTTCCGAGGAGACGCCCCGCCAGCGCCCGTCCGCTCAGGAAGGCGCCTTCGACCCTCGGTCCTCCCAGCGCGTCTCCCGCCACACCCAGCCCGAGAGAGGCGTCCCAGAGCGAACGCTCCTCGAGGGCCGGTTCGGGAATCGCGAAGCGCCACCGGTGTGCGACCCGCTCGGTGGGCTCGGGCAGCCTTTCCCCCCCAAGCTCCCGGATCCGGGAGCGGAAGGCCTCGAGAAGGGAGCTTCCGACGGCATCGGGGCCCGCTTCGAGGTGCGCTTCGGACCATTCGGGGGTCGCGTGCAGGACCCAGCGCTCCCCGTCGGTCCCCGGGCGCCCGGGCTTCGACGAATCCCGCGCCACCCACGAGAGCACGGGGCCCGGCAGGAAGGCGCCGTCCCACTCGACGGGCGCCGCATGGGGCAGCACCAGCATCACCGCCCAGCAGGGCCGCATCCGGATCGAGCGGAGCCGCTCCGAGATCCTCGGCGCGTGGGACCCCAGGAGCTCCAGTGTCTGAGGGGCGGGGGGCGTGAGAAGGATGGCGTCGAAGCGCTCCGAATCCCCGGAGGCCTCCCCCGGATGGCTCCGGTCGGTCCGGACCCGCCATCCCCGAGCCCCGTCGGAGGGAGGCTCCAGGGCCGCGATACGGACCCCGCAACGCACGTCGAGCCCGTCCGCCAGGTGTCGAGCCACGGCCCGCATCTCCGGCACCCCGACCCACCGGATCGACTCGGTGGCCGGCTCCACACGGAGCGCTCCGTCGTCGTCCGAGATCCGCACCAGGCGTCCATCCCACGGGGCCACGATCCCGTCCGCCTCCCACGAGGCCACGTGGGCGCGAAGGGCCGGATCCCGCGCGGTGAAATACTGCGCGCCGTGATCCATCGTCCATCCGTTCGCAGAGCCACGCGACGCTTGCCTCGACGAAATTCGGCCCCCGGGCGCCCGTCCCTTGTCGAAGACGGTCACCCGCAGCCCTTCGTCCACGAGCACCCGCGCCGCCGACAGCCCCGCCACGCCCGCTCCGATCACCGCGACCGAGGGGGGCTGGGGCACACCGTCAGGGGGCGGAGTCCGAACCGAGTGGCGTGCGGGGAGATCATCGGACGAGAGCGGCATTCGACTCGAATCATTCATGGGCGCAGTATCCCGCGGGTCGATCGGGTGTTCCTGGACGGGCCGGCAGGGCGCCGCGGGATTGCGGATTCGCGGCTCCGGCCGTAGTTCAGGTGGGTTCCGGCCATCGTTCGACTGCATCCGACGCCCTGCTCGCTCTGGACGCTCGGTAGGCTCGATACGCTCGATACGCTCGATACGCTCGGTACGCTTGGTACGCCTGGTACCCATCGGTACGCCCCGTCTCCCCGAACCCCGACTGCCATGTCTGCCTCCCGAATCCCCAACTGTCGAAGCACCCGCGGGCTCCCCCTCCTCGCCCTGGCGCTTTCGATCAGCTGGCTCGGGGCCTGCTCGGGCCCCGACGACCATTCCGATGACCCTCGCCCGGGCGACGCCGACACCACTCCCGGAGCGCTCGTGATCATCGGCGGCGGTCTGAGTGCAGACAATGAGGATGTCTATCGGGCGATCCTCGACCGGCGCGCTGGCGATGGTCCCCTCTGCGTGATTCCGACGGCCGGCGCCTCGCCGGAGTCGAGCATGGAGGGCGCGGTCGGACGGATCGATCGCTGGGGAGGAGAGGGGACGGCCCGCGGGCTCCTCCTCCACCTCGAGGAGCCCGAGGCGGCCGACCTGCCCGCCACGGCCGAGGCAATCCGGGAGTGCTCCGGATATTTCTTCACGGGGGGCGTGCAGTCGCGGATCCTCGACTACTTCCTTCCCGAGGGGCGGGAGACCCCCGCCTATGCCGCACTCCTCGAGCGATTCCGCTCCGGTGCCGTGGTGTCGGGGAGCAGCGCGGGGGCCGCCATGATGTCGGATCCGATGATCGCCGGGGGCTCGAGCGAGGGGGCCTTCGAACACGGGCTCGCGCTCGACGGCGACGAGGATGGGGTTCGGATTCGTCCCGGGATGGGGTTCATCTCGGGGGCCACCTTCGACCAGCACTTCCTGGCTCGCGGACGCATCGGACGGCTCCTGATCGCGGTGGCGGGTCCGTCGGGCGCGGAGTGGGGCGCAGGGATCGACGAGGACACCGCGTTGATTCTCGAGGAGGGTCGGGCTCGGGTTGCGGGGGCCTCGGGCGTGGTCATGGTGGACGGACGCGGCGTGTCTCCGGTGGAGCATCCGGCCGAGGTCCGCGGTCTCACCGTCGAGCTGGTCGGCCCCGGCGACGAGATCGATCTTGCCTCCTTCTCGGTGACCCCGGCCCCGGACCGCACCCCGATCGGTGCGGCCCGGGATGCCGGCTTCGACCCGGTGGGCGACGAGCTCTTCGAACGGTGGGCCTTTCTTCACCTCGTCCAGGCGCTGGGAGCCGACGAACGCGAGAGCTGGAGCACGGAGCTCCACGGCTACCGGATCGAGCTTCGCAAGCTCCCGGGCTTTCGGGCCGTGGCCTCGGACGTGGAGGGCGTCGAGGGGACCCCCCTCGGACTTTCCGTCGGCCCCTTCGAGGTCAACCTGGCCCCCCTCTGACCGCCCGGACGCGCAAATGCAGGTGGCAGGGAGGGCCGTGGCGCCCTCGCTACCCCAGGTCCTCGGCGTCGAGCAGCTCGGCCGCAACCGCATTCGGGGGGTCGGCGAGCAGCGCACCGGTCGTGCCCGTGCCCACGACGCGGCCCCGGTCCAGGAGCACCAGGTGGTCCGAGAGCTCCCGCACTTCGGCGAGCGAGTGGGTGACCAGAACCATGGGGACCCCCGTCGCGTCGTGCAGGGTGCGCAACTCGCGGCGCAGACCCCTGCGAACGCGAAAGTCCAGCGCTCCGAAGGGCTCGTCGAGAAGGAGAAGCCCGGGTCCGGGTGCGAGGGCCCGGGCCACGGCGACCCTCTGACGTTCCCCGCCCGATAGGCTTTCCGGTCGGCGGCCGTCGTATCCCGCAAGGCCGACGCGCTCCAGGAGGTCCGCCACCCTCGGCTCGCGCTCGGACCTCGGGAGCTCCCGCAGCCCGTAGCCGATGTTGGCCGCCACACTCATGTGGGGGAAGAGCGCATACTCCTGGAAGACCATTCCGACTCCTCGTTCCCTCGGTGGGATGTCGATTCCGTGATCCCCATCGAAGAGCGTGCGCCCGGCAAGTTCGACCTTGCCTTCGGAGCCTCGCTCCAGCCCCGCCAGGTGCCGCAGGGTCAGACTCTTTCCAGCTCCCGAGGGCCCGAAGAGGGCGGTGATCCCCCCGGGGGTCTCGAAGCCCACATCAAGCGCGAAGGCGCCCCGCCGAGCCCTCAGCCGGACCAGCAGATGGCCGGAACCGGGCTTCACCATCCGGGGGCCCGTCCGACCCGGGTGAGCAGGTAGAGGGTGCCCGCGGCCGTCAGGGTGAGCAGGACCGCCAGGAGGTTCGCCTCGCTCATTCGCCCGGCCTGCACCGCGTCGTAGATCGCCACGCTCCCCGTGCGGGTTCGTCCCGGGATGCTCCCCGCGACCATCACGGTGGCCCCGAACTCCCCGATGGCCCGCGCAAAGGTGAGGGCGACCCCGGCCAGAATCCCCCTCCACGCCAGGGGGATCGTGATCGTGAACCAGATCGACAGCTCTCCCCGCCCCAGGGTGCGCGCGGCCTCTTCGAAGGCCGGGTCGACGCGTTCGAATCCCGACTGGGCGGCCCGAACCAGGAAGGGGACCGAGGCCACGAAAGCCGCGATCACGGCGGCGGTCGGCGTAAAGACGATTCGCCCGAGCCCGAGGGCCTCGGCTGCCTGTCCCACCGGACCGCCCCGACCGATCAGTAGGAGCAGGTAGTAGCCCAGGACGGTGGGGGGCAGCACCATCGGAAGCAGGACCAGAACCGTGATCAGGTCCCGCCCCGGGAGGGCTCGCCGGGCGAGAATCCAGGCGAGTGGCAATCCGACCACGAGGGACAGGGCCGTGGCCACCAGCGCCACCTGAAACGAGAGTGCGAGGGGGTGCAACTCCATCGGTCAGGGCCCCCCGGCGGCCGGGGGCTCGAATCCGTGGCGGCCGAGGATCGCCTGGCCTTCCGCCGAGACCACGAACTCCAGGAAGTGGCGAGCCCGGTCGGGGTGGAGGCTCCCGACGGCCATCCCCGCCACCTGGAGCAGGGGAGTGTGGAGGGCCGAGTCGATCACCCGGAACTCGAGGGAGCGCCCTCCGGCCCCCTGGAGCAGGCTCAGCGCCACGATCCCGATGTCCGCATTTCCGGTGCTCAGGAACTGCAGGGTGTGCGCGATGCTCTCACCCGGGACCAGTCGATCGGACACGGTCTCGGCGATCCCCAGGCTCCGGAGCACCTCCAGGGCAGCCATTCCGTACGGGGCGTGCTCCGGATTCGCGATGGTGATGATCTGGAATCGAGCCCCGGTCAGCTCCGAGAGCGGGTCGGGCAGCGCCGCTCCCCCGGGCACGGCGAGCGCCAGGCGCCCCACGGCGTAGGGAGTTCGCGTGCCGGGGTCGATCGTGCCTGCCTCGATCAGGTCGTCGAGGAATCGCTCGTTGGCGGAGAAGAAGAGATCGGCGGGGGCTCCGTGCCGTATCTGAGCGGCCAGGTTGCCGGTCGACCCCAGAACCAGCTCGACCCGGTCTCCGGTCTGCCGCTCCCAGGCGGGAACGAGCTCCTCGAAGGCGGTCTGCAGGTCCGAGGCGGCAAGTACCAGGAGTGGGGCGGTCGGGGAGTGGCGCTCCTCGCCCCCCTCGTCGGCGCAGCCGAGGGTCCCGAGAGCGAATCCGACCAGGGCCCATCGTGCGAGCCTGCGAATCACGCCGGGAGTCCCATGCGAGAGGCGTCGTAGCCACCGAGCGACTCGATCTCTCTCTGGAGGCCCGGCGTGCGCAGGACCGCGAGGAGCGCCTGGACTGCGGGGAGTTCGAGGAAGTGCTCCGCGATCACGAGGTCGTAGGGCTCCCGCGTGAGAGGGATCCGGCTCAGCCCACGCGCGTCGGCGACCGCACGGATCGCGACCCCGGCACTCGCGGCGCCCGACGCCACCGCGGCCCCCACCGTCTCGTGTCCGTCGGCGACGGTCTCGTGGAACCCGGGAATCGTCGAGCCGGGAATTCCCGCCCGCGCGAGCACGGCCTCGATCAGCGTGCGGCTCCCCGTGCCGGGTGCCCGGTTCAGGAAGCGCAGCTTCGAGCCCGCGAGCTGCGCCAGGTCATCGATCCGGTGGGGATTGCCGGGCTCGAGCACCAGGACCTGCTCCCACTCCGCAAAGCGGATGCGGGCGGTGGGGAAGGGGACGATCCGGCGGATCCACGGCTCGTTGTAGATCCCGCTCGACGGATCCCGCAGGTGGACCCCCGCCACATGCACCGCACCTCGGGCCAGGGCATCGAGGGCGGCGTGGCTGCCCGCCTTGAGCCAGAGGATCTCGATGCCGTGCCGGCGCCGCATGCGCTCGGCCACGAGCCCGAAGGCCGGGTCACAGCCGGCGACCACCAGTTCGGGCGAGGGGGGGCGGTCGGGAAAGAGACGCACGCGCATCCGGTTCCCCTGGAGTCGCTCGCCCATGCCGTCGGCCGGAGTCGGTGCATGGGTGGTCCCGGGTCCGAGCATGAAGGCCCGCTCGTGCCCCGAGATACGGGCGAGCCGGATCCGACCCGCCGGCGGACCCCCGAGCCCGGCATCTTCGACCTCGCGCGCCGGAGTCCTGGTTTCCCGAAGCTGGAAGAGTTCCTCGACCGTGACCCCCATGGCGTCCGAGAGTCGCAGCGCCACCTCGGTCGAAGGGACCGATCGGCCGGATTCGATCGCCGCGTAGGCCTGCCGCGAAATGTTCGCGCGCTCTCCGGCGTGCGCCTGGGACCAGCCCAGGCGCACGCGCAAGGCGCGAAGCGAGGTGAGAACGGGGATATTCACACCCCGAACGTAATGCTGACTTGATAAAGTGTAAAGCTGACTTGTCTCGATCAGCGATTTAGGGGTCGGAGCGCCGAGTTCGACGTTCGCCATGGCGGCTCGGAGCCGCGGAGTGTCCGGTCGTCTCGCATACGTCCCCAGGCGAGTGGGGAGGACCGCGATGGCGGCGGATGGGTAGCCAACCTGCCGACCCCGTTCCAGTCTCCCGTGCCCACGCACATGACGGCCTATCTCCGGTTCATCCGCGGCGAGATTCCTCTTCTCTCCTACGGACTCTCCTTCACCTTCCTGTCGAGCTTCGGGCAGACCTTCCTGCTCTCGCTCTTCGTTCCGGCATTCCTGATCGAATTCGCAATCAGCAATGGGGAGTTCGGAGCCCTCTACGCGGGAGCCACCCTCGCGAGCGCACTTCTGCTCCCGTGGGCGGGAAGCTGGATGGATCGGATCCGGCTGAACCGCTTCACCCTCGTGGTGGTCCTGGTGCTGGCGGGCTCGGCGTTTCTGCTTGCGGTATCGTGGAGCCTCTGGGTCTTTGCCATCGCGCTCCTCGGATTGCGGTTGGCGGGTCAGGGACTCTCGGGTCAGACCGCGCTGACGGCAATGGCGCGGTACTTTGGGCCGGGTCGAGGCAAGGCGCTCAGCATCACCTCGCTTGGCTTTCCCCTGGGCGAGGGGGTCCTGCCCCTGCTCATCGCGGCCTCGATCGGCGTGGTGGGCTGGCGGATGAGCTGGGGGGTGGTGGGGGGGATGGTCCTGATGGTCTTCGCGCCCGCCCTCGTCCTCCTTCTGAGGCATGCCGGGGTCGAGCTCGACCCGGCAAGGGCCTCACCGAAGGACGGGGGCCACTCGAGCGAGGAAGGCGCCGCGGGTGACCACGACCCCGAGGGCGCCAATGACCCCGAAGAGGTCGGAGGCCCCTCGGCGCGCGATCCCGCCAAGGCCGACAGCGGCTCCCCGAGAAGGGAGGGCGCCAGCGGGTCCGACGCCGGCGCCACGCGTCCCAACGCCTCCGGTGCCCCGGAGCTGCCGGATCCATCCCCGATGCGACAGGGATGGAACCGCCGCGAGGTCCTCGGCGACCCCCGCTTCTGGTTCGTGCTTCCCGCCGCACTGCTGCCCCCCTTCTGGGTCACCGGCTTCTTCCTGTACCAGACCGCGATCGCCGGCATCAAGGGGTGGAGCCTGCCGCTGATGGCTTCGGCCTTCGTGGCCTTCGCGATCACGCGGGTCGTGCTCTCGCTCCTGGCGGGCGGGTGGATCGACCGATTCTCGGCACGGCGCGTCTTTCCCTTTTCTCCGCTTCCCCTGGCCCTCGGATGCGCGATCCTCTGGCAGTTCGATGCGGCATGGGCGGCCTGGGGCTTCATGGCGAGCCTCGGGGTGGCGGTGGGGATCAGCGGGACGGTCAAACCGGCGCTCTGGGCCGAGCTCTACGGGGTGCGCCACCTGGGCGCGATCCAGACCATGATGGCGGCCCTGATGGTGCTCAGCACCGCGGGAAGCCCGGTGCTGATCGGCTTCGCCCTCGACGCGGGAGTCGCGCTCGAACACCTGCTGCTGGCCGGCATCGTGTCGGTCGGGGTCGGCACGCTCCTCTCGTTTCGCCTATATTGGCCGTCTCCTGCCACCGCTGCGGGATGATCCCCGACGCAACCGGAACCGAGGACCTCCATGCCATCGCTCTCTTCGAAACAGCGCGCCCACCTTCGCTCCCTCGCCCACCCGCTCAAGCCGATCCTGCAGGTCGGCGCCGACGGGGTGAGCGAGCCCTTCCTGGCCTCGCTCGATGAGGCCTTCAACACCCGCGAGCTCCTCAAGGTGAAGGTGATCGACCGGGCCGACATGCCGGTCAAGGAGGCCGCTCAGGAGATCGCCGCCGGCCTCGCTGAGGTCGAGGTCGTGCAGACGATCGGGCACACCGTGGTGCTCTACCGGCCCTTCCCCGAGGAGCCCGAGATCCGGCTCCCCTGACCGAAGGGCGATCCCGGTCATCCGGCCGTCTGCTTCGGCCCCCGTCCCCGCCGCCGCCCCAGGGCCTTCTCGGATTCGACGACCAGGTAGAGGAGTAGCCCGACCAGAAGGACCGGCCCCCATGAATCCAGGCGCAAGGGAGCCGACCCAAGGGCGGTGTGCATGATCGGCAGATAGGTGAACCCCGCCTGAAATACGAGCAGTAGCGCGGCGGCCACCAGCACGGCCCGGTTGCCCGTGAGCGCACCCCACCCGATCGACGGCCTCCAGAGGAATCGGCAGTTGAACAGATACCAGAGTTCGGCGGCGACCAGGGCGTTCACCACCACGGTGCGGGCGTAGGCGGGGTCGGCTCCCCGGGCCAGCTCCCACTGGAAGAGCGCCATGCATCCGCTCGCCACGAGGACCGACACGTACGCGACGCGCCAGAGCAGGGATCCGGAGAGGATGGGGGCGTCGGGCGCGCGGGGGGGGCGGTCCATGATCCCGGGCTCCGAAGGTTCGAAGGCGAGGGCGAGCGCCAGGGTGACCGCGGTCACCATGTTCACCCAGAGGATCTGGACCGGGCTGATCGGCAGGTGCGGGAGGGCGAAGAGGACGGCGACCATGACGAGGAGGGCCTCGGCGCCGTTCGTCGGCAGGATGAACAGGATGGTCTTCTTGATGTTGTCGTAGACCGTACGTCCTTCCCCCACGGCCTTCTGGATCGAGGCGAAGTTGTCATCGGCCAGGACCATCTCCGAGGCGCTCTTCGCCGCCTCGCTCCCCTTGATCCCCATGGCCACCCCGATGTCGGCCTGCTTGAGCGCCGGCGAGTCGTTCACCCCATCGCCGGTCATGGCGCAGACCTCGCCCCGCTCCTGCAGTTCCCGTACGATCCGAAGCTTGTGTTCGGGGCTGGCCCGGGCGATCACGTCGGTGTCGGCCATCAGCTCCCGGAGCTCTTCGTCCGAGGCCTTCTCGACGTCGGCCCCCGTCAGCGCCTTCGTCCCGTCGCCGATGCCCATGCGAGCACCGATCGACCGTGCCGTGGCCGCATGGTCGCCGGTGATCATGATGACGCGGATTCCCGCCGAGCGGCACTGTTCGATCGCTTCCGTCGCTTCGGCGCGAGGCGGGTCCATGAGGGCCACCAGGCCGAGCAGCGTGGCGTCGCTGCCGAGGGCATCCGGAGTCAGCTCTCCGGAGTCGGCCCCGGCGCCGTTGTCGCCACTCGCCTCGGCCAGTGCCAGAATTCGGAAGCCCTCGGCCGCGGCATCCTCCATGCGCGACTCCCACGCGTCGCGATCGAGCGGCGTGGTGTCCCCATCATCGATGCGGACCTGCGAACACAGGTCGAAGATGCGCTCCGGGGCTCCCTTGAGGAGGATCGAGGTGGCCCCGTTGCCGTCCGACGATCGGTGCGCAGTGGCCATCCATTGGCGCTCCGATTCGAAGGGGATCATGTCGGTGCGGGGAAACTCGGCCTCGACGGCCTTCCGGTCGAGGCCAGCGCGGGCGCCGAGCACCAGGAGCGCGCCCTCGGTGGGGTCCCCATGGAGCCGGGGGGTATCGTCGTCGTCGGTGGCCTCGAACTCGGCCTCGTTGCAGAGGAGCCCCACCCGCAGGAGCGCCTGCAGGATGGGGTCGTCGCTCGGGTCGACCGACTCGTCGTCGAGGATGAACTCGCCCTCGGGCAGGTAGCCGGATCCCGTCACCCGGTAGTCGCGCTCCGCCAGGAGCACCCGCTCGACCGACATCTCGTTTCGGGTCAGTGTCCCGGTCTTGTCGGTGCAGATCACGGTCACCGACCCCAGCGTCTCGACCGCCGGAAGCTTGCGGATGATCGCGTTGCTTCGCGCCATTCGCTGCACCCCGAGCGCCAGGGTGATCGTGAGGATCGCCGGCAGGCCTTCGGGGATCGCCGCCACCGCCAGGGCCACGACCGACATGAAGACCTCGGTGCCCGGAATCCCCCGCAGGAGCCATCCATACAGGAACATCAGCCCGGCGGCCCCGACGATCGCCACCGACAGCTGCTTCCCGAAGCGGTCGATCTGGCGGAGCAGGGGAGTGGTCACGCCCTCCACACCCGAGACCATCTTGCCGATCTTCCCGATCTCGGTCTCGCTTCCGGTGGCCGTCACCACGCCGGTGATCCGGCCCGACGTCACGATCGTGCTCGAAAAGGCCATCGAAGTCCGATCGCCCAGGAGCGCCGACTCCTCGACCGGCTCGGACTTCTTCACGACCGGGACGGACTCTCCGGTGAGCGCCGCCTCTTCGACATGGGCGTCCGACGTCTCGAGGATCCGGAGGTCCGCGGGTACGCGGTCTCCACTGCTGAGCTTCACTAGATCCCCGGGGACGAGCTCCTCGGCCGGAATCGTCTTTCTGGATCCATCGCGAACGGTTTCGGCCTCGAGCGAGAGGAGGCGACGGATGCCCTCCATGGCCTCCTCGGCCTTGCCTTCCTGGATGAAGCCGATGATCGCGTTGACCAGCACCACCAGAAGGATCACCCCGGTGTCGATCCACTCCTCCAGGAACGCCGTGAAGACCGACGCGACCAGGAGGATGTAGATCAGCACGTTGTGAAATTGCTTCAGGAAGCGGCGGATCGGCCCCTCGCCCTCCTCCTGCTCAAGCCGGTTGGGCCCATGCTCGCTCAGCCGACGTTCGGCCTCGTCACTCGAGAGGCCCCGCTCGCCATCGGTCTCGAGCTGGGAAAGCACATCTTCGACCGGGTCCGCATGCCACGAGGCATCCGGGTCCTGTGGGGTCGGAGTGTGGGGTCTCGATTCGGGACTCATCGGTCGTCGCCACTCCTTCTCGGAAAGCTCTCGAGGCGCGTCTTCTCGACGTCGGTCGGAAGCTGGTGCGGAGGTCTCGCGGGACGTCCGGTGAGCCTCCGCAACCACCCCAGGGTCCAGAACCGGAGCCCGGTGGAGAGCCGCCGAGTCATTCGCGGGTCCCGGGTCAGGAGGATGGAGCCGGAGGTCTGCTCCGCGATCTCGTCCGCGGTGCGCCCGATGACGTGGCGGCCGAAGAGCGTGCGGAAACTGACCTCGCGGCTGGCCCCGAGCACGAGGAGGTCCCGGTCCTCGGCGGCCTTCAGGATCTCGGCCCGGACGTCCTCGCCTCGGGCCAGAAGGAGCTCCGCGTTGTTCTCGGTCAGGTCGTTCAGCCTCTGCAGGTAGCTTCTGGCCTGCTCTTCGCGGGCCTCCGAGGCCGATGGGGGAAGCACCATCATGAAGGTCAGGGTGGCGTCGGTGAAGGTGGCCACCGCGTCGGCGAGTTCGACTTCGGCCGTCGCGTAGGGACTGCCCGCCGTCGCCACGAGGATGTTCTTGTATTCGCGGTTGCCCCGGTACTTCAGGACCGCCACCCGCGAGGAGCTTTTCCGAAGGACCGTGTCGAGGTAGCTCCCCAGAAAATCACGCAGTCGGAAGGCACGATGCCAGTCGATCAGGAGGATTCGGACCTCGGGGTCATCGAAGGCCAGAAGCGCGCGAGCCCGGTCGCGGGCGATCACATGGTGGAAGCGCAAGTCGACACCGAGGTCCTCGACGCGGGAGCGCAGCTTCTCCATCCACGCCCGGTCGGGTCCTGCGCTGACGGTGTCCAGGCCCCGCTGGGGGGGGACCTCGGTGATCATGACCACATCGATCGGGGCCTCGTAGCGACGTGCGAACGCGGCGGCCAGTCCGATCAGGTGTCGGAACGGCCTGCCCTCGCGGACCTCGACCACGACCTGGATCGGTGGCTCGCCATCGTCATCGAGGGGCCACGATTCCTCGTCCACCCCCTGAAGCACCGGCCGCTTGTCGTCGAGTGACTGCAGCTGCTGCAGCTCCTGCAGGCGATCGGCCAGGCCGAATTCGGGCTTCAGGCTATGGCCGGCACGCTCGACCTGGATTCGCCGCCAGTAATACCAGGCGCCGGCGAACAGCGCGAGGCCGACGGCGGATACGTGCGACAACAGCCCCATCCCCGGAAGGATCGAGAGTGCGGCGACTGCGCCGAGCAGGGGCAGGAACGGGGAGAAGGGGACCCGAAACGCGGGTCGGTACCACTCCGGCTGGGCTCGGCGGAGAATCACGACCGAGAGGTTCACCATGGCGAAGACGATCACCCCGAACGCCCCTCCGAGCTTTGCGAGCCCTTCGACGTCGAGCAGGAGGGCGAGCCCCGTCATGATGAGCCCGGTCACCAGGATCGAACGAGCGGGGGTTTCGAAGCGTTCGTTGATGCGGCTGATCCAGTCGGAGATCAGGCGGTCGCGGGCCATCGCGAAGGGATAGCGTGACGAGGCGAGAAGTGCCGCGTTGCCCGTCGAGAGGGTGGCGAGCACACCGGCGATTGCCACCACCACCGCCCCCGCCGCCCCCAGGAAGATCCCGCCGGCGTCGGCCAGGGGAGCCGACGCGGCCTCGATCGCAGCCAGCGGGAGCACGCCGGTGACGATCACCATGGTCATGACGTAGAGGAGGGTCACGACGACGACGGACGAGAGGATGCCGAGAGGCAGGTTCCTCCCGGGATTCCTGACCTCCTCCGAGATCGCGGCCGCCTTCATTACCCCCAGGTACGAGATGAACACGACCCCGGTCGTGCTGAACACGCCGCCCCACCCGAAGGGCAGCATCGGCGTCATGGTGTCCCGTTCCACCGCGGTGAGTCCCACGACGGCGAAGATGATCATGATGATCAGCAGGACCACCACGATCACGTTCTGAAGCATCCCGCTGGCCTTCGCGCCCACCATGTTGACCACGGTCAGGAGCACGCCCCCGATGCCGGCGGTCAGCAGGATGGGGATCGGCGAGAAGTGGAAGATGTACTGGCCGAGGCCGACCAGGGCGAAGGCCCCCTTGAACACCAGCGCCAGCCACGCGCCCAGGCCGACCATCGCCCCGACGAGCGGTCCCGCGGCACGGCTAACGAAGTAGTAGTCTCCCCCCGCCTTCGGCATCGCCGTCGCCAGCTCCGACACGCTCATCGCCGCGATGCAGGTGATCAGCCCTGCGAAGAGAAAGGAGAGAGCGGCGCCGGGACCCGCGCCCGCCGCAGCGACGCCGGGGAGGATGAAGATCCCCGCCCCGATCATGGTCCCGGTCGCCGTCGCGAAGACCGCGGGAAAGCCCAGGTCCCGATTGAGTTCCCGGTGGCCTTCGCGACCCTGCCCGACGGATCGGCTCGACGAATCCCCGCTCACGGACCCGATTCCTTCCACTGCGCTCGCTTCACCGGTGCCTGACTCCCTGTCCGCTGCGGCTGTGGATGTTCCGGACCCCGGATGTCGGATCCGGACCGGAGCGCTGAGCAATCTTTCACCCCGTCTCCCGCCGAGGGTGCCGCTCTGATTATGATGTTTCGAGACCTCCACCTGCTGACGTCAACACTCGGGCTCCCCAGAATGACGCGCCACCCCCTTCTCGAAGATCTCGTCGGAGGCACCCCACTGATACGACTCCAGCGACTCCCTGGCGAGACCACGAACACGATACTGGTGAAGCTCGAGGGCAACAATCCGGCCGGCTCGGTGAAGGACCGCCCCGCGCTCAGCATGATCCGATGCGCCGAGGAGCGTGGCGAGATCCAGCCGGGCGACACCCTGATCGAGGCGACCAGCGGGAACACCGGCATCGCACTCGCGATGGCGGCCGCGGTCCGCGGGTACCGCATGGTGCTCGTCGCCCCGGGCTCCGCGAGCAGAGAGAGGAAAGAGGCGATGACCGCGTACGGAGCCGAGCTCCTCGTGGTCTCCGAGGAGGGCGGGATGGAAGAGGCCCGGGACGTCGCGCTCCGCATGCAGGCCCAGGGCGAGGGCCGCGTCCTGGATCAGTTCGGGAATCCGGACAACCCCCGGGCGCATTACGAAGGGACCGGCCCCGAGATCTGGGAGCAGACCGGGGGGCGGATTACCCACTTCGTGAGCGCCATGGGCACGACCGGCACGATCATGGGGGTTTCGCGGTATCTGAAAGAGCGAAATCCCGCGATCGAAATCGCCGGCCTGCAGCCGGAGGAGGGCTCGAGGATCCCCGGCATCCGACGCTGGCCCGAAGCCTATCGTCCGTCGATCTTCGACTCCGCACGAGTTGACCGGATCCTGCCGATGGACCAGGAGACCGCCGAGGAGACCACCCGGGCGCTGGCCTCCCGCGAAGGGATCCTGGCCGGCGTCTCCTCCGGGGGATGCGTGGCCGGAGCCCTCCGACTCTCGGACGAACTCGACGACGCGGTGATCGTGGCGATCATCTGCGACCGTGGCGATCGGTACCTGTCGACTGGTATATTCACGAATCCCTGACCCACCCCAATGGAGCCTGACGCATGCCCCGCAACCTGCTCGAAGGGCTGACCCGATTCCGGTCCGAATACTTTCCTCAGCACGCCGAGGAATACCGCAGGCTGGTGTCCGAAGGCCAGCATCCGCGCACCCTCTTCATCGGGTGCGCGGACTCCCGCGTGGTCCCCGACGTGCTCACGGATACCGCTCCGGGCGATCTGTTCGTGGTCCGCAACGTCGGTAACCTGGTGCCCCCCTTCGAACTCGAGTCCGAGCGACACCACGGGGTCACCGCCGCCATCGAGTACGCGGTCGAGATCCTCGAGGTCGAGGAGATCATCATCTGCGGACACTCGCACTGCGGTGCCATCCGGTCGGTCTACGAGCCCCCGCCCGGGTCCCTGGCGCACCTGAGTCGCTGGCTGGATCTCGCGGCTCCGGCCCGGGTGGAGCACGACGGGCCCCTCACCGAGGAAGTCCTCCGGAAGACCGAACGGCGTTCGATCGTCATCCAGCTCGATCGGCTCATGGAGTTTCCGGCCGTGCGGCGCCGTGTCGAGGCCGGGACCCTGAAGCTCCAGGGCTGGCATTATCTCATCGAGACGGGCGAGGTCCAGATCCTCGACATTGAGCGCGGCGAGTTCGTGCCGCACGAATAGCCGCGACGGGCGACCAGGGATCTCAGCGACGGATGGTCCCCACCGCCATCCCGACGTCGGTGAAGGGCAGGTCGACTGAATCCCAGTGTTCACCATCGGCCGAGGTTGCGAAGATCCCGAAATTTCCGGCGGAGTTCGATCCGACCACAACCCAGCGATCCCTCATCGCCGCCACGGCCGTCGGGAAGTGAGGTGTAGACGTCCCGTCGAAGGGTGAGGCGTGCGCGGTCCAGACGATACCGTCCGGGGAGCTCATGATCGAGGCGTCGCCCGTGCCCGCGGCGACCCAGAGGGCTCCGTTCCAGGCCAGGTCCGAGACCAGGTTCGTGATCGGCGCATCCCGGGGTGTCCAAGTGATCCCGTCCACCGAGGTCAGGATCGAGCTGGGGGCGGACCTTCGCTGGACTCCGAGTACCCAGAGCTCCCCGTTCCAGCGAACCTGACGCGGCTGAGCGGTCCCGGGAAGGTCGACCTCGATCCAGCTCGCCCCGCCATTGTGCGAAACGACAAGACTCGACGGGCCCGCGAGTCCACCCACGATCAAGGTCGAGCCGTTGCTGCCGATCACGGTGACTCCCCTCTCGAAGGGGGTGGGGATCGCGGACCACTCGACTCCGTTCGGGCTCTGCATCAGCCCCACGTCGGGGTTCGGAGGGTTGGACCCGATATCCCGGACTCCGAGGAGCCAGCGATCCCCATCGTGATGGAGTGCCTGGGCACTGGGAACTCCGGGGCCGGGCAGCTCGACGGCGGTCCATCCGGTCGCTCCCTCGGACATCGCCAGCGTCCGAAAGCGAGCCGCGATCCAGTTGACCCCGTCGGTTGCCAGCTGTCGGGGGGCACCTGTGAACAGCTCCTCCGTCTCGGGATGCCAGTGCAATCCGTTCGTCGAAACCGCGAGGTTCGGACCCTCACCGCCTCCCGTGGCCATCCAGTACTCCTTCGCCTCGAAGAGTCCGAACGCACCCGTCTCGAGAAGCTCCGCCTCGGCCTCTCCCGCCTCTGCGTCGGTCCGATGGGATGCGGATGCGGCCCAGTCGCCCCCGCTCCGGTCGTGAATCGCCAGGAGTCTGGCGTCCACGGCCTCGGGGATCTCCGTGGGTTCGAAGCGAAGGTTCACTTCGAGCGGCATCTCGGGTGCGCGGCCCCCGGGCTCCAGCGTGAAGGACAGTCCGGGGATCGCATCGCCGGGAAGCTCGTCGGGACGCAGTTCACGCAGGACCATCCGGGTGTCCTCGGCCAGCGCGCCGGCGGGGATCGTGACCGTCACCGGACCCTCCTCCACCCCGAGGCTTCCTCCGGCGGGGCCGATCACCCCGAGCCCGGTCACCACATGGACGGTGGCACTGGCATCCCGTCCGTCCGATCGGGCGGTGATCGTGGCCTGCCCCTCGGACCGTCCGGTGACCCTTCCGTTGCTCGTCACGTCGGCAACCTCCGGATCCGAGGTCAGCCACTGAACCGGTCGCGAGAGCGCCTCGCCCCCTGCACCGCGCGGTGTGGCCTCCCACTCACCGGACGCTCCGATCGCAAGCGAATCGGTCGGAACCGACAGCTCCAGCGTGACAACGGAGGGCTCCGGGCTTTCGTTCTCGACCGGTGAGGTGGAATCGCTGCAACCGGACAGAAAATGGATCCCGATGACGAAAAGAAGGAGGAGAACGCAAGAATGGTGTCGACGCTCGGGCATGGGGTGTCCTTGTGACGATGCGAGGGGGCATGGGAGACGACGGGCCTCCCGATCCTGTCGGAGTGGCGGGGATTCCTGCGCAGCGAGGAAGCTCCCTCCATAGGGGTAAACAGGATTTTGGCCGAAACTCCGTCACGGGGGGTGACGCGGCCTGGAGGCGACCGAAGGGTTCAGCTCCCGGCGGGACGGGGGTCGGGGTCGGGGATCCCTCCCGCCCCGACCAGCTCCTCGATGGCCCGCACCACGTTCGGATCGAGCGCGACGCCGTCGAGCTCGTGCAGGATTCCCATGGCCCGCTCCGGGCCCATCCCGTCGCGATAGGGGCGGTGCGCCGTGAGCGCCTCGTAGATGTCGGACACTCCCAGGATCCGGTCTCCCAGCCCGAGCTGGTCCGCCTCGTATCCCCAGGGATACCCGGTTCCGTCGAGGCGCTCGTGGTGCACCGCCGACATCCGGGCAATCCCCGCGAAGACCGACACCTGGCCGACCACGGTGAGCGTCAGGACCGGGTGCCGCTCGACCTGGGTCCGCTCCTCGGGGGTCAGGGGTCCGTTCTTGTCCAGGATCAGGTTCGACACGCCCAGCTTTCCGATGTCGTGCAGAAGCCCGGCCCGGTACAGGTCCCGAGTCTCGTCGGCGTCGAGACCCATGTGCTCCGCGAGCCTCCGGGCGATTGCCGCGACCCGTGTCGAGTGCGCCGCGGTGAAGGGCGTCTTGGCGTCGACCACCGCGGCAAAGGCCTCGGCCACTCGATCCACCCCGGCGTCGTCGACCCGCACCACGCGATCCTCGGGCTCCTCGGCCGCGAGCCGTCCCAGCGCATTCTCGCCGTAGAGGGCTGCCCACCACTCCGGGTCGTCGGCCCAGTCGTCGAGGGTCGCGACGATCTCCGGATCGAACCATCGTCCCTGCCGATCCCGGGCCACCTCCAGCGCCCGCTGCCACCCCTCTCGCGCGGCGAATACCTCGAGGGTCTGGGCCAGCGACGCAATCCTCGCCAGCACCGGAATGCCGGGTCCGGACAGCCCCCGCGCCGCGCCGTTGCCGTCCCACTGCTCATCCAGACACCGCACCGCCTCGATCGTGGCGGTCGGAAATCCGAGCGAGCGACAGATCTCGGCCCCGCGCTCGCATCGGATTCGGATCAGCTCGCTGCCGGCCCCCTGGTCGGAGCGTGCCATGTGCAGCACCTGCCGGATCCGGGCCATCAACCCCCGCCCGAGCGCCGCGTTCTTCAGGGCGAAGAGCCGCATGCGCACGGGGTCGGTCCAGTCCTCGACCTTGAGGTTGCGCTTCACCTCGTGATCGTCGGACCCGAAGAAGGTGGCGGTGGCGTGGGCGTTGCTCGAACACCCCGCATCCTTCATCAGGAGCGAGTAGTACAGGTCCGAACGGGTCGCGGCGTCGAGCCCCAGCGTCCGGCCGATCCGCATCCCCACCAGGCAGGTGCGGACGGAGTGTCCCCAGGGCTGCCCCTCGGTCAGGTCCAGTGCATGCGAGAGCGCGCCGAGCAGCTCCGAAAGGAGGACGCGGTCGCCGTCGGGGGGCGCCGCGGCTGCGGCATCGGGGGGTGTGGTCACGTGGGCCGGCAGGAGAAATGAGAGTCGGGGGTGGCTCTGAGCGCCCGCGATGGATAGCCTTTCCGAAGCCCCCCGTCGGGAATCGCCCGAGAGCCGGGGGCCCGGATCCCACCACGTCCAATCATGTCATACCCGTCCAGCCCTGTCCAGCGAATCCTGGCCATCCTCCTCATGATCTGGGTGGGTGGCGTCGCGGCATCGGGAGCGTCGGCGGCGGTCGGCGCGCTCCTCGCATCGGGTGGCGCCGCGGTCTTCCTCGCGCTCCTCCTCGGTGCCGGGCGAAGGGCGCGGGAGCGCGCGGTCGAGATCGCACTCGCCGACACCCGCACCATGCTCCAGGAGCGGCTGTCGGGGCACGTCCATCAACTGCTTCGCGCCGCCGCCGCCCCCGACCGTGCGCTCGATGCCCGCGAGCGCGCCCGTCTGGCCGACGTCGTGAACGCGGCCCGCGAGATCGAGGCCACTCTCGACGTGCTCTCGGTCCACTCGCTTCGGGGCTGGCGAACGTCGCGGTGACCGGATCGCCCCGAACCCTTTCCATCTCCCCCCCTTCCTACATCGGATACGATGAGCGCCACGCCCCCCATCGCCTTCACGACCGGCCCCTCGCAGCTCCATCCGCTCGTGGCGGATGAACTCGCGGCCGCGGCCTCCGACGGCACCCTCTCCGACAGCCACCGGAGCCCCCGCTTCCGGTCGCAGGTCGCCCGCACCGTCGAAGCCCTCCGCGCGCTCCTCGACATCCCCCCCGACCACCGCGTCCTCTTCTGCGCCTCGGCCTCGGAGGCGATGGAGCGAATCGTACAGGGCACCGTCCGCGACCGCAGCCTCCACCTGGTCAACGGTGCCTTCGCCCGGCGCTTCCACCGCATCTCGCAGAATCTGGGCTTCGCGGCCTCGGCCATCGAGCGTCCTGACGGAGAGGGCTACGACGCCGATCACCCCCTTCCCGGGATCGACGCTCCCGGAAGCGAAGGCCCCCCGCAGCTCGTGGCGATGACCCAGAACGAGACGAGCACCGGGGTGCGCATCCGACCCGACGCCATCCACGCCCTGGCCGACCGGGTGCGCGCGGCAGGTGCGCTCGCCGCCGTCGACCTCGTGAGCGGCTGGCCGGTCGAAGCCGTCGACCCTGCCCGAGTCGATGCGGGCTTCTTCTCGATCCAGAAGGCCTTCGGGCTCCCCGCCGGACTCGGAGTGATCGTGGCCTCGCCGGCGCTCGTGGAGCGCAGCCGTGCGCTCCAGACCGCGGGGCGATCGGTCGGTGGCTACCAGCACCTGCCCGCCCTGGCCGACGCGGCCGACGGGAGCCAGACCGTGGCCACCCCGAACATGCTGGGGATCCGGCTCCTGGGCCGGGTGGCCGAGGACTACCTGGAGCGTGGGATCGACGCGATCCGGGCCGAGACCGATGGTAAGGCCCGGGCGCTCTGGGACGCCATCGACGACCTCCCCGGCCTGCACCCCTTCGTGCGCGGGGCCGATGCCGACCGGATCCGCTCCCGCACCATCCTGGTGGTCGAGACCGAGCCGTCCGCCGACCCCGTGCGGGCCGCCCTGCGTGACCGCGGGTTCCTGGTCAGCGACGGCTACGGCCCATGGAAGGGACGGCAGCTGCGCATCGCCAACTTCCCCTCGCATTCGCCGGAGGCGATGGAGGCGCTGATCCGTGCGCTTCGCGACTCGGCATGAGTCGGGTGGCTGCCACTCAGGTGACAGCCACTCCGATGGTGGCCCCTCAGGTGGCAGCCATGCCTCCGAGCAGGCCCATCACCAGGGCGATCAGCAGGAAGATCAGGAAGATGTAGAAGAGGATTTTCGCGATCCCCGCCGCTGCGGCGGAGATCCCGGTGAATCCGAAGAGCCCGGCGATCAGGGCGAGGACCAGGAAGACGACGATCCAGGTGATCATGGTGGTTACTCCCTTGATGAGGGGGCATCGGCCCCCGTCAGTGCCAGGCCGAGGGGTCCTCGGCGGCGAAGTCCTCGAAGCTGTGGGGTGCGCGGCCGAGCACCGTTTCGATATCGGCCACGACCGGGGCCCGGCCGCCTTCCCGGATCGAGCTGAAGAGCCGCAGGATGATCTCGACCTCGGAATCATTCCAGCCGGAGTCGGCCAGCACGGCTTCGAATTCGGCGTCGTCGATCGGCTCGTAGGTGATCTCGCGACCGGCGACCTTCGAGATCATCTGGGCGGCCTCGGTAATCGTGAGCGCTTCGGGGCCCGTCAGGGTGAACTCCTGTCCGAACAGATCGGCAGAGGTGAGCGCCCGCGCCGCGACGGCGGCGACGTCGCGCACGTCGACCAGGCTCGCACGCCCGTCCCCGGCCGGCAGCCGGATGCGACCCTCCTCGCCGATCTCACGCGCGATGAAGCCGGAGTGGAAGTTCTGCATGTAGAGGTTGGGTCGCAGGATGGTGTGGCGGGTGTCCTGGGCCTCGAGGTGCCGTTCCAGCCGGCGCAGCGCGAGCTCCTCGATCTCGGGTACGGCCATCCCGCTCAGGAGCACCACGTGCTCGACACGGGTGCTGACCGCCCAGTCCAGAAAGGGTGCGATCGTGTTGTAGGCGTCGGGGCTGAAGGGGGGCGGCATCAGGAAGACCCGTTCGGCCCACATGAGGGCGTCGTCGTAGGTCTCGGTGCGGTTGTAGTTGAGCTCGACGACCTCGACCTCGGGGGGGAAGAGGGCTCGACCGGTTTCGGGGTTCCGGGTGCCGGCCTTCACCTCGACTCCGGCCTCGAGGAGTCGGGGCACCAGCTCGCGCCCGATCTTTCCAGTGGCTCCGGTGACCAGGATCTTCTCGGTTGCCAATGTGCCTCCGGGGGTCGACGCTCAGGGGATGGGTGAAGGTCGCAGCGGAAGCCTCGACGGCTTCAGCGAACCGACCATCGAAAGCTGTGTGGTCGGCCCCGGAGTCGCAAGCCGTCGGCTCAGCCGGACTCCCACGCACGCACCAGGGTGGCCCAGTGTCGCTCGGCGGCCCGGGCCAGCTCGGGTTCCTTGAGCAGGGATCGGTGCAGTCGGGCGATGGTGCGGGGGGCCCAGCCTCCCCCGGGTCGGCGCAGGCGCCCCTTGTCCCAGTCGATCAGCCAGACCCCGCCGGCGTCGCCCACCAGGATGTTGCGGACGTTCAGGTCGGCGTGGTGGGCACCCGCGTCGTGGAAGCGCCGGATCGTGCGGCCCACCTCGACCCAGCCGGCGCCACCGAACCCCCCGTCCCGGATCGCCCGGGCCAGCGTGCGGGTGTCCGGAATCTCGACGGTGAGCAGGTCGGCCCGATAGATGGGTCCCCTCCGGTGGATGCGGGCTCCGACCGGGCGGGGCACCGGCAGGTCCTCTTCGAACAGATCGGAGAGGAGGGTGAGCTCCCGATGGGGGCGGCTGCGCTTCAGCCCCGTCCAGAGGTAGGCGTCGTCGTTGAGGCGGGCCAGGAGTCCGCCCCGCCAATAGTGACGGAGCACGAGTCCGACCCCGTCGTGCTCGAAGAACCAGGCGGTGCGACGGCCGGTGCTCGTGCCCGAGATTCGCCCTTCGGCCCGCAGGGTGTCGGGGTCGTAGTGTCGGGCTTCGGGGCTGACCGGGGCATCGGGAGCTTCGAGAAACCAGGTCGACCCGCTCCGGCGCACGGTGGGCGCCGTCATCGGGCCGTGTACGTCCGAGCGCTCACTCGGGGCCCCGAGGCCTCGGACGAGACCTCAGACGGAATCCGCACCCGGCTCCATCCCGCGCTCGACCTCCTGCTCCCGGGCCTGCCGGACCTGCGCCCGCCCGAGCCAGACGGCGAGTCCGCCCCAGACGATGGCCAGGGGCACGGCGAGCGAGGCGAGGCCGGCGAGCCCCATCCCCAGCTTGCCCAGAAGCCCCTCGGTCCAGGCGCCGGTCACGTCACCCGCGCGGTACACGAAGGTGTCGATGAAGGCCTTGGACTTGTACTTGTCCTCGCGGCTCACGACGGTGTAGAGGGTCTCGCGGGCCGGACGCATGATCGCCCGCTGCACGGCGCGGAAGCACGCCTCGAAGACGATCAGCGCGGCCAGGGTGCCGACCACCGCGAGCCCGATGAAGCCGAAGAAGACCGTGATCGGGAGCAGCGCCAGCGCCACATGCACGCCGAGCCGCTTCATGATGTGCCCCGCCACGATGAGCTGCAGGATCAGGGTGGCCACCTGCGTGATCAGGTCGATCTGCCCGAAGACCCGGGTCCGCATGTCGAGGTCCTCGCCCAGCTCGGCGACCATCGCGAGCCGGGTGAAGTAGAGGAAGGTCGCCATGATCGCCAGGATGATGACGAAGGCCATGATCCCCATCAGGTAGCGCGACTTGAAGACCGCCCGGAAGCCCTCCCACGCGCTCCCCCCGATGATTTCCTTCGGATCGATGGCCGGAGGAGCCTCGGGGTCGCCCTCGGCCGCTGCGGCGGCCCGCTCCGGCTGGAGCCAGGTGACGAGCCAGGCCGCTCCGACGGCCAGCAGAAGAAATCCGACCGCCACCAGGATGAGGGAAGGGGTGCCGAGCGGCTCGGCCAGAATCGAGGCCAGGAAGGGGCCGAAGATCGCCCCCGAGGTCCCTCCCACGGCGATCACGGCGAAGAACCGCTTGCTCTGCTCGAGCGAGAAGCGATCCGCCATGAGCGCCCAGAAGACCATCGTCACGAACAGGTTGAAGACGCTGAACCAGACGTAGAAGACCCGCCCCGAGATCTCGCCGGTCGCCTCGGGAGCGAAGGTGAGCAGCCCGTAGAACACGAGCAGCGAGGCCGAGAAGAAGGCGTACGTCGCCGCGATGAACGACATGCGACGGAAACGGGCCACGAGCCATCCGAAGACCGGGTTCACGGCCAGCGTCACCAGCGCGGTCCCGATGAAGAGCCAGCGTACGGTGTCGAGGCCGCTCTGCATGCCCAGGGCCTCGCGTGCGGGGCGCAGCACCATGAGTGCCGTGAGGATACAGAAGAAGAAGGCGGCGGCGGCGAGCACCGGACCGACCTCTTCCCGGCGGACGTTCGTGATGCGCTCGAGCATTCCGGACATCGGGCTCCCCGTTGGCTTGCTGGGCGGAAGGCAAACCGTTCAAGTTTTGACGAATGCCCGGGAGAGTACCGGGCCGGGGCGGGGATCGCAAGTCGAATCGGGGTGTTTCACAGGTGTGGCGCGAATGGGCGCGTGTCGGGTCGGGGGCCGTGGATTTAACGATTCACCTGGGGCCACGGTCGTCAGAAGGTGAGGCTCGGTTCACCCAACGGCTGCGCCTCTACTCGCGGGACGCTCAACTCACATCAAGCTCAGGAGTTTCCGATGGTCTCTCGACGCGACTGGTTGAAGATTACCGCCGCTGCCGGCGCGGCGCTTTCGCTTCCCCCCTCGCTCCTTCGGGCGATCGAAGGTGGGACCCTCCGCCAGGAACTCATTCGCCGGGCCGTTCCCTCGACCGGCGAGCAGCTTCCCATCGTGGGACTCGGCAGCTCCGCGACCTTCTCGCAGGTGGCCCGGAGCGAGGACTACAGCCAGCTCGGCCAGGTTCTCTCGGCGATGGTTGAGCACGGTGGGACGGTCTTCGACACCGCGCCGGGGTACGGGGCCTCCGAAGAGGTGGCCGGCCGGATCGCCAACGACCTGGGAATCGACCAGGATATCTTCTGGGCCACCAAGGTGAATGTCGCCGGCCGGGGAGACGGGGTTGCCGACCCGGATGCGGCGCGGGCCCAGATCGCCACCTCCTTCGAGAGGATCCAGAAGCACCCGATCGACCTGATCCAGGTGCACAACCTGGGGGACATCCCGACCCAGATGGGAATCCTCAAGGAGATGAAGGAAGAGGGACGGATCCGCTACATCGGCGTGACCTCGACGAGCGAGGGGCGCTACGGCGATCTGGCCGACGTGATGCGCAACGAGCCCGTCGACTTCATCGGCGTCGACTACGCGGTCGACAACCGGAGCGCCGAGGAGATGATCCTCCCGCTGGCTCAGGAGCGGGGGATCGGGGTGCTCGTCTACGCGCCCTTCGGACGGACCCGGCTCTGGAACCGGGTCGACGGGCGCGACGTGCCGGCGTGGGCATCCGAATTTGACGCGACGAGCTGGGCGCAGTTCTTTATCAAGTTCGCAGCGTCGCATCCGGCGGTGACGGTCGTCACCCCCGCGACGAGCCGTCCGGAGCACATGATCGATAACATGGGCGGGGCAATGGGGCGAATCCCGGACGATTCGGAGCGCCGCCGGATGATCGAGCTGGTCGAAGGCCTTCCCATGGCCTGAGTCCGCCGTTCACCTTCAGCCCCGCTGGAGACCATGGACCCTGATACACGAGGTTCCACGCGTTCGCTCCGGCTCCGCCCGCCTCCCCGATGGGGGGTGCGCGGGGTCGGAGCGTTCGTCGTTTCCGCCCTGGTGCTGGCCTTCGGGGTGGCCCTGACCCCCGGAAGTCTCGAGGCCCAGAACCGGGAACTGATCATCGAGGACTTCGACTCGGTGATCGAGATTCGTCCGGACGGGAGCTTCGATGTCACCGAGACCCTCCGGGTGAATTTCATCGGTTCGTGGAACGGGCTCGAGCGCGAGCTCTTCTTCGACCATGAGACCGCCGGGGGACGCCAAACCCGTTTCCAGCTCGAGCTGGGAGAGATCACCGATGGCTCGGGGAACCCCCTCGAGGTGGATCGATCCGGGATCCGACGGGGGATCTCGCTTCGGATCTGGGTTCCCGGAGCGAACAACGCCGTCCGGACCGTCGTGATCCGCTACCGGGTGCGCGACGGTCTGCGCTTCTTCGAGCCGCAGGGCGACCCGGAGGCGTGGGACGAACTCTACTACAATGTGACGGGGCATGGCTGGCGGGTGCCGGTCACGGCCGCGAGAGCCCGGATTCGCCTCCCCGAAGGACTCGAGCCGACCGGCGCCTGGGGCTACACCGGATCCGACGGCTCCACGGAGCAGGCGGTGCAGGTCGCCCAGATGGATTCCGAGGTGCGCGTCACCTCGCTGCGGGAGTTCCGGGCGGGCGAGGGGCTGACGGTGTCGGTCACCTGGCCCGCGGGGGTGATTCCCCGGCCCTCGACGGCCGGCCGCGCACGGGCCGGACTCGTCATGTACTGGCCCATGGGGCTGCCCGTGGCGGCCCTGTTCGGGATGCTCGGCCTGTGGGTCCGCAAGGGGCGGGATCCCTACCGTGGGTCGGTGATGGTCGAATACGAGCCGCCCGACGACCTGACGCCCGCCGAAGTCGGCACCCTGATCGACCACAAGGCCGAGATGCACGATATCACCGCGACCCTTGTGGATCTGGCCGTGCGCGGCTACCTGCGCATCGAAGAGGTCGAAAGGAAGGGAGGGATCCCCTTCCTCTCGAGCCGCAAGGAGGAGTGGGTCTTCCACCAGACCCGCCCGAAGTCCAGCTGGAAGGAGCTGGCTCCGCATGAGCGCGCCTACATCACCGGGCTCTTTGCGGATGCCCTGAAGGGGGAGTCGGGCACCTTCGATCTGGGCGAGTGGTTCAGCTACTTCGGCGACTCCTTTCGGGAGTGGCGAAAGGCTCGTCGCGAAGATCGCAGCTTCGACGCGCACGGCTACATGCAGGACTGGTTCTCCGAGCGCAGGGAATCCGAAGGCGAAGGCGAGCCGGTGCGGGGCGAGGACATCATGGTCCAGGTCAAGCTCTCGGAGCTCGAAAACAAGTTCTACACGCACATCGAGAAGATCCGGACCAAGATCTACAAGGAGCTCAAGCGGCGCGGGCTCTACCTGCGCAGGCCCGACCACCAGGTCGCGCGCTGGGTGGGATTCGGTGCGGTGATCCTGTTCGCGGCGGTCATCCTGGGGATCATGGCGGCCCAGCCCCCCTTCCTCCACCAGCACTTTCCGGAGCCCATCCCCCTGGGGCTGGGGCTGGCCCTTTCGGGGCTGGCGATCATGGTGGTCGGACAGGGGATGGGGGTCCGCACCGAGCAGGGCTCCAGGGCCCGTGCCCACATCCTGGGATTCAAGGAGTTCCTGGAGCGGGTCGAGTCGGACTACTACCAGCGGGTGGTGACCTCGCCCGAGCTCTTCGAGAAGTACCTGCCGTACGCAATCGCCCTGCAGGTGGAGTCGCGCTGGGCGAAGGCCTTCGAGGGGATCTACCGGGAGCCGCCGGACTGGTATCGGGGCAGCAGCGGCTCGGCGGGCTTTCGCCCCACGGCGTTTGCGGCCAGCCTGAACTCGCTGTCGACCAGTGCGAGCCGGACCATGTCGTCGTCGCCCGGAGGATCGTCGGGCTCCGGAGGGGGCGGCAGCTCGGGGGGTGGCTCGGGTGGTGGGGGTGGCGGAGGCTTCTGACCCGTCAGGGGGTCAGGACCCATGCCCGGTGGATCATGTCCAGGCGGGGGAACTCCGCGGCCAGGTAGGGTTCGCCGGCTTCCTGGATCCGACCCTGCGAGGGGCCGTCCCCTCGCGGAGCGCCCTCGCCGTACCCGTCGTAGATCCGGTCCACCGAATCCATCCCTCCGGTGACCCGACCGAAGGGCGCGAAGCCCATGGGGTCCAGCCGCTCGTTGTCGACCCGATTGATGAACAGCTGCACGGTGCGGGTGTCCGGGCCCCCGGTGGCGAAGGTGATCGTGCCTCGCTCGTTCGAGGCCTCGACCGGATCGTCCGGGATCCGGGTGCCCCTCCATGCAGCGGAAATCTCGGGGTCGGCGTGGATTCCGAACTGCGCCATGAAGTTCGGGATCACCCGGTAGAAGCGGAGCCCGTCGTAGAACCCGTGGTCGACCAGGTTGAAGAAGCGGTCGGCGCCGAGGGGGGCCCAGTCCCGGTAGACCTCGACGACGAAGTCCCCTGCGGTGGTCTCGAAGAGCACCTTGAAGGTGTCCGGCGCGGTCCGGTTGAGCTCCGGTGCCGTGGGATCGAGGAGGACGCTCGGGGCATCCTCGGGCTCGGGGGCCGGCGGGCCGGTCTCGGGCGTGGTCGAGGCGGTCGAGGCGCAGGCCGAGAGGGCGAGCACCAGGGGGAGTGCGATCCAGGATCGAAGGTCGAGTCTCATCGGAAGCGGGCGTTGATCAGGGGAAGGATGCGAAAGGGAGCCGGGTTCGCGTCGACGCGATTCAGGAGTCCGATCTGCACCCCGTTCAGTTCGCGTGTCTGATTGAAGATACCGATCGAGAGTCCGGATTGTACCTCGGTGCGGTGATAGCCCGCCACCGAGACCCCCTTGAGGTCGGGAACATCGACCCAGACCGCCCCCGTCGCGCCCCGCGCACTGCCGGCCCGGACCCGGTACCCGGCCAGGGTCAGCCACTGCACCCGCTCCGCCGCCTCGACGGTGATCCCGCCCAACGTCACGCCATGGATGCCCCCCCCGGCCACCACCCCGAAGCCCGCCGCGGTCAACCCGCGCAGGTCGGCGCCGGTCACCACGCCGAGCCCCGCCACGGTGATGCCCTCGATCCCCTCTCCCCCCACGACGGCGAGCCCGGCCGCGTGCGCTCCCCGCATCGTACCGCCGGCGATGGTCGCGAGCCCGCTCGCTCCCACCCCCGTCATCTCGTCTCCGGCGATCAGGGCGAGGCTGGCGGCGTGCACGCCGCGCATGTCGTCGCCGGCGATGGCGACGAGCCCCCCGGCGCCCACGCCGGTCATCGATGCCCCGGCGGTCAGCGACAGCCCGGCGCTGTGGACGCCCCGCATGTCCTCCCCGGCGATCGTGGCGAGCCCCGAGGCCGCCACGCCGGTCAGGTTCTCGCCGGCCACGGTCGCGAGCCCGCTGAGGTGGATGCCCGACGCGTCGGTTCCCGAAACGTTTGCGAGCCCGCTCAGCCCGACTCCCGAGAAGGAGCCTCCCGACACCACGGCGGCGCCGCCGATCCCAACCCCCCGGAATCGCTCGCCCGCCACCGCGGCGCCGCCCCCCAGCGCGACCCCCGTGATCCGGGTCTCGCCCACGGCCCCCCCGATCCCCACCGCCAATCCGCGGATCTCGCCCGCCTGCGGACCGGCGAGCCCG
>REBS01000180.1 GCA_007692605.1 Gemmatimonadales bacterium
AGGACCGGGTTGTTCTTCTTGCGTCGGCAGAGGATCTCGACGACCCGCTCGATCTCGTCGACCCGGCCGATCGTGGGGTCCAGCTCGCCCTTGCGGGCCAGCTCCGTGAGATCCCGGCAGAAGTGGTCCAGCGCGGGCGTCTTCGACTTCTTCTCGCCCTTGGAGGACGATGAGCCCCCCGAAGGATTGTTCGGCGGTCCACCCCCGATGCCGGCGGGCTCCGACGGTCCGACGTCGGATCCCAGCACCTTGAGCGTCTCGGCGCGGCCGTCCTCGAGGGTGATGCCCACGGAGTTCAGAACCTGCGCGGCGATCCCCTTCTCCTCGCGCAGGAGCCCGAGCAGGAGGTGCTCGGTCCCCACGTAGGAGTGGTTCAGGTCGCGGGCCTCGGACATCGCGAACTCCAGGACCTTCTTCGCACGGGTCGTATAGGGAAGCTCGCCGAGGGCGATCGTCGCCTTCCCCTTCTTGACGGCCTCCTCGATCCGTTCGTGGATCTGGTCGAGATCGGCGTTGAGATTGGTCAGCACCGCTGCCGCGACCCCCTCCCCCTCACGGATCAACCCCAGGAGGATGTGCTCGGTGCCCACGTAGTCGTGCTGCAGCCGGATCGCTTCGTCGCGAGCCATGGCGAGCACCTTCCGGACGCGGTCGGTAAAATTGTATTGCATGATGTGCCTCTGCGGGACTCGCGGCGTCAGCCGGTCGATTCCGTGGGAGCGTCGTCGGAGCCTTCGTCGTTGAAGATCCGACCTTCGGTAGAGAGTATACTCCTCACGTAGGCGGCCCGGTGGGCGTCTTCCTCCGCAGGAGAGAGCTCCCGGCCGGCCGCATCTTCGAGATGGGCGGGCTGGGTAAAAATCATGATCTTGTTGAGCGGATATACACGGAGTCCGGGGAGTAGTTTCAGCCCGGCGCCAAGCCGCACGCCGCTGAGCAGATTCATGAGTTCCTCGAACGAGAGCGACCGGGCATACCGCAGAAGTCCGTACGCCCGCCAGATCTTGTCTTCGGTCACCGCGGACGCATCTCGCATCAGCACACTGCGAGCCTGCGATTCGTACTGGATCACCTGCCGGACCATTCGATCCAGGTGGTCCACGAGATCCTCTTCCGATTTGCCGAGCGTCGTCTGGTTCGAGAGCTGAAAGAAGTTGCCCACCACCTCGGAGCCTTCCCCGTAGAGGCCCCGGAAGGTCAGCCCCATCTGGGAGAGCCCCTGGAGGACCTTGCCGATCTCCTTGGTGAGCACGAGGGCCGGAAGGTGCAGGAGGACCGAGGCCCGCAGCCCCGTGCCCACATTCGTGGGGCAGGAGGTCAGAAAGCCGAATTCGTGATGGTAGGCGTACGGAAGCTCCTGGCCCAGCTCCTCGTCGAGCAGATCCACCAGGTCCCAGGCCGCCCGGAGGTTCAGCCCGGAGTTGAGGGCCTGCAGCCGGAGATGGTCCTCTTCGTTGATCATCACGGACAGGGGCACGTCGGGCGCCAGAGCGACCCCGCTGCTGGACAGCGGTCCCGATGCATCCTCGGTCTCTCCCAGAAGGTCCCGTGACACGAGGCGCCTCTCCATGAGCACGCGTCGACCATTGGCCGAAAGCTCCGAAAGTTCGCGGATCTCGGCACGTCGAAGGTGCGGAACGGTCTCGGTGGCCTTCCGCACCCGGTCCATGACCGTTGCCCGGTCATTCACGCGGGCGCGGGCCCCGAAGGCGTGCCCTTGAAGGTTCCTCGCCAGTCGGATCCGTGTGGAGAGGACGATGTCGGAGTGCTCCCCCGACGCGTCCAGCCAGCTGAGCCCTCCCTGGTCCACGTTCGGAAGTTCGCTCATGACCGCCCCCCCGGACTCGCGGGTTCGAGATCCTGGATCTGGTCCCTCAGTTCAGCCGCCCGCTCGAAATCCTCGAGCTCGACTGCCCGCTGAAGCTTGCGTCGCAGTGCGCTCACCCGCCGCTTCATCTCGGAGGTCGAGGGGTCGGGCGAGAGGTAGACCTTCCCGACATGCTGATGACTCCCGTGAATGCGACGCAGAAGCCCTCGCATGTGCCCCTCGAAGGCCGCCCAGCACTCCGGACACCCCATTCGGCCCGATTTCCGGAATTCCTTGAGGGTCAACTGACAATACGGGCAACTTTCGCTGTCTCCCGTCCGCCGACCGCTCCCCGACGGGGAGCCCTCCGAACCCTGGGACTCCCCCCCCTCCTCGGACTGCGAACTCATCTGTGCCAGGAAGTCGGCGAGGGGGAAGTTCTCGGGCACAGCGGTACCCTCGACCCCCTTCTCTGCGGCGCAGCGCTCGCACAGATGAAGGGTGCGCATCTCATTGTCGACGATCTGTGTCAGGTGGATCACCGGATCACCGGCCCCACAGTTGTCGCAGACCATTCAGCCTCCTGGCGGACTGGACGGGGCGCCCGGATCGGGGTTCAGGGTGAACCCTCCGAGAGATTGGGCGCGGACCGTTGCTCGGCCTCCTCTTGCAGAACCCCCTCGCGTAGCTCTAGGGTCCGATCGGCACGAGAGGCCAGTTCCAGATTGTGGGTCACGAGGACGAGGGCTACCCCTTCCTGATCCCGGAGTTCAAAGAGAAGATCGTGGAGTGCGCCACTCGTCTTCAGGTCGAGATTCCCGGAGGGCTCGTCGGCCAGAAGGAGCGGAGGCTTGTTCGCCAGCGCGCGCGCGACGGCGACCCGCTGCTGCTCGCCCCCGGAGAGCTGCCATGGTCGATGATCCAGCCGCGCGCCGAGCCCGACGGTGTGGAGGATGTCGCGGGCCCGGTCGCGCGCGTCCGACACGGACATCCCCGCCATGAGCGCGGGGAGGGACGCATTTTCGAGGGCGGTGAATTCCCGAAGCAGGTGGTGGAACTGGAATACGAACCCCACGAACCGGTTTCTGATCGCTGCGATCTCGTCCGACGACCGCGATGCGAGAGACTGACCCGCCAGGAGGACTTCGCCCGAAGTGGGGCGATCGAGCGCGCCGAGGATGTGCAGAAGCGTCGACTTCCCCGCCCCGCTTGTTCCCACGACCGACACGGCCTCTCCGTGAGCGACCCTCAGGTTCAGTCCCTGAAGCACCTCCAGTCGGCTTCCGTCCCCGACCTCGTAGGACCGATGGATCTCGCGGGCCTCGAGGGGAGCCGGCAGATCGGGCGCTCCGGCGTCGGTCGCCACCTCGGAAGTCGAGTCGTGCGGTTCACTCATGCCGGATCGCCTCCACGGGCTGCAGGCGCGATGCCTGAAGGGCGGGATAGATCGTGGCGAGCAGCGCGATCGTCATGCTCCCGGCCATGATCAGCAGGACGTCGCCCGGCTGCGTCGCCACCGGGAGCCGGTCGATGAAGTACACGTCCGGTGGAATCCGGATCGGCTGGTACGTGTCGAGGAACCACGAGAGCCCCAGCCCCAGGCTCGTTCCGATCACCGTCCCCAGCACCCCGATCGACAGCCCCTGGAGGAGGAAGATCCGCAGAATCCCCCCATCGGTCATTCCCATCGACTTGAGGATCCCGATCTCCGAGGTCCGATCCACGACCACCATCACCAGGGTGCTCACGATGTTGAAGGCCGCCACGATGACGATCAGGAAGAGGATGATCCCCATCGCCAGCTTTTCCAGCTCGAGAGCCGAGAAAAGCGCCTGGTTCTGGGTAATCCAGCTCTCGACGTAGTACGGAAACCCGAGCTCGACCCGAAGGGCCTGTCCCACCCGGTTGGCCTCGCCGGGGTCGGTGATCCGCACGCCGAGCCCCGATACCTCGTCGGCGGCCCGCATGCCGAGCATGCCCTGCACCCACTCGAGGGGGACATACATGTTGTTGGCGTCGTATTCGTACATCCCCGTCGCGAAGGTTCCGGTGACCTCGAGTTCGCGGATTGACGGGATCGGTCGACCGAAGGCGTCGTAGCGCATGCTCTCGAGCGTCATCACGGTCACGGTGTCGCCGGGGATGATCCCCATCCGGACTGCCAGACGCTCCCCGATCACCATCGGGGGCAGACCCGACTCCGTCGGCCCCAGGTCGTGGATACCGGCCCGCAGATCGGCCTCCATCTCGGTCACGGCATCGTCCGGCGAGCCCTCGAGCGAGACCCCGTACAGATCCGCGACCTGGGTGTACTCCTCGGTCCGGAAGAGGGCCACCTTGGTCACGACGAAGGGGCTCGCGGCCTCGACACCCGGAGACGCGCGCACCGTTTCGATGACCGACCGCCAGTCGGCGAGCCGGAGAGACTGGCCGTGCTGCAGGATCATCACGTGCGGCGTGGAGCCGAGGATCTTGCTTCTGATCTCGTCCTGCATGCCATTCATGACCCCGATCACCACGATCAGGGCGGTCACACCCACGGTGATTCCCCCGAGCGAGATCCAGGTGATGAACGAGAGCAGGCGCCCCTTCTTGCGCGAGGCGAGATAGCGGCGGGCGATGAACCAATCGAGACGCCTCATGCGGGGATCTCAGCCCTCCTCGGGGCGCAGCGTCGGGAAGAGGATCACGTCCCGGATCGAGGCCGCGTCGGCAACCAGCATGGCGAGCCGATCCACTCCGATCCCGACGCCGCCTGTCGGCGGCATCCCGTACTCCATTGCCCGCAGGTAGTCGTCGTCGACCGGGTGGGACTCTTCGTCTCCCATGGCTCGAAGTCGGGCCTGGGCTTCGAAGCGTGCCCGCTGGTCGATCGGGTCGTTCAGCTCCGAGAAGGCGTTGGCCAGCTCCCGCCCGGCCACGAAGAGCTCGAAGCGCTCGGTCAGCCGGGGATCCTCGCGATGGGGCTTGGCGAGCGGCGACAGCTCGACCGGGTAGTCGATCACGAAGGTGGGCTGGATCAGCTCCGGCTCGACCAGGGCGCCGAAGATCTTGTCCAGGAGGCGGCCCCGATTCTCTCCCTCGAGCGAGTCCCCGGTGACCCGTTCGGCCCGACTCCGGAGGTCGGCGTCGGAGAGCGCCTGGACGTCCTCTCCGAGCTTCTCGCTCAGCGCCTCGACGAAGGGCAGTCGACGGAAGGAGGGTTCGAAGTCGATCGGCTCCCCCTGGTAGGTCAGCCGCGGCTCCCCATGGACCTCTTCGACCACGAACCGGATCAACTCCTCGACCAGCTCCATCATCTCGCGGTAGTCGGCGAAGGCCTGGTAGAACTCGAGCATCGTGAACTCGGGATTGTGCGACCGATCGATCCCCTCGTTCCGGAAGTCCTTGCCGATCTCGTACACCCGCTCGAACCCTCCCACGATCAGCCGCTTCAGGTAGAGCTCGTCGGCGATCCGCAGGTAGAGGCGGGTGTCGAGGGCGTTGTGGTGCGTCACGAAGGGCCGCGCCGCCGCCCCCCCGTAGAGCGGCTGAAGGATCGGCGTCTCGACCTCGAGGAAGTCGCGCTCGTCGAGGAAACGTCGCAGGCCGGTGATCAGCCGGCTTCGCAGCCGGAAGCTCTCGCGGATCTCGGGGTGCACCGCCAGGTCCGCGTATCGCTGGCGATAGCGCGTCTGCTGGTCCGAGAAGCCCGAGTGGACGACCCGCTCGCCCGTCTCCTCGTCCACCTCCTCCTTGCCGAACGGGAGTGGCCGAAGCGACTTGCTGAGGAGGGTCCACTCCTCGACCCGCACCGTGATCTCGCCCGTTCGGGTCCGGAAGAGGGGGCCACGGACCCCGATCCAGTCTCCGAGATCCAGGAGGTCGAGGGCCGCGAAGTCATCCTCTCCCAGAACGTTGAGGCGGAAGTACAGCTGGATGCGCCCGCCCCCGTCCTCGATGTGGGCGAAGGCACTCTTTCCGTGGCCTCGCCAACTCAGGATCCGGCCGGCCACCCGGACCTCGGACCCCTCCCCCTTCTCGGTGAGGGCCTCGGAGGCCTCCTCGTCATCGAAGAGCGTGATGGCCTCGTCGGTGCGATGGCTCCGGTCGAAGCGATAGGCGAAGGCCGGGATGCCCCGGGCCTCGAGGGCCTCGAGCTTCTCGCGCCGGACTCTCAGGATCTGGCTGGATTCTTCACTCATGCGGCGCTCTGGGCTCCGAACTTCTTCAGGTACGCTTCGATGAAGGGGTCGAGGTCACCGTCCATCACGCTGTCGACATCGGTGAGCTTCAACTCCGTCCGGTGATCGTTGACCATGGTGTAGGGCTGAAAGACGTAGGAGCGGATCTGGTTGCCCCATCCGATCTCGGTCTTGGTCGCCTCGACCGCGTCCCGCTCCTTCTCGCGTTCCTCGATCGCTCGATCGTAGAGGGCGGACTTGAGCATCTTCATGGCCGTCGCGCGGTTCTTGTGCTGGGACCGCTCCTTCTGGCAGGAGACCACGATCCCCGTGGGTTCGTGGGTGATCCGGATCGCCGAGTCCGTCTTGTTGACGTGCTGGCCCCCGGCCCCCGAGGCGCGGAAGGTGTCGACGCGCAGGTCCCCCTCGTCGATCTCGATGTGCACCTCGTCGTCGATCGACGGATACACGAAGACCGAGGCGAAGGACGTGTGTCGCCGCGACTGCGAGTCGAAGGGCGAGATCCGCACCAGTCGGTGAATCCCCTTCTCGGCCTTCAGGTAGCCGTACGCGGCCTCTCCGCGGACTTCGAGGCTCGCTCCCTTGATCCCCGCCTCTTCCCCCGGCTGGAGGTCCAGAAGCTCCACTTCGAAGCCGTGCTTCTCGGCCCAGCGCTGGTACATGCGCAGCAGCATCTCGGCCCAGTCCTGCGACTCCGTGCCTCCGGCACCGGACTGAATCGTGAGGATCGCCTCGAGGTGGTCGTTCTCGCCCTGGAGCATCGTGCGGACCTCGAGCGCCTCGAGTTTCCGCTCGAGGGCGGCGCGCTCCTGCACCCACTCGGCTTCGAGCTCCGGCGCGTCCTCTTCCCTCAGGAGTTCCGCCATCTCGGCCAGCTCGTCCCCCTTCTCCTTCAGAGCGCGCCACGGCTCGATCCAGCTTTTGAGCCGATTCGTCTCCTCCATCACCTTCCGGGCCTCGTCCGGCTGATCCCAGAAGGTGGGATCGGTCATCCGCGCCTCGAGTTCCTCGATGCGCCGTGCCATGTGATCCAGGTCAAAGGAACCCCCTTAGGTCTTCGACCCGGTCGCGGAGCTTGGAGAGTCTGTCGATGTGATCATTGTTCATTGTCACGTCCTGCGAGATTGCGGAACTGGTGGATCGGCACCGGAACGTCAAGAAAAAAGGGGCCGCCCACGGAGGACGGCCCCTCCCTCGACACCCGGGGCTCGGATAGGGGAAAGATACCCAACTCGGGCCCTGGCCTCAACAGATCCGAAGCGACCGGGGCCAACACGTTCCTTCGAACCCTCTTGCGTCGGGATGGACACAGGCCGACTACTCGGGCCGCCCCACTCCGCGAAAGAGGGTCTCCCCGCGAGCCAGAATCTCGTTGAGCGCCTCGATGAAATAGTCGGTCGACTCTGCCAGCTCCCGTCCGATCTGCTCCTCGTACTCCTCCCAGGAGAGCCGAATCTCCTCCTCGAACTCCTCCTTGAGCCGCCCCTGCGAGACCGCCTCCTCGTACTGAGCCGGGTGGTAGGTGAGCATGTCGGAGACCAGGACGCGGGCCAGACGCTTCGCCCGATCATGGGGGTCCCGCCGCCCGAACCGGGCCGCGGCCTTCGAAAGCGACTGATCCGCGACCGGAGAGGGCGCCACGTCCTCGTCCACCGTTGCGACGTCGACGTCCTCCTCGACGACCTGCGCGCCCTCGACTTCCACCTCTTCGGTCTCATCTACCGACTCCTCCAGGCCGACCTCGACTCCGGTCTCGAACTCCGGGTCCCCGATCTCCTCGACCGGATCCTGCGGCTCGGCGTCTGCCTCGATGGTGAAATCCGAATCCTCCACCTCGTCGAGTGCCTCCTCCGGTTCGTCGACGATCTCGATGCCGGCGTCCGAATCGCTGAAGTGGTCCTCGACCTCCGTATCGATCGGGGGGGCGTACGCCGCAGGAGACTCCGGTTCCATCGAGGGCTCCGCCTGGAATGCGGCATCGCGTACCGGGTCCAGCGTGACGTCGGCCACACTCGTCTCGGCGGCTTCAGGCGGGTCGACCTTAAAGACCCGCATGCATGTCGAGCAGATGGCGCGAACGCCTTCGACCGGGACCCGGGAGGGGTCGACGGGGAACGAGGTCTCGCAGGCGGGGCAGGTTACGGAGTAGGGGCTCTGGGTCGTCGTCATGTGGTAAGCTGGTCCTGCGCTGAAGGGGTGGCGTCCGGCGAGCTTCGGGGGCCTCGATGTCGGCGGTCGACCACATACACCGATCCGGGGAGGGTCTTCGCGTAGGCCTTCATCTCTCCGGCCCGGCTGCTGACCTGGGCGGGATGCTGGAATGATCGTGCAAGATTCGTGACGACTCCGATCGACAAGGTCATCAGTGGGACCCGGTGCAGGGTGCCCCGACGGTCCCGTCCGAGGAAGTAGCCGGTCTCGCGGTCGGCCGGACTGTACTGGTAGGGCATCAGCTCGTCGAACAGGGTGAGGGTCTCGTCACACACGACCTCCATCCGGTCGAGGGGCACGGTGAAGATGAAATCGTCTCCCCCGATATGTCCCACGAATCCCCCCGGGGCCAGACCACGAACCAGGTCTCTCAGGATCAGGGAGACCAGGTAGATCACCCGATCTCCCCGGTTGTAGCCGTACCGGTCGTTGAACTCCTTGAAATAGTCGAGGTCCGCATAGCAGAAGGCAAACGGGTCTCCCGTGGCGATCCGTCCCCCCAGATCCCGTTCGATCTGCGGGGTTCCCGGGAGTCGAGTGGTCGGGTGAACCGAAACGTCCCGTGTCGCGCGTCGAAGCAGGAGGTCCAGCCGAAGCTCCGCCTCTCGCTCGGCCGTTGCGTCGCCCGGGACCTCGAGGATCACCTCGTCGGCCCCGGCCTCGAGCGCCTGCGCGACCAACGCTCGGTCCCGAACGATCACCGCAACCGGAAGGATTGCAGAGAATGCGTCGGACTTGATCTGCTGGCAGAGTTCGAAGACCCGACCCGAATCGCCGGACACATCCATGACGAGCGACGCCGGGATGGCCCGATTGACGCGGTGGAGAACGCCGGCGGCGGATGCGATGGACAGGAGGCTGAGCCCACGGTCTTCGGCGAAACGCCGAAGGAGGTTGGAGGGCTGACCCTCACCACCGTCGAAGTACAGGACCGTCAAGTCGGACGCCATGCGCCGGCTCTGGTTCAGGGTGAACGTTCTGCAGGGACCCGCCGAGGTCCGCTCGAAGCGGACCTCGAAACGGTAGACCCTGACTGAATCGAAGTCAAACGCGTCGGGTCCCGCTCAGGCGGACACTCCAACGTTTCGACCGTCATCATCCACCACCCTTGCCACGACCTTTACCCCCGGAGCCGCCCTTCGACTTGCTCTGTCCCTTGCTCCGGCCCTTCCCCTTGCTGGGCGACCCCCGTCCCCCCCTTCCCTTCGACCCGGGAGTATCAAGGAGCCGGAAATCGATCTGACGCTCCTCCTTGTCGGCCCGCGCGACCTGGACCTTCACGCGGTCCCCCATCTGGAACCGGCGTCCATTCCGATCGCCGACGAGGGCATACGACTCGGGCACGAAGCTGTAGTAGTCGTCGCCCAGCGTGCTCACGTGGACCAGGCCCTCGACGAACACCTTGTCGAGCAGGACGAAGAAGCCGAACGAGACCACGCCCGCGATCGTTCCCTCGAACTCGTCGCCCAGGTGCCGGTGCATGTACTCGATCTTCTTCATGTCGACCGAGTCCCGCTCGGCCTGCTGCGCCTTTCGCTCTCGCTCGCTGACCTGCTCGGCGATCTCGGGAAGGCGAGCCTGCCAGCGTTCCGGGGCATCGCCCCCCCCGATCAGCACTTCCTTGATCAGACGGTGCACCATCAGGTCGGGGTAGCGCCGGATCGGCGAAGTGAAGTGCAGGTAGGCCTCGGACGCCAGACCGAAGTGCCCGAGATTCTCCTCGTCGTACCGTGCCCGATTCATGGAGCGGAGGACGACGGTCGAGATCAATCCCTCCTCTGTTCGGCCCTCGGACTTCTCCAGAATTCGCTGGAGGTCACGTGGGGTAACCTTTTTCTTCCCAAGTGAATGGCCGAACGGGCGAAGGAACTCTTTGAGGGTCTCCAGCCGGTCCGGAGCCGGAGACTCGTGGACCCGGAAGGGAGCGGGCAGCTTTCGATTCACGCAGTCCGACGCCACCAGCTCGTTCGCCAGGAGCATGAAGCTCTCGATGAGTCGGTTCGCCTCGACCTGAACCACCCGCTGAATATCCACGGGGGCCCCGTCGTCACCCAGCAGCACCCTCGCTTCGGGAAGGTCGAAGTCGAGCGACCCCCGGGCCGCACGATTCTTTCGCAGGGTGACCGCGAGCTGGTTGAGTGTGCGCAGGACCTTGTCGACCTCGGACCCCAGCGAGCCCTCTCCCATCAGAACATCCTGGACCTGATCGTAATGGAAGCTGTGCGACGACCGCACGAGGGTGCGCGCATATCGATGGCTTCGCACCCTGCCCTGCTCATCGAGGGTGACGAAGAGGGTCAGCGCGAGCCGATCGACCCCGTCCTTGAGCGAACACAGATCGTTCGAGAGCAGGGGCGGAAGCATCGGAACCACCTGATCCACCAGGTAGACGCTGGTCCCCCGCTGCAGGGCCTCGAGGTCGAGGACCGTGCCCTCCTGCACGAAATGCGACACGTCCGCGATGTGGATCCCCACCTCCCAGATGCCATCGGAGACCGGGGTCAGCGTGAGCGCGTCATCGTGGTCCTTGGCATCGGCCGGATCGATGGTGAACAGGAGGAGGTCGCGGAGGTCTTCGCGCGGACCCGGAGTGTTCATGCGCTCCGCCGCATCCTGGGCCGCCTGTTCCACCTCGGGTGGGAATTCCTTGGGCAGCCCGTGGCCATGAAGGATCGAGAGGACGTCGACACCCGGGTCCTCCATCTTTCCCAGGACCTTCTCGACCTTTCCGATCGCGTTGCGCTTCGGCGACCCGAACTGGTCGATCCGGACGACGACGACATCCCCCTTCCCCGCTCCCGCCTCGGCCCCATCCGGAATCATGATGTCCCTCTGAATCCGGTGATCCAGCGCGGAGACGAACCCGAACGAGGTGGATCGCTTGTAGGTTCCCACCACGGTGGGACGTCCCCGCTCCAGAATCTTGACGATCTGACCGACCGGGTTGCGGCCCCTGGGGCGACTTTCGATCCGTGCGGCGACACGGTCCCCGTCCATTGCGGAGTCGAGGTGCCGCGCGGCCACGAAGACGTCGTCATCTGCCCGATTATCCGGCCGGACGAATCCGTCCCCGGCACGGGTGATCTGCAGGTTCCCGACGACCAGGTGGATCCGATCGGGAACCGCATAGCTCTGACTTCGGTTCCGGTAGAGGTCGCCGGACTGCTCGAGTGCCTTCAACTGGTCCTTGAAGGCCCGGTAGTCCTCGGTGGGTACGTCGAGCACCCGTGCGAGCTCCTTCGCCTTCAGGGGTCCCCGAGAGGAATCGGCCAGTGCCGCCAGGATTTCTTCGGTTGCGGGAAGTTGTTGATCGGTCAATGCATACTCCGTGGATTCCGAGGTGAGATCCGGACCCACAGGGTCCAGCCTCCCCGGTGATTCATGGGAAACGCGTTCGCGTCGAGCGTTATCGGAAGCTTCTGCAGCGTTCCGGATCGAGCACCCAGCCACGCATCGGTGGCGGAAATGAAGTGATTGAGAAAGATAACCCCGATGAACTGTGAGGTGCGTCTGAAGCGATCATCCGATCGATCGATCATCCGTCTGAATGGATCGAGGGCCTCGGGACTGGACCTCCAGTCCCATTGCATCGATTCCGGGATCGCGCGCTGCCGATAGTAGTCCAGGGCCTGCTCGAAGCCCGGGGCGGAAGGATCCGTCTCCCCCTCGCTGTCGGGAAGGTAGAGTTGGCGAGCGAGAACCCAGATCGACCCGTTGTAGGTAGAGGGGTCATCTTCGGGCACGAGCCGGCTCGGGTCGTTGGCCAGGTTGAACTGTCCCGACGTGGTCCAGCGGGCCATCCGTTCATAGTATTCCCAAGGGCCATCCTCCCTCGGGCCGGAGGGGTCCAGGAGCGGGGCCCGCGCTGCCGTCCACGCCAGATCCCGGTAGCGATCCCGCAGTCGGGCGCCCCCTGCGTGACCATCGACGGCGCCGGCGACGGCGCCCATCTCGAGCACCGGGTAGACCCACCAGTGCCCTCGTCCCTGCAGACGTTGTCCCCATCCGGGAACGACCAGCGAACGAAGGGCGGCGGACAGATCTCCCTGGTCTGCTCCCACGCTCCCTGCAATCGTTGTGCACGGGGCC
>REBS01000059.1 GCA_007692605.1 Gemmatimonadales bacterium
CCGGTCGCCGCGGTCCTCTGTGATGGCCGAGTCCAGCTCTCGGACTGATCCTCAGCAGAAGTTCTTCGCGCCCGGGGGGGTCTCCCGGAGCGTCCCGAGGAGCTGGAAGGGATCCGGCCCTTCTTTATTCGATTCCGGCGCTCCCGTCCGCAGCGCTTCGATCTCGAAGGCGATGATGTTCAGGGTATCGCCATCCTTCTGCAGGCGTCCCCTCACCTGAAGAAAGGGCTCCATCCGCACCACGGATCGGGTCTTTTCATACAGATCAGGCTTCACAATGACGTTGATGTGACCATCCTCATCCTCCATCAGGACAAAGAGATAGCCCTTTGCAGTTTGAGGTCTTTGTCGGGCCGTCACGACCCCGGCCAGGCGGACCACGCTCCGGTCGGGAAGCTCCCCCAGCTCCCCGGATCGACGCAGGTCGGAGGGGAGCTGGTCGCGGACCAGGGTGAAGGGGTGGAGCGCGGTGGCGAAGGTGAGCAGGCGGTATTCGGCCACGAGTTGACCGCGGTCATCCAGCGGCTCGAAGGTTCGGCGGAGGTGCGGCTCGCTCAGCCCGAGCGTCAGCTGGGGGTCATCCACCCGTCCCTTGTCCGGCCCGAGCCAGAGACCCACCTGCCAGAGGAGTTCGCGACGGGTCAGCCCGAGCCCGTCGAGCCCTCCCACCCAGATCAGGTTCTCGATCGCGGGGCGGCGCAGCGCCGCGGGGGTCCGTCGCAGGAAGTCCGTCAGGGAGCGGAAGGGCCCGTGCGCGTCGCGCTCCCCGACGACCCGCTCCGCGATCGCCTCTCCCCATCCCCGTACGAAGCCCAGCCCCACCCGCAGGTCCCCGTCCTCCGGCACGCATCGGACCCGGCTCCGGTTCACGTCGGGCAGGAGGATCCGGATCCCGTTGCGCTTGGCGTCGCGCCCCAGCACGTCGAGCGAGTAGAAGCCCATGGGCTGGTTGTTGAAGAGCGCCACGTAGTATTCGGTCGGGAAGTAGTGGCGGAGCCAGGCGGACTGGTAGGCGAGGACTGCGAAGGCGGCGGAGTGTGACTTCGGAAACCCGAACTCCGAGAAGGCCACGACCTGCCGGAAGACCTCGCGGGCCGTGGGGTCCGGGACACCCCGCGCGCGGCATCCCGCCAGAAAGGCCTCCCAGTGTACCCGCATCCCCTCATGAGATCGCTTGCGGCTCATGGCGCGGCGCAGCTCCTCGGCCTGGCCGGCGGTGAATCCGGCCAGGTCCCGGCAGACCTGCAGGACCTGGTCCTGAAAGATGATCACGCCGAGGGTCTCTCTGAGTGCGTCCTCGAGGAGGGGGTGGGCGTAGGGGATCGGGGCATCCGGATCCGCTCGCTGCGCCTCGCGGCGGCGCACGTAGGGGTTGACCGCGCCCCCGACGATCGGGCCGGGGCGGACGATGGCCACCTGCACCGCGAGCTCCGCGATCGTGCGGGGCCGGGTGCGGCGGACCATCTGGATCTGGGCGCGGCTTTCGACCTGGAAGAGCCCCACGGTGTCGCCGGCGCAGATCCGGTCGTAGACGACGGGGTCGTTCAGGTCGATGCGGGAGAGATCCGGGACCGGACCCCGCTCGGCGATCAGCTCCACCGCCTCTTCGACGAGCGAGAGCATGCCCAGCGCCAGGATGTCGATCTTGATGAAGCCGGCGTCCTCGCAGGAGTCCTTGTCCCACTGGCAGAGGGCGCGTCCCTCCATGGCGGCGGGCTCGATGGGGACCATCTCGACCAGGGGGCGGCTCGAGATGATCATCCCCCCGACGTGCTGCGAGATGTGCCGGGGGAGCCCCGCGATCTCTTCGACCCGGTCCAGGAAGAGCTGCCACGAGGGGCTGGCGGCCTTCTCGGCGAAGCCCGGCAGGGTGGGGAGCTCCTCGCGAAGCCCCGTAGCCGAACGTCGGTCGGCGAGCTTGGCCACCTTCTCGAGATCACCGGCGGGAAGCTCCATGGCCTTGCCCACCTCCCGCACCGCCGAGCGCAGCCGGTAGGTGGGGAAGATCGCGACGAGCCCGGTGTGGTCGCGCCCGTAGTGCTCGTAGATCTCGAGGATCAGCGCTTCCCGGATCTCGCGCGGGAAGTCCAGGTCGATGTCGGGAACCGAGCGCAGCGCATCGTTCAGGAAACGCCCCAGGAAGAGGTTGGCCTCGACCGGATCCACGTGCGAGAGTCCGATCAGGTAGCAGATGATCGACGACACCGAGGAGCCGCGTCCACGCCCCGGGGGCAGCCCCGCCCGACTTCGCGCCGAGTCCCCCCGGATCCGGCGTGCGACCTCGCGCGCCATCTCCATGATGTCGCGGTAGACCAGGAAGAAGCCCGCGAGCCCGTGGTGCTCGACCAGGCGGAGCTCCTCCTCCAGGCGCTCGAGGGCTTCCCGGCGGCGGCGGCGGGCCGAGCGAAGCTGCTCCGGCCGGGCGCCGGAGGGACCGGGATCCTCCGGGTACCGCTGATCGAGCGCCTGTCGTGTGACCGTGGTCAGAACCTCGATCGCACTCCCC
>REBS01000132.1 GCA_007692605.1 Gemmatimonadales bacterium
GGCCTTCGGATTCGCCTCGTTCCACTACTTCGATCTGCTCGGCACGCCCCTGACGCTCACCGAACAGCTCTGGCTCTTCGCGGCATTTGCGCTCGCCTTCGCGATCAAGCTGCCTCATTTCCCATTCCACACATGGCTTCCGGACGCCCACGTCGAAGCACCCACGCCGGGTTCGGTGGTGCTGGCGGCCGTTCTCCTGAAGCTGGGGGCGTACGGCTTCCTGCGCTTCGTGCTGCCGTTCTTTCCCGAGGCATCGGCGCACCCCACCGTGGTGCTCATCATGATCACGCTCGGGGTCATCGGCATCATCTACGCCGCCTGGGTGGCGGCTGTCCAGCCCGATGCAAAGAAACTGGTGGCTTACACCTCGGTCGCACACATGGGATTCGTCGTGATCGGCATCTTCGCGCTTACCACGAACGGTCTGCAGGGCGGCCTGATCGTCATGATTTCCCATGGAATCTCGACCGGTGCCCTCTTCCTCATCCTGGGAATGCTCTACGAACGACGGCATACCCGGGAGATCAACGAGTTTGGAGGAATTGCGAAGGTGGCGCCCCTCCTGGCCACCGCCCTCGTGATCACCGCCATGGCATCGATCGGCGTTCCCGGAACGAGTGGGTTCGTGGGTGAGTTCCTCGCGCTGCTCGGGACCTTCGAGCGGTATCCCGTGCTGGCGTTCCTGGCTGCGACCGGGGTGATCTTCGCCGCGTACTACATGCTGCCCATGGTGCAGACGATCCTCTTCAACCCCCTTGATCGGGATGAGAACCGTACCATGGAGGACCTCTCCGGGCGGGAGATCGCCGTGCTCTCTCCCCTCGTTGGACTGATGCTCCTGATCGGCGTGTTTCCCGGACCGATTCTCGAGCGAATGGAGCCTGGGGTTCAAGCCATCATCGAGTGGGTGGACGAGGGCGCCTCGGGCGCGCTCCTCGAGGCCGCGGGCGACCGGGGAACCGAGCCCGGACTCGGAGAACTGCCGGTGCGTTCCGAACTCTCCGAGTTGGGCACGAGCGCGTTCGGCACGAGCACCTACGTAGGGAAGCGGCGGATTCACGTGTTCTTTCGGGATGAGGGCTGATCGGTATGGAACTCGACTTCACTTCCAGTGCGGATTACCTCTGGGCCTTCCTTCCCGAGATCGTTCTGAGTGTCTCGGCCATGGTCGTCCTCCTCGTGGGCGTCTTCACCGAGGATCGCGATCAGCCCGCGGCAGGGGATCCGAGCCCGTTGGGCTGGTTGGCGCTCGTGGGCATTCTTCTGGCCGGGCTGGCCAACGGATGGCTCCATGGGGTCGAGTCCACGGGGACCTCGTCGATGGTGGCGATGGACGGATTCCGCCTCTTCTCCAACTGGCTCTTCCTGGCCGGCGCGGGTCTGACGATTCTGCTCTCCTTTCCGTACCTGAGCCGCCAGCGGCTTCAGATCGGAGAGTTCTACGCCCTCCTGATGCTGGCCACGGTGGGAATGATGGTGATGGGGGGCACCCGTAACCTTCTCCTGCTCTTCCTCGCGATCGAGACCATGTCGATCGCGGCGTACGTGTTGACCGCCATGAATCGCCGGGATCGAAAGTCCGCCGAAGCGGGCCTCAAGTACTTCCTGCTCGGCGCCTTCTCCTCTGCATTTCTGCTCTATGGCATCGCGCTCGTGTGGGGTGGGACCGGAAGCGCGAATCTGCCAGAGATCGCGGCTGCGATCCAGGCCGGTGCCGCGTTCTCTCCGCTGCTCATTGCGGGAATGGCGCTGCTGGCGATCGGTTTCGCCTTCAAGGTGGCGGCTGTCCCCTTCCACATGTGGACCCCCGACGTATACGAAGGCGCGCCCACACCCACCACGGCCTTCATGGCTGCGGCGGTCAAGGCGGCCTCCTTCGTGGCCTTCGTCCGGGTGTTCATGGAGGCCTTCCCGGCGCTCTACGAGTCCTGGTACCCCGTCATCTGGTGGCTCGCCGCCCTGACGATGGTGATCCCGAACCTCATCGCGCTGTCGCAGTCCAACGTGAAGCGCATGCTCGCCTACTCCTCGGTCGCTCACGGTGGATACCTGCTCGTGGCGCTGGCCGCGGCGAATGAGACCGCCATGGCGGGACTGCTCTTCTACCTTCTGGTCTACACGATCATGAACATCGGCGCGTTGGCCGTCGTCATGATCGTCTCGGGGCACACCGAAGAACGCATGCAGGTCGAGGACTACGGCGGCTTCGGATGGAGCCAGCCGCTGCTCGCCACCGTTTTCACGATCTTCCTCCTCTCGCTGGCCGGTTTCCCGGGCACCGGAGGGTTCATGGCGAAGATCTACCTGCTTCAGGGTGCGGTGGAGAGTAGTCTCTGGACGCTGGCGATCACTCTGGCCGTGGTCACGGTCATCTCCTATTACTATTACCTGCGGGTCGCGTGGTACATGTGGATGCGGCCATCGCCCGTGGAGGGAGCTCACACCCGGGTATGGGCACCCCTCCCGATGCGCATGGGCCTCGTGGGCAGCGCTGCCGTGATCATATACCTGGGGATCTTCCCGAGCGGCCTGATGGAGGGCGCCCGAGTCGCGGTCGGAGGGTTCGGCCGAGCGGTTGGAGGCGTACTGCTCGGGCTCGGGCCCTGATCGGCAGACCGATCCCCTGTCAGCGGGAACCATGGCCCCACGCGCGAATCCTTATACCCGCTTCAGGACGGTGATGCGATGAAGGTACCGGAGCAGATCTTTCGCGAGTACGACATTCGTGGGATCGTCGACGAGGATCTCACCGAGGAGCTCACGCATGCTGTGGGGCGAGCGTACGGCTCCGAGCTTGTTGCCGCACTGGCCGCCGGAGAGCCGGGTAACGGGCCGGATGGACGGCCCCGGGTCGCGGTCGGCTACGACAACCGGCCCTCCTCGCCTCGACTGGTCGACGCGCTGATCCGGGGGCTGACCTCGACCGGTGTGGACGTGCTCGACCTGGGTGTCGCCCCCACGCCGGTCACCTGGTGGGCCGAGTCCACGCTCGCGACACAGGGTGCGATCCAACTCACCGGGTCCCACAATCCCCCCGAGTGGAACGGAATCAAGATGACCCGGCTGGGCCGTTCCCTCTACGGGGCGGGCGTACAGGAGCTCATGACGCGGATCCAGCGCGACGAGTTTGCCTCGGGCGAGGGAACTCGTCATGATACGCCGGTCCTGGACCGGTACGTCGATGACCTCTCCGGCCGGTTCGAGCTGAAACGCCCCGTGAAGGTCGTGGTGGATTGCGGCAACGGGACCGGGTCGGTGGTGGCGGTTCGACTGCTCGAGGCGATCGGGGCCGAGGTCATCCCGATCTACTGCGAGTCCGACGGTACCTTCCCCAATCATCACCCCGACCCGACGGTCGATGAGTTTCTGGTCGACATGATCCAGCTGGTTCGAGCGAAGGGTGCGGACCTCGGGGTCGCCTTCGATGGAGACGCGGATCGGATCGGAGCCGTCGACGAGAAGGGACGGGTGATCCGGGGCGACATCCTTCTTCTGCTCTTCGGCCTCGAACTCCTGCGTCGCGGGGGCGAGGGTCAGCTGCTGATCTTCGATGTGAAGTGTTCCCAGGTCCTTCCCGAGGTGTATGAGGCTGCCGGTGGGCGGGCCCTCATGAGGAAGACCGGACACTCGTTGATCAAGGAGAAGATGAAGGAGACCGGGGCACCCCTGGCCGGTGAGCTCTCCGGCCACATCTGCTTTGCCGATGACTACCTGGGGATCGATGACGCGCTCTACGCGGCTCTCCGGCTGATCGATCTGGTGGATCGCACCGACGCGCCTCTCTCGGCACAGGTCGATGCGTTTCCGAAATACTACTCGACCCCCGAGATCCGGATCGAGGTCAGCGAGGAGAGCAAGGTGACGGTCGTCGCGGCGGCGATGGATCATTTCGGACGAACGCACGAGGTGCTGGACGTCGACGGCGCCAGGATCCTTTTCGGTGACGGTTGGGCGCTCCTCAGGTCCTCGAACACCCAGCCGGTGATCGTCGCCCGCTTCGAAGCCCGAACCCCGGAGCGGTTGGCCGAGATTCGGTCCGAGGTCGAGGGGTGGCTCAGGGAGCAGGGTGTGAATGTCTGATCGGATTCCCGGTTGGTTCCGGGGAGGCAAGACCCTGCTGGTCGGCTTTCTCGGGGTGCTCCTCACCCTGCTCCTGCTTCGATGGGCGTCCTCGCTCTATATCGAGTACCTCTGGTTCGCCTCCGAGGGTCAGGCGGGAGTCTTCTGGCGTCGGACGGGATGGGAGTGGGGTGCTCGCCTCGCGGTGGGACTCCTCACCGGCGGCCTCGCCTGGTACAACCTGCGCTTCGTCGCCCGGACCTTCGCGGGGATCCAGATCCAGCGGAAGGTCGGGGATCTGATCATTCGGGAGCAGATCCCCAAGCGGTACGTGCGCTGGGTCGTACTCGGATCTGCGGCGTTGATCGGTCTCTGGTTCACCGCGGCGCTTCCCTCCGGAACCGGCCTGCAGGCGCTCCTCTTCCTGAATGGCCCGAGTGTCGGGGTGTTGGACCCCGTGATGGGACGGGATCTGGGGTTCTATCTCTTTCGCTACGAGGTGCTCTCGGGGCTCGTGACCTTCGGGATGGTCGCCACCGTATTCGTGGCCGCCGTCGTGATCGCCGGCTACACCGCGACGGGAGTCGTGCGATGGGGAGGAGGTCGGGTGACTTTCGACGCCCTCCCCAGGACGCACCTGGGGATTTTGCTGGCGGCCTTTCTGGCCCTCGTCGGCGTTCGCTTCATCCTGGCACCGTACGGCCTCGTCATGGACGGGAGTTCCGAGGTCCAGGGGATCTTCGGCTTCACCGACGAACAGGCCAGAATACCGGGCTTCCGGATGGCGGCCTTCCTGTCCCTCGTCACCTCGGGTCTGGCTGCGTGGGGAGCCCTTCGCTCCCGGTTCCTTCCCGCTGCCGCGGGGGGCGCGGCGCTGGGGGTCCTGATCCTGATCGTCGTGCAGGTCTATCCGGCGGTCATCCAGCGCTTTCAGGTGCAGCCGAATGAACTCGTGCGGGAAACGCCGTACATCGCAGACGCGATCGAAGCGACACGCGAGGGCTTCGGGCTGGGGGAACTCGATCGACGCCGACTCGACTATCGCCCCCCCACGGCCGGTGATTGGGATCTCGCGCTCGATCGGGCTGCTCGACTGCCCGTCTGGACCGAGAACACCCTTCTGGCCACCTTCCGTCAGATCGAAGCCCGGTTCCGGTACTACGATTTCAACTCGGTGACCTTCGATCGATACCCCACGGCGGACGGTGTGGAGCCGGTCGCGGTGTCCGTGCGCGAACTCGATCCCGCGGGGATCCAGCCCGAAGATCGTGCCTGGCAGAACCTCAGGCTCCGGGAACGCTTCATCACGGGAATGGGCGCGGTCGCGGGTGAGTTGAACCGACGGGACGGCGACGGACGCCTCCCGATGTTCCTGACCGCGATCCCTCCGGAGTTCCGGAGCGGGATCGGAGCTCCCGAGCAATTGCGGATGAACCGGCCGCAGATCTTTGTGAGCGCCCGTCCGCAGCTTGCCTACGCAATCGTCTCGCAGACCGAGAGCAGCTTCCTGGCTCCGGATGGGTCGATGGGGGTGCCCGGAGAGGATTTCCCCGAGGGCATCCCGATGGGCTCGCTCCTGCGAAGGCTGGTCTTCGCCTGGAATTTCCAGGACGCGAACATCGTACTCTCGAACGAGGTCACGAGCGAAAGTCGCTTTCTCTTCCGGCGAGACGTCCGGAGTCGGGTGCAGGCTCTCGCACCCTTCCTTCGCTTTCCGGAGGCGCCCTACGCGGTGGTCGCCGATGGGAAGGTCCACTGGATCCTCGAGGGCTTCACGCAGAGTCGCTCGTATCCTCTCTCGGTCCGGCACGACGCCGGCACGCGGAACCCGGTCAACTATGTCCGGAACTCGGTCAAGGTCGCGATCGATGCGGTTACCGGCGAGACGCGCTTCTTCGCCGTCGATAATGACGATCCCCTGCTGCAGGGCTGGCGCGCGGCGTTCCCGGGACTGATCGAAGATCTCGACCGCATGCCCGACAACCTCAGGCCTCACCTGCGGTACTCCCGCTGGCTACTGGACGTTCAGCTGCAGGTGCTCCTGCGGTACCACCAGGAGGAGCCCGAGGTCTTTCATGCGCAGCAGGATCGCTGGTCCGAGACCGCGGAGCTTTCGGTCGATACCACGCCGGTGCGGTACCGTCCGGAGTACAGCCTTCTGACCCTCCCCGGTGAATCGGAGGAGAGCTACGTTCTCTCCACCGCCCTGGTCCCGCTGGACCGACAGAATCTGGCCGCCTTTCTCGCGGCTCGGTGGAGCGAGGAGGACGGTCCCGAGATTCTCCTCTGGGACCTCCCTCTGGAAGATCAGGTTCGGGGACCCCGACAGATCGAGGCACAGGTGGAGCAGGATCCCGAGATCTCCCAGCAGTTCTCGCTCTGGCGGCAGGGGGGAAGCCAGGTCTGGACCGGGCACCTGCACCTGATCCCGGTCGGAGAGACGCTCCTGTACATGGAACCCGTATTCCTGGCCGCGGACTCCGACGCGATTCCGGAGATCCGGCGCTATATCGTGAGCGATGGCCGGAGAGTCGTGATGGAGACGGGGCTCGCCGACGCGATCCAGGCTCTTCGTGCCGGAGAGGGTGCCGAGATACGGATCGAAGATCCAGAGGAGCCAGGCACACTGCCGGATGCGGTCGATCCTCCCGATGTGCCCGTGCCCGATTTGCCGGCCGCGGCTCCCCCCGGGGAGCTTCCGGTATTGTCACAGCAGGCGCTGGACCTGCTCGATGAGGCGGAAGCCAGGCTCCGAGCAGGAGACTGGGAAGGCTTCGGCGAGAAGCTGAGGGAGCTCCGGGAGCTCCTGGCCGCCGGGGGGTGAGTCCTGAAGGGTCCGGTGGGTTGATCGCCCTTGGACCCATGGGTACCTTGCACAGGCTTTATGCGAACGGGGGATCGGACGAAATCGTTTCGGTCCCCTGCGTCATGCGGGACTTCCGGGTCCGCAGGGATCCGCGAATCAACTGGGAATCACGAAAGGGACGGTATGGACATCCACGAATATCAGGCGAAGGAAATCTTCATCAAGGCCGGCCTCCCGGTTCCCCCGGGGGATGTGGCCACCACCCCCGCCGAGGCCGAGACGCTCGCAAAGGAGCTGGGCGGCCGCGTGGTCGTGAAGGCCCAGGTCCACACAGGTGGCCGGGGGAAAGCCGGGGGCGTCAAGCTCGCGTCGTCGCCGGAAGAGGCCCGGGGACATGCGGAGGCGATCCTCGGGATGTCGATCAACGGGTTGACGGTTCAGAAGGTGCTGATCACGCCGGCCGAGGACATCTCCTCGGAAGCATACGTGGGCGTTCTGATCGATCGCAAGAAGCAGTCGGCGACCTTCATGGTCTCGCCCGAGGGTGGCGTGGACATCGAGGCGGTCGCGGAAACCAACCCGGACGCCATTCTGAGGGTGCCGGTGGATCCCCGCTACGGCCTCCTTCCGCATCAGGCCTATCGGATGGCGACCTTCCTCTATGAGGATCCGAAGCTGGTCAAGCAGGCGACGCGGGTCATGCACCAGCTGTACACCGCCTTTTCCGACAACTCCTGCTCACTCGCCGAAATCAATCCACTGATCGTGACGCCCGAGGGCGATGTAAAGGCGATCGACGCGAAGGTGAGTATCGACGACAACGCCCTCCCTGCGCTACCCGAGGTGGCCGCCTACCGCGATACCGATGCCGAGCCTCCGTCCGAGACCAAGGCGCGCGAGGCTGCGCTCTCCTTCGTGAAGCTCGACGGAAATGTGGGCTGCTGCGTGAATGGAGCCGGGCTGGCGATGGCCACGATGGATCTGGTGAAGTACTACGGGGGGGATCCGGCCAACTTCCTGGACATCGGGGGGTCCTCGAATCCCGACAAGGTGGTGGCCGCGCTGGAGATCATCACGGCCGACCCCAATGTGAAGGTGATCCTCTTCAACATCTTCGGAGGGATCACCCGCTGCGACGATGTGGCGAACGGGATCGTCGAGGCGACGAAGCGCATCGACATCCAGACTCCGATCTACATCCGGCTTACCGGAACCAACGAGACCGAAGCGCTCGCGATTCTCAAGGACGCCGGCTTCTCGGCCTATACCTCGATGGACGAGGTGGTCGAAACAGCGGTCCAGTTCGCGGCGCAGGCCTGAATTCAAATCCAGCGGCAGGGAGATCAGTAAGACATGTCGATCTTTATCGATACATCCACCCGTCTCGCGGTCCAGGGCATCACCGGCCGTGACGGGTCGTTCCATACGCAGCAGATGGTCGAGTACGGCACCAACGTCGTTGCCGGTGTGACGCCGGGGAAGGGAGGCCAGAGCTTCGAGGCCGGTGATCGGTCCATTCCGATTTTCAACACCATGGACGAGGCCGTTCAGGCCACGGGAGCCAACGCGTCCGTCGTCTATGTCCCTCCGGCGTTCGCCTCCGGAGCGATCATGGAAGCGGCGGACTCCGGTGTGGACCTCGTGGTCGCGATCACCGAGGGCATCCCCGTTCAGGATATGACGCGGGCATACGCCTTCGTTCGCGACCGGGGTGCACGGCTTCTCGGTCCGAACTGTCCCGGACTCATCTCTCCGGGCAAGGGGAAGGTCGGGATCATACCGGCACAGATCACGACCGAGGGCCCGGTGGGCGTGGTTTCCCGCTCCGGTACCCTCACCTACGAGGCGGTTCACCAGCTGACCGAGGCCGGGATCGGCCAGACCACCTGCGTCGGGATCGGTGGGGACCCGATCATCGGGACGAACTTCATCGACTGCCTCGAGGCCTTCACGGCGGACCCCGATACCCGAGCGGTAGTCATGATTGGGGAAATCGGCGGAACGGACGAACAGGAGGCCGCAGCCTGGGTGAAAGCGAACATGGACATACCGGTGGTGGGTTTCATTGCGGGTCAGACGGCACCTCCCGGGCGGACCATGGGGCACGCGGGCGCGATCATTTCGGGGTCCGCCGGAACCGCCGAAGAGAAGATCCGGGTGTTCGAGGAGAATGGAATCGCGGTCGCTCGCCGGCCGGTGGATATTCGAGACCTCATCAAGGAGGCCCTGGGGCTCTAGCCTACTGCCCCCAGATTCGCGCGAACGCGCGGGGGGACGGCCCCGGCTCATGACGCTGGCTGAACTACTGACTCCGGAGCGGATCCTGCTTCCCCTGGAAGCCGATACTCTCGAAGAAGGAATGGTGGCCGTGGCCCGTCAACTCGGCTCCGATGCGGCCGAGTTGAAGGAGGTGAAGAGGGAGCTTCGAGCCCCCTCGCCCCGAAGCGTCGTGTGGTTGATCCCGGGGGATTCGCGTCCGGGAGCGGTGCTCGGGATTTCGCCGGATCCGCTCCCGGGCGCAGAAGGACAGGCAGTCCGGATCATCCTTGCGATTCGTCTCGGTGGGGGCCAGGGCCTTGAATCCGGAACCGTGAGAACGGTCGTCTCCACCCTTGCGGACCCCGAGATCGAAGCGGGGTTGCTGACCGCCGGATCCGTCGGGGAGATCATGCGGGTCGAGCGCCTCATGTCGATTTCGTTGCGCGGCCAGCAGAAGGTGCGGGACGCTCTGACCCCGATGAGCTACCGGATCTATCCGGACACGCCCCTGAGCGAGGTGGCCGACCTCATGGCGCGCAAGAATCTGGCGGCGGTTCCCGTCGTGGGGGAAGGGCTCCAGGTTCTCGGGATCATCACCAGCGGCGAAGCGCTCCAGCATGCCTTGGGCAGTCAGGGGCGTGGGGGGGCGACGATTCCGGGTATCCGTGCCCGGGATGTGATGAGCCGGGCGGTTCTATGCGTCACCGAGGACCAGGATCTGCTGGACGCTGCGAAGATGATGGCCAACCGGGACCTGGCGCAGCTTCCGGTCGTGCGAGAAGGTGAGATGGTGGGTTTTCTGACGCGCGAGGCTGTACTGCGCGCGTTGCTTTCGGGCTCCGGTTGAAGGAGCCACCTCGGTCCTCGAGGACCGTGAACAATCAACGCATGGAGAAGTGAACGTATGAGCTACACGCTTGCGATCATAAAGCCCGATGCCGTATCGGCGGGGCGAGCGGGAAAGATTCTGGCCCATCTGGAAGGGAAGGGGTTCACCGTCCGCGCCCTGCGGATGATGCGCTTGAACCGGGAGCAGGCCGAGGCCTTTTACGCGGTTCACCGCGAGCGCCCCTTTTTCGAGTCCCTGGTTTCCTTCATGACGTCGGGGCCCGTGATCCCCATGGTCCTCGAATCCGAGGATGCCGTCGCGCGGTTCCGTGAGGCCATCGGGGCGACCAACCCCGAGGAGGCCGCAGAGGGCACGGTCCGGAAGCTGTTCGCCGAATCGATCGAGCGGAACGCGGTGCACGGGTCGGACTCCGACGAGAACGCCGAGCGTGAAATCGGGTTCTTCTTCTCGGAGGCGGAACGCCTCGGCCTGTGATGATGCCATGAATCCGAACCTCGATCTCGACCGTGCCGCCGTTGTCGGTGCGGGTACGGCCGGACGCGGGATCTGCCGGGCGCTTGCGGCCGCCGGGGTCGAGGTTCGGATGGTGGAGAGGACCGACGCGACGCTTCAACGGGCGCAGGAGGCCCTGAGGGAGGGCCTGGAGCGGGACCTGGGGCGCTGGGCGGTCACGGAGTCCGAACGGGACGCGATCCTGGCTCGGATCGAGGGCACGACCTCGCTCGACGCCGTTCGGGGGGTCCCGATCGTGTTCGAGGCCATCCCCGAGGATGAAAAGGACAAGCGGATTCTCCTGCGGGAGATCGACGGCATCGCCGATTCCACGACGATCTTCTGCCTCAACACGTCCACCCTGTCGATCACGGCCCTATCCGACGGGCTCTCGTCGGAGCGCCGCCCACTTGTGATCGGAATGCACTTTCTGCACCCAGTGAGCCGAATCCCACTCGTGGAACTTGTTCGTGGGAGGCACACCGGAGAGCGGGCAGAATCCTTTGCGCGTGCGGTCGCAGACCGCCTCGAGAAGGAAGTGATGGAGGTTGCGGAGTACCCGGGGTACGTGACGACACGGCTGACCCTGACGCTGATCAACGAAGCGGTGCACCTGGTCATGGAGGGGGTCGCCACTCGAGACGCCGTGGACCGGGCGATGAAGCTGCGGCTCGGTGCACGTCATGGGCCTCTTGCTCTGGCCGACGAGATCGGACTTGACTCGGTGTATCGGGCGTTGGATTCGCTGTGGCGCGAACTCGGGCTTTCGCAATTTCGACCCGCGCCCCTTCTCCGGCGCATGGTGAACGCGGGATGGTTGGGAGAAAAATCGGGGCGCGGCTTCTATCGGTACGATGAAACCGGGCGACGTCTTCCGGTTTCCGAGGATCTGGGCAAACCACCTCTCGATCGACTCCTGCCGGAGGGCTGACTCGGTCATGCGGATTCTCGTCCTGAACTCAGGCTCGTCCTCGGTCAAGTATCAGGTCATCGATACCGGGACCCAGAACACCCTGGTGATCGGTCAGGTCGAACGAATCGGGGCGGGCGGGGCGATCCTGACCCAGACCCGGAGCTCCGACGGGGAGCGGATCAAGCGGGCGGGCTCGATCCTCGACCACCGCGACGCGATCCAGGCCATTCTCGACCTGGTCAACGACCCCGATCGTGGTGCCATGCAATCGCTCGACGAGCTCGACGGGGTCGGGCATCGGGTCGTGCACGGGGGAGAGGCCTTCACCGACGCGGTGATCATCGACGATGAGGTCGAAGACCAGATTCGCGATTGCATTGAATTGGCACCGTTGCACAACCCTCACAACCTCGTCGGGATCCGTGCGGCTCGAGAACGCCTTCCGGAGCATCCGCACGTGGCGGTCTTCGATACCGCCTTTCATGCCACGCTCCCTCCGCACGCGTTCCACTACGCGCTACCGTATGTTCTCTACAAGCGCCACCGGATCCGGCGATACGGATTTCACGGGACGAGTCACCGGCATGTCCTCGAGCGTTCGGCGCAGTTGATGGACCGCGAGCCGGACTCGCTCCACCTGGTATCGCTGCATCTGGGCAACGGGGCCAGCGCCTGCGCGATACGTGACGGGCGATCCGTCGATACTTCGATGGGGTTCACCCCGCTCGAGGGGCTGGTGATGGGGACCCGGTCGGGTGACGTCGACCCCGCCGTCATTCTCCAT
>REBS01000164.1 GCA_007692605.1 Gemmatimonadales bacterium
CTCCTGGGGGCGGCTCCCTGCACGGCGATGGTGTTCGTCTGGAGCTATCTGACCCGGGGCGACGCGGCCTACACCCTGGTCCAGGTGGCGCTGAACGACCTCATCATGCTCTTCGCCTTCGCCCCCATCGTCCTCATCCTCCTGGGGCTCGGCGACATCACCGTACCGTACGACACGGTCTTTCTCTCGGTGGTCCTGTACATCGTGATTCCGCTGGTGGCCGGGGTGGTGGTCCGGCGCGAGTTGATCCGAAGGAAGGGCATCGGGTGGTTCGACGGGGTGTTTCTGAAGAGCCTGGGGCCGGTCACCATCATCGGCCTTCTTCTCACCCTCGTCCTCCTCTTCTCCTTCCAGGGAGAGGTGATCCTGAACAACCCGCTCCACATCGGACTCATCGCGATTCCGCTTACGATCCAGACCTTCTTCATCTTCGCGGTGGCGTACGGATGGGCGCGGCTCTGGAAGGTGAAGCACTCGGTGGCGGCACCGGCGGCGCTGATCGGCGCCAGCAATTTCTTCGAGCTGGCGGTGGCGGCGGCCATTGTCCTCTTCGGGCTGAACTCGGGCGCCGCACTCGCCGCGGTGGTGGGAGTGCTGGTCGAAGTGCCGGTCATGCTCCTGCTGGTCAAGTTCGCCAATGTGACACGCGGCAGCTTTCCCGGGGATGAAGGCTCCCCGGTCCTCGAGCCGGAGACCGCCTGATGTTCGAACACGCCCTGGTGGCCGTCGACATGGCCCCGTCCGGCACCCTTCTGGTAGGATGCGCCCCCCGGCTCCGGGCCCTCGGGGTCCGTCGTCTCACCCTCCTTCACGTGCCCCCGGTGGACTATCCCATCGCCGGCGCCGTGGCGCACCTGGACGAGTACCGGGAATCGCTCGAGGCCATGGCCGAGGAACTGCGGGAGGAAGGCCTCGAGGTCGCCACCGAGGTGCGTCCCGGAAACCCGTCTCGAGAAATCCTGCGGGTGGCCGATGACGTGGAGGCCGATCTCGTCCTCATCGGATCCCGGAGCCGTAGCCTCCTGCGGGAGGCGTTCGTGGGGAGTGTTGCGCTGAAGGTGCTCGAGGCGTCTCACCTTCCGGTGCTCTTTCTCCGGATCGAGCCCGACGGCGATGGCGCCGAAGCCCCCCTGGCGGTCTTCTGTTGCCCGATGGACGGCCCGATCCTCCTGGCCACCGACTTCTCACCGGCCTCGGAGCGGGCAGCCTCGATTGCCTCGGCCCTGGCACGCCAGGGAGAGGGGCGAGCTCTGACGGTGCTTCATGCCGTTCGAGGGGTGGCCCGGTCTGATGGGGGTGCATCACGCTCTGGCTCGGGACCGGGACCGGGGCGGCGAACAGAAGACGGAAAGGAGGACCCGCTCGCCTTGCTCGCTGGAACGTTCAGGGCGGAGGGAGTCATCAACGTGGAGACCCGCTTCGTCGAAGGAGAGCCGGCGGATGTGATCGTGGCCGCCGCTGCCTCCACCGGGCGGGAGCCCCTCCTCGTCATGGGAAGCCGCGGGATGGGGCTGATCCGCCGCGTCGCCCTGGGCAGCGTGAGCCGAGATGTGATCGGCCGCATTCGCTCCCCGGTGCTGCTGGTTCCGGAAGCCCCGGAATAGAGGTGGTCCTGCGTCCGATCGGGGGTCTCCCGCCGGCCGGCGGGTGAAGCGCGCTCGAGTCGGAGGCGGGGACCCAACGATTGCTCTCGAGGAAGTCGCCCGGTAGCTTGGCTCCCACCCGCTCCGCCACGCTTCCTGGACCCCCGAGTTCATGCACCCCCTCTCGCAATCCGGCCCCGCCGAGCGTGTCGTTCTCAAGTTTGGCGGCACCAGTGTCAAGGGTCTCGGCGCATGGGCGGCCATCGAGACGATCCTCCGTCGGCACCAGGAATCGGGGATCGAGCGGACGCTCGTGGTGCATTCGGCGCTGCCGGGGGTGACCGACGCCCTCGAGGCTCCGACCGACGCCGAGCGGATCGCCTGGGTCGAGGAGCGACACCGGGCCTTCGCACAGGAGCTCCTGGGTCGGGTGCCGGAATCCATGGAGGAGGATCTGGCGGACCTCCATGAGGCGGTGTCGATGGCTCGGGCCGAGGGCGTCCCGACCCCCGCGACACGGGCCCGGATCCTGGCCCTGGGCGAGCGGATGGCAAGCCGGGTGGGAGCGGAGTTCCTGAAGGGGCGCGGCTTCGACCTCACGTGGCTGGATGCCCGTGACCTCCTCGAGACGAGGGTGGACGCGAATCGCCCCGAGGCCCTCCGCCGTCTTTCGGCCGAATGCGATGCCGCATTCGATCCCGCCCTCCGCGAGCAGCTCGACTCGCTTCCGGGGATCGGCCTCACCCAGGGGTTCACCGCTCGGGATCCCGACGGGGCGACGGTGGTCCTGGGTCGAGGGGGCTCGGACACGGCGGCGGCCTGTCTGGCGGGGCGGTGGGGCGCGGATCGACTCGAAATCTGGTCGCAGGTACCCGGCATGTTCTCGGCCGACCCGGCGCGGATCCCGACCGCCAGACTCCTTTATCGGCTCAGCTACGGCGAGGCCCAGGAGATCGCGACCACGGGCAGCAGGGTTCTGCACCCCCGCTGCCTTCCGGCTCTGCGTGACCGGCGGATTCCGGTCCACCTGAGGAGCACGTCGATGCCCGATGGGCCGGGCACCGTGATCCGCGAGGACATCTCGGACGGGATGTCGCACCTCAAGGCGGTCTCGTGGAAGCGCCAGGTGGTACTGATCTCGATCGAGACCCTGGGAATGTGGCAGGAGGTCGGCTTCCTGGCCCGGTTCTTCGAGGCCTTCCGGGATGCCGGACTGTCGGTCGACATGGTCTCGACCTCGGAGACGAATGTGACCGTATCGCTCGATGCGTCGGCAAACCTGCTGGATCCGGATCGTCTGGAGGCGCTCACCCTCCGATTGCAGGAGCTGGGCCGCGTCGAGGTGATCGAGCCGTGCGCGGCGGTGAGCCTGGTCGGCAACCGGATCCGAGGGCTTCTGCATCAGCTGGCTCCCACCCTGAGGGTGTTCGAGGAGCACCGCATCCATATGGTGAGCCAGGCGGCGAACGACCTGAATGTCACCGTGGTGGTCGACGAGGATCAGGGGGAGCGGCTGGTCCGCCAGCTTCACCGGACCCTCGTGTCCGAACCGGCGGCCCCCGACATCTTCGGACCCTCGTGGGAGGAGCTCACGCGGGACCACACCGAGCCGGGCGAACCGGCGTGGTGGGAACGGTGCCGGCCCTTACTCCTGGAGGGGTTTCGAGACACCGAATCCGCGTACGTGTACCACCTCGACACGGTCCGCGAGCGCATTCGCGAACTCCGGGGTCTGAGCCCGGTGGACCGGGTGCTCTACGCCATGAAGGCGAACCCTCACCCCGAGATCCTTCGGGTGGTACACGAAGAAGGCGCCGAATTCGAGTGCGTGTCCCGAGGCGAGATCGAGGCGGTCTGGGAGGTGCTCCCCGATCTTCCCGGCGATGCGATCCTGTTCACCCCCAATTTCGCCCCTCGGGCCGAGTACGAGTGGGCTCTCGATGCGGGGGTGCGGGTGACCCTCGATGCTCTCCACCCGATCGTGCATTGGCCCGAGATCTTCCGGGGACGGGACCTGTTCGTGCGGATCGACCCGGGCCAGGGGGCCGGGCACCACGAAAAGGTCTCGACGGCGGGACGCCGCTCCAAGTTCGGGGTCCAGCCCGAGGATCTCGACGAGATGGCGAAGCGGATCGCGGGGGTGGGTGCGCGCGTCGTGGGGCTCCACGTCCATGCGGGCAGCGGGATTCCGGGGGCGGGGCACTGGCCCCGCATGGGGCGGTTCCTCCTCGAGATCGCCGAGCTCTTCCCCGACACGAAGGTGCTCGATCTCGGGGGTGGCCTGCCCGTTCCCCAGAGTGCGGGCGAGTCGGCTCTCGACCTGAGCGCCCTGGCCGAGGGACTCTCGCAGATCCGGGCGGTGCGACCCGAGTTGGAGCTCTGGCTGGAGCCGGGGCGTTTCGTGGTGGCGCAGTCGGGGGTGCTCCTGGCCCGGGTCACCCAGACCAAGCGCAAGGGGCCGATCCGATACGTGGGACTGGCGACCGGAATGAACTCCCTGATCCGCCCTGCGCTCTACGGCGCGCATCATGAGATCGTGAACCTGACGCGGCTGGGCGACCGGGGGAGCGAGCGGGTCCAGGTGGTGGGGCCGATCTGCGAGACCGGCGACCGCCTGGGCGTGGATCGGTTGCTTCCCCCGACCAACGAGGGAGACCTGTTGCTGATCGCCGGAACCGGCGCGTACGGCCGGGCGATGGCATCGTCGTACAACCTTCGCCCCCCGGCCCCCGAGTTCGTGGTGGTCGGCGACGACGAGATTCAGCCGCCCCCCTGATCGACCCGCCCGCTCGCGGGCTCGATCGCATCGCTCGTCGGCGCATTACTCGGGTTCAGGTCGGCCCTGGCCGAGCGGATGGCGCGCGAGAACCTTTCGGACCCGCCGTCGGCGACGGCCCGCTCGTTCACGCGGAAGCGTCGGCGCACCTCGGCTCGGTCCATCCCCGGGGGCAGCAGGTCCAGCTCCTCGAGGAGTTCGTCGCCGAACCCCGGCAGAAAGATGCGCCGGTCCCATCCCAGGCGGACCTCGTTCACCCGCTCGTAGTGGTCGGCCAGGCTCGAGGCGCACGAGGCGAAGATCGTGTTGTACCAGGCCGGCTGCTGGTGGAGTTCGTTCACGCGCTCGACCATGTCCATGAAGAAGGCCCGGCTCGCCTCCGGACCGGCGTTCATCGGGATCACCCAGGTGGGATCGCCGTGCACCAGCGTCCGAAGCCCGATGGCATCGCGTTCGTCGGCGACCACGTACATGAGTTCGTACTGCCGGAAGGCGCCCCCCAGCGGGCTGTAGACCTCGCCTTCCTGCCGGCGAATCTCGACCGAGATCACCACGTAGCGTCCCCCGGCGAACTGGAAGCTCACCATGACGTGAGCCAGCCCGTCCAGCTCTCCGAACTCCGTGAGCACGAACCAGGTTTCTTCGAGTTCCGCGAGGTCGTAGGTGGCGTCGTACCAATTCGGCGCCCAGCTTCCGTGCGCGTCGTACCGAAAGTCGCGGATGTCGTGCAGGGTCACCCATGTGCCGTCGATCGTGGCGTGGGCGGTGCGCGACGAGGGAGCCTCCCAGTTGCGATCGTTCGAGGGGGACAGGAGGAGGAAGAAGCTCACCACCGGAGCGGACCAGAGCCCGAGTGCCACGACGGTCCGCGCGCGGTTCCGAAACCCGAGCGCGAGAGCGAGGAACACCGGAAGCCAGGTCAGCGCCACCATCCACCGAACCGGCGACGGGTGGCCGCCGACTCCCCCGGCAAGTGCGATCACGAGCACCGCCCAGATCGCAAGGGGGGCGACCAGCCCCAACCGAACAAGGGCCTCGGGCCAGCGGGCCCGCCAGTACGTCAGCAGTTCGCGTACATGACCCCACGCCTCGCCGCTGGGCCGCCGACCCGAGCGGCCGGTGTCCATCGGCGAATCGGCCTCTCCGACGGGCGTCGGGGGCGGGGGATCGGGGTGAGCGGGCATGGCGGTTTCCGGTCCGGGCGGGACGACGGTTTGTCGCCCGCAAGCTGGGCCCTTATCCTCGAGTGAGCAATCCGCCGATGGACTCCTGCCCCCTCACACGCCGAGCTCCGTGACCGACCGCACCCCGCTCCGTGGCTCCCACCCCGACCTCGAGTTTCACCGGCTGCATCCGAGGGGCCTGGCCGTGGAGGCCGAGCCGGACCCGGCTGCGCCCGCGGGTGCCCATCCATCTCGTGATTCGGCCGAAGCCCCCGATCCCGCCATCGATTCCGTTACCCGGGCCTTGCTCTTTCCCGACGACGCCGATCCCGTACCGGACCGTGCCGAGGTGTGGTGGGCGACCCGCGACGGTGCGCCACTGGCGGCCCTCTCCCTGCAGGTGGTCCACGACCTGAACGACGCTCCCGGGCCCTCGGGTCTGGTTGGCCACATTCGCCTGGCCGATGGCCCTGGATCGACCGCGGTGCCAGAATCGACCGAAGCCCCCGGGCCGACCGAGGCCCTCGCCACTCTCCTCGGTCGGGCCTGCGGGGAGCTGGCCGCTCGCGGTGTCCGTCGCGTGCTGGGACCCATGAACGGAAGCACCTGGGCCCGCTATCGCCTGGTGACCGACCCCGCTCCGGATGGCCCTCCACCGGAGCCCCCCTTCTTCATGGAGCCCTGGACCCCGCCCTCCCACCTCGAGGCCTTTCAGGCCGCCGGCTTTGAAGAGCGCACCAGGTATCTGAGTGCGATCATCCGCGATCTGACCCGGGCGGATCCTCGCCGCGAGGAGGCCCTGACCGGACTCCGGGAGCGGGGGATCCGTCTGGCCCCGATCCGAATGGATCGCTTCGAAGAGGAGCTGGCCGATCTCCATGCCCTGAGTGTGGAGGCGTTCTCGGGCAACCCACTCTACTCGCCCCAGCCATGGCCGGTCTTCCGGGAGATGTATGCCAGGGTCCGTCCCCTGGTGGATCCGTCGTTCGTCCGCCTGGCCCGCACCGAAGGCGGTGAGCTCAAGGGGTTCTTCTTCGCGCTGCCCGACCAAGCCCTGACCTCGCGGGTGATCCTCAAGACCGTGGCCGTCACCGTCGATGCACGGGGCACGGGTCTGGGCCCGCTCCTCCTGGACGAGCCCCGCCAGCTCGCCCTCGACGGCGGGTACGAGGCCCTCATTCATGCCCTCATGCACGAGGAGAATCCCTCGGCCCGCATCTCCTCCCGATCGGCTCGGACCATCCGGCGCTACGCCCTTCTCGAGTGGACTCCGTGAGCGAGCCCAACATCGCGTCGGCACTCCACCAGCGGGCCGTGGAGCATCCGGACCGGGCCGCGATCATCGAGCCGTGCCGCGGACTGGGCTCCCGACTTCGCCGGCTCGTGGGGGCGTCGTCTTCCGAGCCCAGCCGCCGCCTCACCTTCGCCGACCTCTCGAGTGAGATCCGGCGTACGGCCCGGATCCTCGGGTCCCGGGGAGTCGGACCCGGGGACCGGGTCCTCGTTCTGGTCCCGATGTCCATCGACCTCTACTCGGTTCTTCTGGGCTGCCTGCACCGGGGGGCCACCGTGGTCTTCGTCGATGCCTGGGCGGGCCGATCCCGGGTGGGGGCCGCCGTGGCCGCCGCGGCTCCCCGGGCCGTGGTGGGGACGCGGAAGGCCCTCTGGCTCGGGCTCCTGGTACCCTCGCTCCGCCGGATTCCCCTGCGGTTTCGGGTTCGTTCCGGCCGCGGCCTCGTGGGAGGCCCGGCGGGAGCCACAGCTTCCGTCGACTCCCCCGAAGCCGACGGTGCCCACCCGGTGGCTCCGGATGATCCCGCGCTCGTCACCTTCACCACCGGCAGCACCGGGCGGCCCAAGGGTGCCGTCCGCTCGCACGCCTTCCTCTGGGCCCAGCACCACGCGCTCCGGCGGCACATGGCCCCCGAGGCCACCGACGTGGACATGCCCACTCTGCCGATCTTCGTGTTGAACAACCTGGCCAGCGGGATTCCCAGTGTCCTCCCCGATGCCGACCCCCGGCGTCCCGCCGAGATCGACCCGGCCCGCATCCACCGCCAGATCACCCGCGAGGGGGTCACGACGAGCACGGGCTCGCCGGCCTTCTACGAGCGGCTGGGCACCTGGTGCCGGGATCGAGCCGAGCCCCTTCCACTGCGCACGCTCTACACGGGGGGCGCCCCCGTCCTTCCGCCCCTGGCCCGCCTGCTCGTCGACGTGGTCTCGGGCCGGCCGCATGTGCTGTACGGAAGCACCGAGGCCGAGCCCATCGCCGGCCTCCCCCTGGCCGACATGCTGGAGACCATGGACTCCCCAGACCGTACGCACGCCGGTCTCGCGCAGGTCGGCCTCTGTGTGGGGCCACCCGTACCCGAGACCTCGGTGCGCATCGTCCGTCCCCACGAGGGGCCGATCGAGCTGGATGATCGGGGCTGGACGCCCTGGGAGGTGACGCCGGGCCAGGCGGGCGAAGTCGTGGTGGCCGGTGATCACGTCCTGGAGGGCTACCTGGGCGACCCCGAGGCCGAGGCGCTGGCCAAGATTCCCGCACCCGACGGATCTCGCATCTGGCATCGAACGGGCGACGCTGCTCGCCTCGATGCACACGGGCGCCTCTGGCTCCTGGGGCGGGTCGGGGCCCGGGTGCTGAGGAGCGGGATGGTGGTGTGGCCGCTTCCGGTCGAGCTTCGGGCGCTCTCGGCCCCCGAGGTCCGCCATGCGGCGGTCTGGGGTGAGCCGGATCCGGAGCTGGGGCAGCGAGGTGTGCTCTGCGTCGAGGTGGCCGGGGGCCGGCTCTCGGACGAGGGGAGAGCGGCGCTGATCGACGCACTCGAGTCCGACGTGAGCCGCGACGGCGTGGCGGTAGACGTGCTCCATGTGGTGCGCCGGATCCCCCGGGACCCGCGCCACGCCTCGAAGACCGACATGGTGGCGCTCCGGAAGAAGGTGGAGGGTCGATCGGGCCGGACGATCTGAAGCTCTGCAGCCTCACGGTGCGGTGCCGCTGACGTCCCGCGGCCTTCCATTGCTGTACGGTTCCTCGTCGACTCGCCTTGCCGCCGCGAGGGGTCAACGCAGGACCAGAGCCTCCCATATCAGAACCAGGATGACCACAAGGGCGGCGCTTCCCACGCTCAGGCTCTGAGCCCGCAGGATCGAGAGGCCCCCAGCTGCCCGACCCGGCTCCGGCCCGGAGGCCCCGGCCCGGAGGCGGGGGGCCTGCCGGCGAAGACCTCCGAAGACCAGCGCGGAGAGAAGCGGGACCGCGAGGGCTGCGCCGGTCGCGACCCCGATCGCCGCAGCCCCCGTCCCTCCCGCCGGCCCGAATTCGCCGACGCTCCCCGCAGTCATGCCCCCGCCGATCAGCCCCGCCAGGCTCCCGGCCAGCAGCCCGAGCGGGACCACGAGGCCGACGGCTCCCGCCAGCACCCCGGCGAGGACACGACGGCGCCGCTCGTCCGGAACGGGAGACTCGCCGAGGAGGGCCCAGCCCATCAGGCCAAGTTGCGCGGCCACCGCGCCCACGTATACGGGGTAGAAGGGCTGCCCCAGCCCCCGAGTCTCCCACCACCCGGTCAGCGGCAGGAACGTCTGCACCGTGTTGTCGGCGATGAAGAGGAGGCTGGGCACGATCGCCACGTGGAAGAGGGCGAGGACCTGGTACCGGCCATCGGGCAGACGGGTGGTCGACCGCAACCATCGCCGGAGCCCCACGAATCCGAGGAGTGCCAGGGTGGGAGCCACCACCCAGACCGGCCCCCCGAGCCCCCAGGCGCCGTAGAAGAAGAGCATGAGGGCCAGCGCCCCGCTCATCTTCAGGAATCGGTAACGCCAGGCCACCACCGCAATGACCGCGACGATGGCGAGCTGTGCGCCAAGCTGCGCGCCGATCGCACCGGCGTCCTGGGGCGTGAGCTTCACCAGGAGGAAGAGGGTCCCCAGGGGCACGACGAGGTTGTCGATCCCCTTCAGGCTGATCGCCTCGAAGAAGGTCACCAGGAGGGCGAGCTGCAGCGAGATCATCACCACCGCCCCCCGATCCAGCTCCGTCAGGAGGAGCAGGGGCAGGTGGACGCTCAGAAACGCCATGAGGAAGAAGACGGCCGAGCCCTCGATGGAGCGGCGGTCGGTCTCGACCGAGTAGGTGGACCGGCCGTAGGCGCTCCCCAGCACCGCCGCCGCGGTGTCGGCCACGACCAGGACCAGGACCGAGGTCAGGTAGAAGACGGGCCGATCGGCCGCCAGCAGGAAGAGCAGGTAGATGGCCAGAGGGAAGTAGAGCCCGCCCTCGGTCTCCCTCTCGACCCCGTGCACGCTCTGGAGCCAGCCGACCCGCCGGGTCCCCCAGAGGAGGGCCGCCAGCGCGATGCCCAGCGCCAGAACGGTCCAGTGGCTCTCGATGAGCCAGGGGAGGACGGCGGCCACCAGCCCTCCGGAGACATGGACGAACTTCCGGGTCCACTCCCGCGGTGGGTCCCAGCGGAGCGAGAACTCGGCCAGCCCGAAGATGGCCAGGTACGCCGCCCCCACCAGGAGCGCCATCACCACGGGCCCACCTCGTCGACCCGGAGGGCGGAATAGAACCAGGCCCGATCCCGGGCATGAAGGGCCTCCCCGAGATCCTCCAGGGGACGCACGCGGTCACCGAGCGCCGGCGGGCAGCGGCGGGGCACCAGGAGGTTCCAGTAGACGAGGCGGCACCCCGGCCGAGCCCGCTCCAGAAGGGCCCGATAGCAGGCCTCGTGGTCCTCGGGCGCCATGTACTCGAAGATGTTGGACAGGTTCATCCCGTCGAAGGGCCCCGGTGCCTCCTCGACGCTCCCGGCCAGGAGCTCCACCCGATCGAGTCGGCTCCGGATCAGCTCCAGCGCATCGGGCTGAAGGTAGAGTGGGCGTGCCTCGGGCGGGTAGGTGCCCGTCAGGATGTAGGCCAGGTAGGGGTTCGTGCGGGCCGGAAGCTCCGTGAGGGCATGGCGGGTGCGGGCCAGGATTCGCTCGCTCACGGCCCCCTCCACATGCTCGAAGAAGGCGGGGTCCCGCCCCATCCAGCCCATGACGCGCCGGTTGAAGAAGAGGCGGAAGAGGGTGCGCCAGCGCCAGGTGTCCCACTCGTTTTCGTAGAAGGCCCGGCGCTCCTCGGGGGGGCGGTCCTCGCGAAGGGTGTCGATCCGCCGACGCGGGTGGACCAGGGGAAGCACGAAGCGGCGGAAGGTCCGAAGGTAGCGCTCGAACTTGCCCGCGTGGATGATGCCCCGGGCGATCGGGTCCGGGTGCGCATCCCAGAAGGCCCGGGCTTCCGGTGACAGCTCGCCGCGGAGTTGCGCGTAGACCGGGGTGCGGGGTCCTTCGTCGACCCCCAGGAATCCCATGAGGGCTTCGGGATCGAGGTGGCGGATGGCGGCCATTCGGAGTTCCAGGCAGGCAAGCTGCGCGGGGCTCAGGTCCACGGCCACCACGGCCTCGGGGTCGAGGGTGAGAAGGGCGAGGGCGTTGTCTCCGGCCGAGGCCACCGAGAGGAGTCGACCCCCGGTGGCCACGGGGGCCAGGGCCTCGGTCAGGACCCGGGCGTCCTCCCAGACACTCCCGTACCGGATGAAGCCGAAGCGGGCCCGGGTGCCGATGCGTGCGCCGGCCGCCTCGGTCGGGGTGGGGGGGCGGTCCGATGGGGCGTCGGGCCTCGGCTCGGGCTCGGGCGACGGGGTCATGCGTCCACTCGCAGGATGCGGCCGGTGGTGCCGTCCATCTCGACGATCTCGCCGTCGGTCAGGGTGGTCATCAGCCCCCGGACTCCCACCACGCAGGGCAGGCCCATCTCGCGGGCCACGATGGCCGAGTGACTGAGCAGGCTGCCCCGCTCCACCAGGATGCCCTCGGCCCGGGGAAACAGGAGGGTCCAGCCCGGATCCGTGCGGGCCGCCACCAGGATGTGGCCGTTGAGCTCCCCCGGGTGCCGCGGGTCGGTCACCAGGCGCACCGGGGCCCGGATCCGGCCCGGGCAGCAGCCCAGTCCCGACAGTTCGCCGGCGGTGTCGCCGGGTCCATCTGCGCCTTCGCCACCCGGAGCAAGGCGGGCCTCGTCCTCCCACGATCCGCCGCCGGGCGCGGTCCCGGTCGGTGGCCCCACGGTCTCGAAGCGGGGGGGAGGATCCGGCTCCTCGCGAAAGGCGTCGAACTCGGCCCTCCGCAGGCGGGCGAGCCCGGCCAGGTCGTCGGTCACCCCGGTGCCCTCCACATGCGCGAAGAGTTCCTCGAGGGTGAGGTAGAAGACGTGCTGACGATCCTCGAGCTGGCCCGTCCGGACCAGGTGCTCGCCCAGCGCCAGCACGATTCGCCGGACGATGCCGAAGACGCGCGTGCGTTCGAAGCGGAGGTTCTCGCGGTCGCGGATGCGGTGACGCGACTGGCGCAGCACCCACCGGTAGATCCAGCGACGGGGGCCCCGAAGGCCCTGGCGGACCCGGGCCTCGGCCTCGGACCGGATGCGCTGCTCCCTGGCGGTCCCCGCCTCGGGGTCCATCGCCCCGACCTCGACGTAGGCCCGGATCATCTCGATGACGAAGGCCGGGTCCTCGTGCGGGGTGACGGTCTCGAGCTTGAGCTCGTTCATG